>JBLWKA010000102.1:0-20156 GCA_048381555.1 Oscillochloridaceae bacterium umkhey_bin13
CCACTGGGTACGAGGTACTTGACCTGACGGCGAATGAGTTGGCGATTGTCCATTTACGCCATATTGTGGGAGGCCGTGCCCCCGAAGCGGTCAACGAGCGGCTCTACAGTTTTCAGTTTCCTGACCGCCCCGGTGCGTTGCTCCAGTTCCTTGAATCACTCGACGAGTCCTGGAATATCAGTCTGTTCCACTACCGCAACCACGGCAGCGCCCATGGGCGCGTGCTGGCCGGCATCCAGGTGCCCGAACCTGATCTGACCCGTTTTCGCCAGTCGCTCGATCGCCTGGGTTATGCCCATGCCGATGAGAGCGAAAATCCGGCGTATCATGCCTTTTTGACCTGAGTACGCTGGAACTAGCGCGCATCAAACCTGCCAGGTCTTCCACAGGGAAGCCCACCACCGCCTAAGGATAAGACCTGGCAGGTTTCGTCGGCGCATGTTCATGGCGCGGTGTGCGCACAGCGCATGGATGACTGCGGTAAGATCTGCAATGATAGTCTAAAAACTAAGGTATGAGTTCGGCGCGCCGCCTCTTGATTGTTGTGAGCTTGCTTGGCCTACTGGCAACCTTAACCCCAGTGGGCCAGTTTGGGATGGCGCTACTCGTGCTGTTGGGTGCGCCGGGCTATCTGATCGAGCGCCACCTCAGTGGCCCGTCGCGTCCGCTGCTGGTGCGCCTGACCCTCTGGATGGGCCTGAGTGTGAGCCTGGTGGCCCTGCTCTATCAATGGCTCTGGGCCGCTTCGATCAGTCTTGCACCTGCGGTGCTGAGTCTTGCCACCCTGATACTGGCCCTGGTGTCGTTTGGGTTGGCCTGGCGTGATCTGGCCCAAACCAGGGTCGCATGGCCCGGCCTGACGCTTTTGCTGACCCTGATCATCTTTGCGTTGACCCTCTGGACGCGGTTTGTGCAGATTGCCGATCTGGCCCTGCCAGCCTGGGTTGACTCGGTACACCATGCCTTAATGGTGCGGATCGTGCTCGAAACGGGCATGGCTCCCTCGTCGCTGGAACCCTACCTGCCCGTGGTTGAGATGCCCTACCATTGGGGCTACCACGTCTTTGTGGCTTCGGTGGCCCAGGTGGCAGGCCAATCACCCGCCGATGTGCTGCTGTTGAGCGGCCAGATCTTCAATGCGCTGCACGCCCTGACGGTGGCGGGTCTGGCCCTGGTGCTGTGGCGACGCCCGGTAGCCGCGCCGGTGGCGGCCCTGGTGGTGGGCCTGCTCTCGCTCATGCCGGCCTACTATGTTTCGTGGGGCCGGTACACCCAACTGGTGGGCCTGTTGATGTTGCCAGCGGCCGCCATCGCTTGGCAAGCCTGGCTCGCTCAACCGCGTCGTGGCTGGTGGTTCGTTACGGCCCTGGTGCTGGCCGGGCTGAGTTTAGTCCATGTGCGGGTACTGATCTTTGCGCTGGCCCTGCTGGCAGCCCAGAGCCTGGTCTGGGCGCTTGGGCAGGCTTGGCCCCAGGTGCGCCAACGACTGTGGGCTGGTCTGGCTTTGGGCCTGGCCGTCGCTGGCTTGACCGCCCCCTGGCTGTTGCTCTTGCTCAACCGAACCCTCTTGCCCGGTCTGGGTTCGGGGGGCTTGGTTGGCAGCGAGAGCTACAACGCCTTCAATGCGGGTTTGCTCTGGGTGGGCCAGATGCACTGGTTGGTCGCGTTTGCCCTGCTTGGGGCCATGATCGGGCTATGGTACCGTCAGCGCAACACGGCCACCCTGCTGCTATGGGTCGGGGTGATGCTCCTCGCCGCCAACCCCTGGCTGCTCAGTCCGCTTGTGGCGGCCACCGGCGTACTATTCGTGGTCGTTGGCCTGATCCAGTGTAAGCCAGCCCTGGTGCTGTTGGCAGTGGCCTTTCTGGTGCCAAGCGTGGCCGGGGTGCAGTTGCCAACGCTCTGGCTCTTAAACAATGACGCCGTGGTGATCAGTCTGTTTTTGCCGGTGGCGCTGCTAATTGCGGGCGGGGCGGCGCGTTTCAGCCAAGCTGTGGGGGGGCAGGTGCGCCCGCGTTGGCACCCGGCCCTGCTGGGGGCGGGCACAAGCCTGATCCTGGGATTGGGTTTCTGGGGGGCTTCCGAGTTGCGCAGTGTCGTGAATCCCACCACGGTGTTGGCCGATCAGGCCGATCTGGCGGCCCTGACCTGGGCTGATGCGCAGCTACCGCCTGATGCGCGGATCTTGATCAACGCGGCCCCCTGGCTGGCCCCGGCGCGGCGTGGCGTAGATGGGGGTTGGTGGCTGATGCCCCTGACCGGACGCTGGACGAGTACGCCGCCCGTGCTTTCGACCTATGGCTCGCCCGCGTTTATGCACCATGTCAATGCGGTGGGCGATACGGTGATTGGCTACCAACCCGGGGGCGAACAGGCGATCTTCGACCTGATTGGGCGTGAACGCCTGACCCATATCTATCTGGTCGAGGGACGTGGCCCGCTTCAACCCACGATTTTTGCGGGTCGCCCCGGCTTTACCCAACTGTATGCCGCCAATGGGGTGGTCATTTTTGCGGTTGATCCACCGTGACCGGGTTATGGTTGCTCAGACACGATTCCGAGGCCGGGCAACCACCATTCTCGTGCCCCATAGAGCAGCACCAGATAGCCGAGGAAGACGATAAACAAGGCCACGTCAAGGGTGTTGATGCGCCAGGTGCGCCGGGGTGGGGCAAGGCGCAGACTGGCCCAGAAGAGCACCAGGGCAAGCCCAAGATAGAGCACGATGCTCGCCCGATATAGCGGTACCGGCCCGCCAAGCGCCCCAGTCTCGATCATCCCTCGACTCATCAGGCTCAGCAAAACGAGGGGTCGCAGGCCACCCGTAAACGAGACCGCCGGGGGTTGGGTCGGCACCAGCGCCGAGGCCATGGCCGAAATGGGGTTGGCAACGATCAAAGCGGGCGGGGCGGCGCGCATGCCATTTGCGAGTGACCAGACATTGGCGGCAAAGAGCGTCCCGCCGATCAAGGTGACGAGCAGCGCATAACAGATCAGGGTAGCGGTATAGGTTTGGCGGGTGAGGGCCGAGCAACACAGTCCGAAGAGGCAACCCGTAAGCGCCGTGACCAGCAAGGTAACCCCGACCCGCACAAGATCGTCGCTGCTCACGCCCCCAAATAGCACCACCACCGCAAAAACAGGCAGAACCGCGATGAGTAGCAAGAGCGTGAAGGCGAGCGCACTCACCAGTTTGCCAGCCACAAACTGGAGCGGCGAGAGCGGGGTGGTGATCAGCAGGTCGGCGGTGCCACGCTCATACTCGCTACTAATCGCATTGAGTGCCGCCGCCGGAGCCAAAAATACTGTCAGCGCTTGCAGCCCAAGACTCAGCCCAATAAAGATCACCTGACCAATCTGGGCGCTCAGCAGGGGTGCGCCCTGGTCAATCTGGGTGATGATCGCCCCATAGAGCAAACGAGCCGCAATCAGGGCCAGGGCCACATACAGCCCAATCAGCAAGGCACTGCGACTGCCACGCATCCGCACAGCGAACTCTTTGAAGAGCATCGGGCCAACATTGATCATGGCAGGGTTCCTCGTACGGCGGCGCTGGCATAGATACACCGGGTCGAACCCAATGGCCCATCGAAGCGCACCAATAGGCGGCCACCTTGCATATAGGCAGCGGGATCGCGCACCCGCAGATCACCCGGCCCATCAAAATCTTGCTCGACCCAGACTCCACGGCTCCAGTCGTACAGTTCGGTGGTAATACCGGCATTGGGCCAACGTTCGGCACTATCAAAGGTCAGAACCAGGGCTTCGGCTTCAAGCCCACCCATGCCAGGTGGCAGGCGCATCGGAATGGTCAGTGGAAGCACGTTGGGGGCAAAGCCAGCCCCTTCACCCCCAAAGCAGGGCAAGCGTCCGTCGGCATACAGATCGGGGCGTAACCAGCCGATGGGCAGCACCACCAACCCTTGACCAGTGACCTTGGGGCGCAGCACTAGCAGCGTGGTGGCCTGACGGGCCGGTCCTGGCTCGCGGAGTTCCAGGCTCAAGGGGGGCTGATCCAACCAGGCCAGCACGACCGGCCCTTCATCTTGGGCGCTGCCCCTGGTCAGAGCCGCATTGATCAGCGCCTCGCGGGCGATGTCGCTCCGTTGCGGGGCCTGGCCGGGAACCCGGGCGGCTTCGATCTGGTCACGGAGCACCAGATAGCTAAGCGGGCCACTGCGGCGCACGCCCCCAACCGGCATGGCCGGCCACGCTTCAACCCGTTGTGTGCCAGGGGCGAGATCACCGAGCACCACAATGCGCTCGCCATAGACCGCCACCACCTCACGGAGGGTCTGGTCACTCGCGTTGCGCAGTTCGATCTGGAGGCCCTCTGGCCCGGTTAGAATCGCGGCAGTGACCCCCGGCCAGGCTTGTTGTTGCTCAGCCAGCACTCCTTGTAGTCGCCATGCTTCGAAGGCAAGGTTCAGGTTCGGGTGATCTTGCACCAGATCGCCGCCCAGACTACCTACCGCCCCGTACTGCCCACTCACACCCCGTACCGGGCGACTGAGCATCGTCGCACTGCCCTCAGTCGGCAGGATTTGTTCCTGGGGCACGAGGCCACCGAGCAGCGTCCGCACCCGCACCTGATCGCCCTCCAGTGCTTCAACCAGGCTCAGTTGGCTGACGACCCGCTGGTCGGCCCGGAGACTCAGGGCCAGGCCAAAGACGACTGCGCCTACCCCGAGGGCGACACCTGGCACGACCAGCCAGGCCATGGCCTGACGATCACGGCGGCGCAGCAGCAGGGCCACCCCAGGCCCAACCACAATCGCATAGATGGCGAGCAGGCCGAAGATCAGATCGGCAGGCGGCAGATTGATGGTCGGAAGCGCACTGAGTGCCCCGGCCAGAATATTCTCCTGGATCAGATCGGTGCCGGGATGGCTCCCAAACGGCGTATTGGTCACCAGCGGTGATCGCAAGATCGCATTCCAGAACAAGGGCGCGGCGGGCCAATTGGCAAAGGCGGGTGTTGCTGGATCAAAGGCCAGCACGGTGACCGCACCCCGGCCGACGGCGAGTTGCACCCAGGCTGGTTGATCACGCGTACCAAAGCTGCGGGCATCGGGCCCAGGACGCAGGATCGCTCCTGGCAGCAGATCCGGGCCGGGTTCGCCTGCCAGATCGGCCAGCGGCTGGGCATTGATCTGGCCGGAGCCAGCCACGCTCGCGGCGACGAGTTGCTCGGGCAAGCTGGCCAGCGTGGCAGACAGATCATTGCCGCCCGCGATGAACAGATGCCCGCCCGCCATCACCCAGCCCAGGAGCGCCTCGGCTTGGGCGGGACTCAGTTGGTTCGTGGGCAGATCATAGAGCATAATCAGGGCCAGACTGCTTAAACCGGCGGCGCGGCTGGGCAGATCGGCCCGATCCACAACCACATCTGTGATCGGTGAACCGGCCAGATCCTGGCGGCGCGGCAAATTCAGGCGCAGCTCGCGGCCAGCCAGGAGTGCAAAGATCCGTTCATCGGCGCGTGGGCGCACCTCGAGTTCCTGGCTAGCAAGGATCACACTCCCTGCTTCGAGACTCAGGGACACACTGCGCGCATTGCCCTCCATCGCTGCATAGATCGTGACTTCCTTTTCGGCCCCGCCCGGCAGATCAAGCAGCTGGACATTGCGAAACGCGGCTCCGGGCAGACTGGCGGCCAGCAGCGCGTTCTGATCAGGCCCATCGTTGCGCACCCGCACCGTGATGGGCAACCAGGTACCGGGCAAATAGTTCCCCTCGAAGGCGGGCTGAGCGCTGATGGTCACCGCCGACTGGGCCTGCACGGGCACGACCAGGGCCAGCGTGAGCACAAGCGCAAGCATCACGGTCATAATCCGAAGCATAGCGTTCTCAATAACTTCGATGAGAGCATAGGGTGGTCGCCAAAGGGTTCCGTACATTTCCATTGTACGCCAGGAACGGCCCTCGGGCAGCGGCTTCCTGGCTTGTCCCGTGCAACTGAACCGTGTTATGATGCACACCTGGGAAAGGTCTGGTACCAACACAGCTGGTAGGCGTCGGTAGAAGCGCACCTGTATGTCGAATGATACCCAGCTCAATGATGTTCCGATCAGTGAGCGTGAGCGCGAGATTCTGCACTTGGTGGCGACTGGGGCCACGAATCAGCAGATCGCGCAGCAACTGAACATTAGCATCAATACCGTCAAGGTGCACCTGCGCAATATTTTTGCGAAGATCGGGGTGGTTTCGCGTACCGAAGCGACGGTATTTGCGATTCGCAATGGCCTGGTCGAGGTTGATGAGCTGCGGGGGAGTGCGGTCGAGGCGGATCTGCCTACGTCAGTGAGCGAGGTTGCTGCACCAGAGGCAACCACGTTGCCAAGTGTGCTGGCCGCCGAGCCATTGCCCGAGCCTGCCTCCGGGGCGCTGGCGGCACCTGGCACACCGGCTTCGCGCTTCCCGCTGATCTGGATTGGCCTCGCGGTCGCCGTGTTGGCCGTCGTGGGCCTCAGCCTGACGCTGGTGCTTGGGCGTCAGCCAGCGCCGAGTCCCGATCCTACGACGGCCCCGGCGCTGGGCTTGCCGGGAACTGCCGCCAACTGGCGTGCCCATCCACCCCTGCCGCGACCCCGGCAAGCGTTTGCCCTGACCGCCTTTGATCTTGATGGTCGTTTGTATGTGGTTGGCGGCCAGCAGAATGGGGCGGCGCTAGCGTGGCTTGATCGGTATGATCCCGAGACCCAGCGTTGGGTTGCGCTTGATGACAAGCCCACGTCCGTAAGCCAGATCCAGGCGGTTACCTTACGCGGGCGAATCTTTGTGCCCGGGGGTGAAGGGGCTGCTGGTCAGGTCAGTGATGTGCTCGAAGTCTATAATCCCCGTGACCAACGTTGGGAGCAACTTCAGCCCTTGCCGTCTCCGCGTAGTCGGTACAGCCTGACCGTTTGGGAAGGCCGGATCTTCCTGATTGGCGGTTGGAATGGCCAACAGATAGTTGATGACATCCTGATCTACGATCCTGAGCGTGATGAATGGAGCACTGGCCCGGCCTTGCCAACGCCCCGCCAGCATGCCGGAGTCGCCTTGGCTGCGGGCCAGATCTACTTGGTGGGTGGCGAAGGGCCGACGGGGCCGTTGCGTGAAGCGTTGCGCCTTGATCCAAGTGACGGCGCGGCCAGCCGCTGGCAACTGGTGACCCCCTTACCCGAAGCGGCCCCGCAGCCCTATCTAGCCTCGGCGATCAGTTCGCTGCTGGCCTTTGATGCGGCGGGACAGCGGGCCTGGCAGTATGATTTTGATGCCGACGCCTGGAGCCTCTACCCCACGCCGCTTTTGTTTAAGGGGGCAGCGGCGTTTCTTAGCACCAGCATCTTCTTCGTGGCCGATGATCAGGCCGCCGAACCGGGCCTCGTGAATGAGCATCGGGTGGTGTATACGATCTTTATGCCCGGTGCTGGAAGTACCCAACCGTAAGGCTCAGTGATCGCCGGGCAGTGGCCCATTGGGCGGTCGCAGGGCATACCCATCAAGGGTGCCTCGCCAGATCAGGCGGGCCAGTTCGGGTTCGCCGCGTAGGCAGTGGCGCAGGGCCTGAACCAGCGCACTGACCAGCAGAAAGGTCAGGGTCAGACTGGTGTGAGGCCCGTGAGGATGGATGCGGTAGAAGCGACCGCGGCCCCAGGCAAAGGCATAGCGCGTCGCTGGGCGCACCGTCTTGGCACTGAGCGAGACCTTATGCCACATCCGGGCTGCTGGCACGCCCCAGACTTCAAACCCGGCATTGCGTACCCGCCGCGAGAAGTCGGCATCCTCGAAGTAGAAGCGATAGCTTGGATCGAGCAGCCCAACCTGTTCGAGCACCTCGCGGCGGATGAGCATCGCACAGCCGGTAAGATAATCGAGTGCGACAGGTTGGCCTCGGGCACGCCGGATCGTCCCTGGCCCAAGGTTGCGTGGCACCGGCAAAAGCGGGTAGCGGCGCGCCCCAAGCTGCCAGAGCCTGGTTGGGGCCGTGTAGTAATAGATCGCCGGCCCGAGCATGCCTGCCTGGGGCAAGGCTGCTGCTGCCTGACCTAACGTACCGAGCATCGCCGGGTCAACAATCGTATCGTTATTGAGCAGCAAGACCGCCCCTGCCCCGGCGGCAAGGGCAACCGTAATGCCCGCATTCATCCCAGCGGCAAACCCCTGATTGTGCGGCTGTGCAACCAGCGCGATGGTCGCCCCAAACTCGGCCTGCAGCCGTGCCACCGATTGATCATCGGATCCATTATCTACCACAATAAGCTGTGCGCCGGGTGGCAACCCCCGCAATAACGAATGTACACAAGCTATCGTATCATTGGGTTGGTTCCAGTTTAAAACAATCACATAGAGCGGATCAAGCGATCCTGTTGCCCTAAACGGCCCTTGAGAGATTTGCATTCCCTTGTGATCTCGCCTATAATGCCCGCCGATGGGAGGGTCTATGCGGGTGCTTTTTATCTGTGGGCGTGAACCCGAATATGTACGTAATCAGATTATTCTGAAAGCGCTACGCCGACACGTTGAAGTTATTGAACTTACGGACAGCAGCAAAGATTATATCACACGCCACATTCGACTTTTCTTCAAACTTCTTTGGCATCAAAAAGACTGTGATCTAGTTTTTGTGGGTTTTTATGGCTATTTGCTTGTTCCATTAATGCGTTTATTCGTGCGTCGGCCTTTGGTTTTTGATGCCTATCTTTCAACTTTCAATACACTCTGCATTGATCGGCGGGTTGTTACCCCCGATTCATTGATTGGGCGATTAGCATTTTTGCTTGATCGTCTGGCTTGTCGGCTAGCCGATCTGGTCGTGCTTGATACCCAGGCCCATAGCGACTACTTCTCGCGGCTGTATTACTTGCCGCCTGCGAAGTTTCGGGTTTTGTATGTCGGCTATGACGAAGAGATCTTCTTTCCGCGGCCGGCCCCACCCGAACAGCCCTTTCGGGTCTTTTATTATGGCTCGTTCTTGCCGCTGCAGGGGATCGAGCATATCATCCATGCGGCCCACCAGTTGCGCCATGAGCCGAATATTGTGTTTCAGATCGCGGGTGATGGGGCACGGTTTGCCGAAATGCGCACCCTGGCGGCCCAACTTGGCTGTACCAACATCGAATTTATGGGCTGGATGCCGTATCAGCGCCTGCCCGAATTGATTGGCCAGGCTTCGGTCTGCCTGGGGGGCCATTTCTCGGATAACCCTAAAGCGATGCAGGTGATCGCAACCAAGACCTTCCAGTTTCTGGGCATGGCCCGGCCCACAATTGTCGGGGCCAACCCAGCGAATGCCGAAATCTTCATTCACGGCGAGCATGTCTATATGTGTCCAGTGGCCGACCCGCTGGCCCTCAGTCAGGCGATTCTGACCCTGCAACACAATCGTGAATTGCGTGAAAAGATTGCCTGGGGCGGCTATCTCCACTTGATTGAACGCCATAGCATCGAGCGGATCAGCGCAGAGTTGCGGGCGATCCTCCAGGAGGCCCATGCGTCTGTGTCTGGTTAGTCTTGATTTTGCCCCGGTGCGTTCATCGGGCTTAACGATTTATGCCGAGCGGCTCGCGGCGCGGCTGGTTGCCCATGGCCATGATGTGACTGTGATTGCGGCGCGGCGGTCCGGCACTCAAGCACGAACCGTGCGGCCCAATTTGGTGGTCGAACGGGTGACCCGTGATCGTAGCGATTGGATTGGCTACAGCCTGCGGGCGGCCCGCCATGTCGAGCGGCTCAGTCAGGAACAGCCCTTCGAGGTGGTGCATTTTCTGGATGTGCATTTTGCCTGGGCCTATCGCCAGCCCTATGTCGCCAGTTTGTTGCAATCGTTTCGCCAGCGCCTGACCGCCGATAATGGCCGCCCGTATGGCTCATCGTGGGCTAACCGCAGCTTTCGGCAGGTCTATTATGGGGTTGCCCTGCGTCTGCTTGAACGCCCAGCCTTGCAACGGGCCAGCGCACTCGTTAGCCTGAGTGAAGCGACCCGCACCGAGTTTGTGACCCACTATGGGATTGCCCCCGAACGGATTGTGCTGGCCCCCGAAAGTGTTGATCCTGACCAGTTTGCGCCGCAACCCGCTGCGGCGGTGGCCGAACTGCGCCAGCACCTTGGGCTGCATGATCAGCCGGTCTTGCTGTATATTGGCTTCTCGACTCCCCGTAAAGGGCTTGAATATCTGGCGGCGGCCCTGGCGAACCTGCCTCCCGAGGTACGGCTGTTGATCATTGGGCAGTGGGAGCCAGGTTACCGCGAGCGGGTCATGGCCGCCGCAGGGGCCGCCTGGTCACGGGTGCGCGAATTGGGGAGCGTCCCTGATGCGGCGTTGCCCTTGTACCTTTCGCTCGCTGACCTAGTTGTGTTACCCTCGTTGCTCGAAGGCTTTGGGCTGCCCGCCCTCGAAAGCTTGGCCTGTGGAACCCCGGTGGTGGCGGCGGCTTCGGGTTCGCTGCCCGAGGTAGTCGGGCCGTGTGGGGTGATTGTGCCGCCCCGTGATAGCCAGGCCCTTGCCAGCGCCATTCGTGATCTGCTGGCTGATCCCGCCCGCCGTGCGCAGCTTGGGGTGTCGGCCCGGGAACGGGCGCTTACCGTCTTTGGGCCTGATCGCAGTTATACTGCTATGCTGCGTGCCTATACAGCAGTTGCCGCGATCTCAACCGCTACCTGAACCGCCTATGGAAACAACAGCTTGTCCGCTCTGCGGTGCAACCGCGAGCCACCATCGTTACCGTTTGCCTGATGCCTTGCTGGGTCTACCGGGCCAATTTACGCTCGTGACCTGTGCGGCATGTGGGCTGCTCTACCAGAATCCCCGGCCTGGCCCGGATACAATTGGCGACTACTACCCGCCCGAATATGATCCCTTTGTGCCGCCCCCATGGTCAAATCCGAGCTTGCTCCAGGGCATGCTCCATCTGTATGGCCTGAAGAAGCGCTGGCGGCTGGTCGAGCGCCATGTGCCAGCCCGGATCGCGCCACGCCGGATTTTGGATGTGGGCTGCGCGACCGGGGTCTTTCTGGCGGCGGGAAGCGCGGACTGGGCCAAAGTTGGGGTAGAATTGACTGCCGAAGCCGCCGAGGTGGCGCGGAGCCAGTTTGGTTTGACGGTCTATCACGGGACGCTTGAACAGGCTCCGTTGCAGGGTCCCCAGTTTGATGCCATCACGCTCTGGGATGTGCTCGAACATCTGCATGAGCCCCTGGACAGTCTGCGCCAGGTACGGACCTTGTTACGACCCGACGGCGTACTGGTGGTGCGGGTGCCGAATCTTGGGGCCTATGATGCCCGGGTGTGGGGACGCTATTGGGCTGGCCTGGATCAACCGCGGCATATGTTTATTCCTGATGAAGCCCAGTTAGTGCAGATGCTTGAGCAGGCTGGCTTCCGTGTGCTGGAACTGACTTGCCTGGGTGGCACGTATGGGGTTTTGGCGCTCAGTTGGCGCTTCTGGCTGCGGCACCATGTTGGCTCAGGGCGGCGCTTCCGGATCGCGCAAAAACTGTTTGGCAACCTGCTGGTACGAGCGGCGCTGTTGCCGTTGCTCTGGGTGATTGACCGCAAACTACGTAAGGGCTCCGTCATTACGGCGGTGGCGCAACCGGTGAACTGATGCTCGCTTCGCTTTGGGCACGTGGGCGCAATCTGCTTGAGCGCCCCCGCTGGCGCCGCGCTGCCGTGGCTTTGCTGGTGCTGGCTGGGCTGGCCGTCGCCCTGGTGATTGTGGCCCGCGATTGGGCCAACCTGGTGGCCTATGACTGGCGCTTCGATGGCCCGTATCTGGCCCTGAGTGCCGTAGCCTATGCGGGGGCCTTGGCGCTGGCGGTGGTCGCCTGGGCTACGGTGATGCGGGCGCTGCGGGCGCACCTGGCCTGGCGCCAACACGCCCGTTTCTACCTCTATTCGTGGTTGGCCCGCCGCCTGCCAACTCCGGCCCCGTTTGTGGCAAGTCGGGTGCTGCTCTACGAACAAGCTGGTGTACCACCACGCCTCACCCTGATCGGTATGCTCTGGGAACAGATTATGCTGATCGCCTCGGCGGGGGTGCTGGTGGTCATCCTGTTTCCCTTGACCCCGCTGCTCAGTGGGAGCATTCCGGTGGTGCCGGTGGCCCTGATTGCGCTGGGCAGCCTGATACTTGTGATGCAACCGCGTATCCTCGGTGCTGGCCTGAACTGGTTTTTGCGCCGCTGGGGCCGTGAACCGCTGAACGACTATTTGGGCTTGCGGGCAACCCTAGGGGTGCTGGCCCTGCATAGTCTGCTCTGGCTCCTGGGTGGCATGATCCTGTTCTTGATGGTGCGTTCGATCTACCCGCTGGAGTGGGCCGCGCTGCCGTTGATCATCCAAATCTGGGCCGCCAGTGGTTTGGTAGGCTCGTTGGCTTTTGTGGTACCCGTAGATTTGGGCTTCCGTGATGTGAGTATGGCGGTATTGCTAACCCTGGTGGTGCCACTCTCGGTGGCGCTGATTATTGTGGTGCTGCTGCGGCTCTGGATCACGGTGAACGAGATCTTCTGGGCCATGGTCTTCTCACGCTTCTGAGGAGTTGTTGTATGCCCTGGTATCCAATCGAGATCCGTCATACTGCGACGGAGTTAGCTGAGCGTGATGCGTACGATACGCTCTATCGTGAGCGGGGCTTGCATCAGCGCGACTCGCTCTACCTCTGGTTTCTTGAACAGGCCCAGCGTTACCAGCCCCCGCCGGCTCGGTTGCTGGATGTTTCGTGTGGCGAGGGGGATTTTTTGCGCTTTGCGCGCCAGGTTGGTTACAGTGCCATGGGCATGGATTTTGCCCAAGCGGCGCTACAGCAACTCGATCAGCGGGGCGGTCATACCATTCCGGTGGTAGCAGCGAATGCCCAGGATCTGCCGTTTGCGCCAGCCAGTTTTGATCTCGTCACCAATCTGGGCAGCCTGGAGCACTATTTTGTGCCGGAGCAAGGAGTCGCCGAGATGGCGCGGGTTTTGCGGCCCGGCGGCACAGCGCTGGTGCTCTTGCCCAATGCCTATGGGCTGTTTGGCAATGTGAGCTATGTGCTTCGGCATGGCGAAGTGTTCGACGATGGTCAGCCGCTGCAACGTTATGCCACTCGGGGCTCGTGGCAGCATTTGTTGGACGAACATGGCTTGCGTACCAGCCATGTGCTTGGCTTGGAGCGCCCTCGTCCCCGCACGCGAAGTGACCTTGCCTGGGCGTTGCGCCGCCCGCAGACCTGGGTACGGGTCGTGCTTGGGCCATTGGTACCCACGAACCTGGGCGATCTATTGATTTTTGTCTGCGAGCGAGCTTCCTAGAAAGTGTCGCATCAGGAAGCCAAAAAAGCCACTAATACTTTCGGATTATCCCCCTTAAATCAAGGATTAGTTCTTGGTTTAGGACGGTAAACGCCCAAAGGGAGTAACGCTAACTGCTCGCATGGGCTATCGCATAACTCCTGGCAAGGCGCTACACTGCCAACGGTGTAAGGCTTGGTATCCGGTTTGAGAAAGGACGTAGGAGCGTTATGAAGCGTAGGAACATGCTCGCTGGGATCGCTGCTGGCTTGGGGCTCGCCCTCTCGCTGGCGTTCGCCCCGGCCCAGCCGGCTAAGGCGCAGGGTGGGATTACCTGGACAACTGGTTTTCAGGTGCAGAACCTTGGCACGGCTGAGACCACGGTTGAGATCCAGCTGATCAACGAAGATGGCACGACCGCCGCAACCATTCCCGCCGCTGGCGCTCCGGCCGAGCGCATCGGGGTCAATCGGAGCAAGACCTACTTCCCGGTTCCGAACGTGGCGGCTGGCTTCCGCGGTTCGGCGATCATCAGTGCCGACCAGCCGGTTGCCGCCATCCTCAACATCCTGGGCAACAGTGGTGTAGCGGGTCAGCCCTTCTACAGTGAGGCCGCGAGTGGCATCACTGAGGGTGCCTTGGAAGTCAAGCTGCCCCTGATCCAGCGTGGCAACGCGGGATTCAACACCTGGTTCGCCGTCCAGAACACCGGCTCGAGTGATGCGAGCGTGACGGTTGAGTACACCCCGGGCCTGGCTGGTACCACCTTCACCTCGTCGGCTGTGACCATCCGCCCCGGTGCCTCGCGCATCTTCGATCAGGCGACGCTGACGAACCTCGGTGACCGCTTCGTTGGTTCGGCAGTGGTTAAGGGCAACCAGCCCCTGGCCGTGATCGTCAATCAGGTTGGGACCGGTAACCTGCGCACCCAGTTGACCTACAGTGGCTTCGGCCAGGGTTCGAACTCGGTGGTGTTGCCACTCGTCCAGCAGGCCAACGGTGGCTTCTTCAGTGGTATTGCCATCCAGAACGTTGGCACGACCAGCGCGACCGTGAACGTGGCCTTCGGTGCCAATACGGTTGGGGCAGCTGTGCCGGCTAACCCCGCTGCGATCACGCTGGCGGCCGGTCAGGGCACGACCATCCTCGTCAACGGTGCTGGCCGCTACGTCGGTTCGGCTACGGTGACGACCGGTGGCGCGGATCAGCAGGTGGTGGTTGTTGTCAACCAGCTCTCGGATCGCTTCGGTACCGCCTATGAGGGCATTGCTTCGTCGGCCGCAACCTCGAAGGTGAGCCTCCCGCTGCTGATGGCCAACAACGGTGGCTTCTTCACCGGCGTTCAGTGCCGCAACACCGGCACCGGCTCGGCCACGGTGAGCCTGGCTTACACCTCGAATACGATTGTCGGCAACACCTTCACCCCCACCGCCGAGTCGGCCACGCTGGCCGCTGGTGCTTCGGTGACCTGGCTCCAGAACGCCAACGCCGGTATCGGGACGCAGCGCTACGTCGGTGGTGGCACTGTGACCGCCTCGACTGGCACGGTCGTCTGTATCGTCAACCAGTTGGCTCCTGGCAACGCTGGTGACGCCTTCCTGACCTACAACGGTGTCAACTTCTAGTCTCGGCTAGCAAGGATCCGTTAACGCTCGGACCGTCAACTAAACTGTGGGGGGTTCGCTCTGCGGACCCCCCACAGTGTTGTGTGAGGAACTATGTCGCGTTTACCCAAATTCCTATCCTGGCCAGGCTTGCTCTTCTTGGTGCTCTTGCTGGCCGCCTGTGGTGGCACCAGCCAGCCTGCCCCTACGAGTGCACCTGCGCCTGAGCCAACGGCTGCCAATGCCGAAGCCTACCCCGGCCCAGCAGCCCCCAGTAGTGATGGCACCGGTTATCCTGGACCGCTGGCAGGCACAGGTGGCACGCCCGCCTATCCCGGCCCAGATCAGAGTGCCCCGCCCCCCGGACGTGCCCCCGAACCGATCCCCGCTCCATCCCCCGATAGCGCAGTGGTGCATGGGCGGGTCTTTGACCTGAATACCAACCAGCCGATCTACGATGCGGTAATGGTCTTCCTCTCGCCGGTGATTGCGACCGATAGTCCTGATATGGACGCGGTTAGTTTTGATGCCCTGAACGATCCGAGTGTCACACCCGACATCGAAGGTGGCTTTGCTTTTGCCAATGTGCCACCAGGTCGGTATGGGGTCGTGGTGACCGGGCCGATCAATCAGTACCTGGCCCGGCGCTCGGACGACCAGACCAAAGATGTGATCATTACGGTTGAAGCAGGCCAAACCCTTGATCTGGGGATTATTTTGTCTGGTTATCCGTGATCTGATCAGGGGTTGGTTGGGCCCGCCTTTGGCGGGAGGGTGAGGGGTGGCAAAGCCACCCCTCACCAGGTATTGGCATGTTGTGGCGGCTTAGCCGCCCCAACATGGCCATACCTCGGGTGCGTGGCGGGCGGGAAGGCGGTGATGGTAGCACCCCCAGCCAGACCTGCTGGTGGTAAAGGGTTGGCGGGCGGCAAGCCGGTTCACCGTAGCACAAAGATCCAGACCTGATCCTGCTGGTAGATTGGCTCAAACGCGGGACTCGCGAGCAGACGCTCTGGGGCGAGGGCTGCTCCCTGATCGGGATCACCTGCGGTGCCCTGACGTGCCCCAATGTAGATGTGGGTCACGCCCCGTTCCCGCAAGAGGGCCAGGGTGTCAGGGTGCTCGATGCCGTTGCGGGCAATCGCGGCAAACGGGGCATTGACCCAGGTACTGTAGGCCGGCCATGGACCTTGTTCGGCGACATACAGAATCGGGGGCAAAATACTGGCCCGTTTACTTAATAAGGGGAGCCACCAGCCCCCATCTGAGCCAACGACCGTCAGCGGGTTGGAGAAAAAACTGTTGGGTAGAAAGCGTGCCTCGTGCGGCAGGTTGGCATCAATCCAGGCCATTGCCTGCTGATCGGCGGGGGTCACGAGCGCATAAGTGGCAAACTCACGGTCAGCGAGGCGGGGTTGCATTCCCCAGAGGGCCAGCGCAACCATGCCACATGTGACGAACCCTTGTCGGAGTTGACCTTGGGGTTGGTGTAAAATCCAGCCGACCGCTGATCCCACCAGCAAGCCTGCCGGGATGTAGGCAGCCAGCAGTAAGGCAAAATTGGTGAGCGTGCCGGCCCCTGGCAAGCCAAGCCACTGGGGATTAACCACCAGGGCCGTAAAGAACCACCATAAGGCCACAATCATGGCTGAGCGTTCACGCCGCCAACAGGCCCAGGCGAGAATGATAGGTAGGCTGTACCAGACCAGATCGGGCAGAAAGAAGCTGAGCGGTTGCCCTGGGGCATTGACGGCCTCGGCGGCGGCAGCCCCGCTCCCCCCATCCGCCGAAGCAGCCGCAATCTCACCCATCAGTTGTGGTAGCAGACCCTCTAAAATGCGTAAGGCCCACGGGGTGATCAGAAGGGCAATCCCGACTCCCAACAGGCTGAGGCGGGTTATAATGGTGCGCAAAGAAACACGATATTGCCCGAGCAGGAGCCAGGCAGGCCCAAAGCAGGCTGCAAAGATGGCGATACGATAATGGGTCAAGGCCATACCGGCCAAACTGAGCATCGCCAGCCCTAACAAGGCCCGTGCTCGGTCGGGGGCTTCGAGCAGCATCCAGACCAGTAGGATCGCCACCGGCATGATCAACTGGCCAGTCAATTGGGTATATCGACCCCAGTTGACGTACATCATTGGCATGGGGACAAGCATGCCCGCGAGTAATAGGGCTGCCACCCCGGCCCAGCGGCTCCGGCCTAGCCGCAGAGCCAAGGGATACAGACTGATGACAGCGGCTGCATTCAGGATCTGGCCCATCACCACAACGGCGCGGGGCACATCCATATTGGTCATCCAGACCAAGCCAGCTACAAGACTGTGGAACCCAAAGTGATAACTAAAACTCTGGAGCTCGGCATAGGGTTGCCAGCTCTTGAAGAGCCCGCCATGGTCAAGCAAGAGTTGCACGATCATGGTGTGGTGCAGCGAATCACCCCAGAGTGGGACATCTAGCCCTGCGACGGCCAGGCTGCGCACCAGCACAATACTGCTGACAACGAGGCTTAGGGCGAGGGTAGGCCAGCGCCAGTCTTCACGGGTGCGCCAACCTTCGGGTGCTACGGTGACCTGAGGTGCCAGGGTTGGCCTCGGTGTGGCCCAGCGGGATCGCACGGTCGGCCAGACAAGCCAGAGCAGGGCAATGAGGATGGGAAGCCAGGCATAGAGTGGGCCCAGGTTCAGACCGATACTCGCCGTGAGCAGCAAGATCACGGGGAAGAGTGCCATGCCAAGCCCAAGGCTTAACGTCGCCCGTTCGGCCCAGGTGAGTTGCCGTGCGTCCGGCCAGATGTGCAGCAACGCCCAACCTGGCAGGCCAAACAGTACACTGGTAGCGAGCAGGGCCATGATCCATTCGCCAATTGCGGCTACACTCATTGGTTTGGCGCTGAGATTGGCGGCGCGTAGGCTGCCACAAATTCGTGTAGGCGTCTCATTTGGGCAGGATTGGGGGTAATAATCGGACGGGCCTTGGCGATGCGGGCCATGGCTGCTTCGGCAGTCAGTCCCTGACGAACGGCCACGTACGCGGCCGCCGTGGTTGGGGCGCGTCCTACCCCGGCGTGGCAATGCACAAAGACTGGTAACCCCTCGTTATGGGCCACCGTCATAAAGTCTACCGCTTCCGCAAGTTGGGCGAGGGTTGGTGCGGTATGATCCTCGACTAGTAAGCGGAGGGTGCGGGTCGGCAGGGGATCAATAAACTGATCTTCGTGTTCGGCCTGGAGGCTAAGCACGGCCCGAATATCCATGGCATACAGGTGCGGCCACTGTTCGGGGCGAAACTGCCCACCCACAAACAGGAGTTGATCAACCGGCGAGACATTGAGCCCGAAGAAACGCCGCCATTGAGCTTGCAGGTAACTTTGCATATAGTTGAAAGCGTAATCTGGTTCGCATTCTATTGGTTGGTTGTGGATGCCGCTTGGTCACCCTTTGCTCGGCCTTATCCGGAGGCTTCTGGTGCGACACGTGCAATCCGTTGCGCATCTTACCACAGACCTCTGCGAACGCCTACATGACGGTGTACAATACTTCATTGTGGTGTTGTGGGGCTAGGATGAGGTATCATTTCCAGATCTATGTGGCTTTTTCGTAAAAACCTCGATCTGAAGCGGGCAATCCTTCGCCCGCTCAATGCCGACGATCTGACTGTTTGTGCGCGGCTGTTGCGTGATGGGGCGCGACGCTACTATGGGCTCAGTGGGAGCGATCTTGCTGGTCTCTTAGCAGCGGCGCGAGGGGTGGGTTTGGAACTTGGCGGTGAGTTATGTGCGATGGTGCTTGCGGGTTGGCCGATCGCGCATACCTGTTGGCTGCGTGGATTGGCTCTGGCCGAAGGACTGGAACCGCAGGCGACCTTGGCACTCTTGATTCCGGCGTTCCATAACCAGTTGGCT
Organism: Oscillochloridaceae bacterium umkhey_bin13; assembly: GCA_048381555.1. GTDB lineage: Bacteria > Chloroflexota > Chloroflexia > Chloroflexales > Chloroflexaceae > Viridilinea. The sequence continues at coordinate 18,767 of JBLWKA010000102.1, forward strand.
GCAACTGGCAGCCGGATGATCTACTATGCGGGCGACGAAGCGGCCGACAATTGGCTTATTCCGGCTTTGCGGCGCTGGGGCTATGCTGATGAGACCGAGGTGGTGGTATATGAGAAGCCCGATCTCTTGATTCCCGATCTGGGCCATGCTCGTGTGCAAGTTCGCCCCGCTACGCGCGTTGATCTGCCAGAGGTGTTGCGTCTGGATCGGGTCTGTTTCGAACCGCAATGGACTAAAGATGATACGGTGCTTGGGCCGGCGATCGATCAGGGGCCGTATGCCGTGGTTGCCGAAGTTGATGGGGCGCTGGTCGGGTATGCCTATGCGACGACCCATTTTGGCGGACGGCTGGTGCATCTGGTACGAATTGCGGTTGAACCAGCCCAACGGGGTAGCCGGATCGGGGTGCGTTTGTTGGCCGATCTGACCGCCTTTGCGGCCGATCAGGGGGCCAGCGTGATCACCTTGAATACCCAGGCCTACAATACCCAGGCCCAGCGCCTCTATCGCTGGTTCGGGTTTGCCCCTACCGGCGAGCGCCAGCGCATCTTGCGTGCCGATCTGTAAGGAATTGCTCGTGCCACCTATTAATGATCCGCGTGATTGGGATCGCCTGTTTCGCCCCAATGCCCAACGTCGGGGTGGCCCGCTCCGTGCCCTGGCTAACGTATTAATTATGGGTACCGTGGTTGCTCTGCTGGGTGGAGGTGGTTTTTTTGCGGTGCGGTTTGGCTTGGAACGTACCCGCGAGAGTGCCGCCTTAACCGCAGAGGCGGGCGCGACCCAACAGGCGATGGCGATTGCGACCCGTACGGCCCGCGCTTTGAGTAGTACGGCTACCGCAGCGGCGATCTTGCAGGCCGAAACAGCGATAGTGCTCCCCGAAGTTGTTGCGCCCCTCGGGCGTGGCAGTGTGATCAACGGGGGCAATCTGCGCAGCGAGCCGGTGGTGGCCGACAATACCATCCTGGGTCAGATCTGCCCCGGTGATGAATTGGCCTTCCTGGAACGGATCACAACTCCGGCCGGGGCAATCTGGTATCGCATTCGTTTGACCAGCCTGGCGACCGATTGCACCTCACAACGCATGGCCCTCGGCAGTGAAGGCTGGGCCAGCAGTACCCTGCTCTCGGAGCCTGCACCATAGGGACGCAGCCTGCTGCGTCTATGTGTGACGGAAATGTGGATACCGCTGGCGAATTCGATTCGCCCCGTGGCGGCCCGGCGTGCCCCTGTGGCGGCCACGATTCCGCGTAGGGGCCGCCCGCGTGGCTGCCCCGGGCGACCACGCCGGGTCGCCCCTCCCGATCCGCACCGTGTCCGCCAGCATTCGCCAGCAGGATCAAATCCAGGATGCGCCCTCATCCCAGGGCCTGTTGGTAGGCGCGCA
>JBLWKA010000103.1:0-19562 GCA_048381555.1 Oscillochloridaceae bacterium umkhey_bin13
GAGGTGATCTGAGGTTGGGCGGTGAGTTCGTTTGGTGTGGGGGGGGGTGGGGGGGCCGCCCCCCCGTAAACCGGGGTGGGGGGGGGGGGGGGGCGCCCCCCCCCCCCACCACACGCAAACCTTGGGCTTGCTCAATGATCCTGCTGGCAAACGCCCCGGTGGTCGCCCGATGCGCCCACGTGGTCGCCCGAGACCGCGTAGGGGCAGCCCGCGTGGCTGCCCTGGGCCGATCACGCCGGGTCACCCCTACCTATGATCTGACGCTACTCAATAGTTCGAGCAGACCGATCAATTTGGCTGACCAATCCTCGCCCAGTGCACGCCGATCAAGCCGCACAAATTGCGGCCCAATCTTGATTGTCTGATCACGGTTGTACCGCCGCCGCAGACGCTCACGGGCCGGGCCTTCCAGAATCGGCAGCCGCAAGACAAAGTCGTCACCCGCTGTGACGACCGAACTGACCCCGGCTTGCAAGGCCAACGCTTTGATCATCAGCCACGTCAACAGGTGCAGGGCCTCTTCGGGTGGTGGCCCAAACCGATCCTCGAGCTCTTGCCGCAGTTCGCGTACTTCGTGGGCGGTCTGGGCCTCGACCATGCGCAGATACATGCCCAGCCGCACGCGCTCATCGGCGATATACCCCTGAGGCAAATAGGCGGTCAGGGGCAGATCCAGGGTCACCAACGGACTGACCAGGATCTTCTCGTTGATGATCAGTTTGCTCGCCGCTTCGGCCAAACCACTTGTTGGCGTAGGGGCTGCTTGATCGTCACTGAACCCGGCGGAACGCGCCTGCTGTGCAGTATCTACCCCGGCTTTCAACTGCTTAACCGCCTGTTCGAGCAGCCGCGAGTAGAGATCAAAGCCGACGGCGGCGATATGGCCGCTCTGTTCGGCCCCCAATAAATTGCCCGCCCCGCGAATCTCAAGGTCACGCATGGCCACCCGAAAGCCCGCCCCGAGTTCGGTCGCCTCCTGGATCGCCTCCAGCCGGGCTTGCGCCTCGGGGGTCATCGGCTTTTCCTGGCGGTACAGCAGGTAGGCGTAGGCGCGATTTGCACTGCGCCCAACGCGCCCGCGCAACTGGTACAACTGGGCCAGGCCGTAGTTGGTGGCATCATCAATGATGATCGTATTCGCGTTCGGTACGTCCAGGCCACTTTCGATGATCGTCGTACAGACCAGCACATCATAGCGGCCTTCAAAAAAATCGAGCATCACGGTTTCGAGTTCGCGTTCGCCCAGTTGGCCGTGTCCAACCCCAATCCGGGCTTCGGGGATCAAGGTGCGCAACTGGTTGGCGATATGGTAAATACTCTGAACGCGGTTATGCACAAAATAGACCTGACCATCACGCTCGATCTCGCGCAGGATCGCCTCACGTACCAGATTTTCGGCGTGGGGCAGCACATAGGTCTTGATTGGGACCCGATCTTCGGGCGGAGTATCAATCACACTCAGGTCACGAATGCCGGCCATCGCCATATGCAGGGTACGCGGAATCGGGGTCGCAGTCAGGGTCAAGACATCGACTTCGGCCCGTAACTGCTTCAGACGCTCTTTATGGCGCACCCCAAAGCGCTGTTCTTCGTCTACCACCACCAGGCCCAGATCCCGAAAGCGCACATCTTTTGATAAGAGCCGGTGGGTTCCGATCAAAATATCAACCTGACCCTTGGCAAGCTGGCTAATGATTGCATCCTGCGCTTTGGGTGAACGAAAGCGCGAGAGCATCTGTACCGTGACCGGGAAGGCCGCCATCCGCCGCGCAAAGGTATCGTAGTGCTGCTGGGCCAGCACGGTGGTCGGTACCAGTACGGCCACCTGGTGCCCGTCCTGCACCGCCTTGAAGGCCGCCCGCAGGGCAACTTCGGTTTTGCCAAAGCCCACATCACCACAGACCAAGCGATCCATCGGCACGGATTGTTCCATGTCGTGTTTGACATCGTCAATCGCCCGCAACTGATCGTCAGTCTCGAGGTAAGGGAAAGAGGCTTCGAGTTCGCGTTGCCATTCGTTATCGGGGGCGAAGGCATGGCCCTGGCGGGTCTGGCGCTGGGCATAAAGCTTTAACAACTCTTCGGCCAAATCCTGCACGGCCGCCCGCGCTTTACGCTTGGCCCGCTCCCAATCCTGGGTGCCCAAGCGGGTCAGGGTGGGCGCACCATCACCCGCACCAACATAGCGCGTGACCCGATCAACCTGATCAACGGGCACATAGATCTTGTCGCCCGCCGCATAGCGCAAGATCAGGTACTCACGCTCGATCTCGCCCACGACCCGCCGGATCAGGCCATCATAGACCGCAATCCCGTGCTCGATATGTACCACATAATCGCCAAGCTTCAGCCCGCGTACGAATGCAGCTCGTTCATCGGCACTCAGCCCGCGCCGTCGCCGCTCACTCAAGGGTCGCCGCTGACGCAAGCCGAAGATCTCGCTGTCGGTATACAGGCTCAGGCCCAGGCTGGGGAGTTGCCAACCGCCATCGAGCATGCCGTGGATCACCATGAAGTTTGGATCCATGGCGAGCGGGGGTGGGGCCGGGTGATCGTCATGCGCCGCGCTTTGGTTTGCGTTGACCGTCTGAAGCTGGGCCTCAACCAGTTCGTGCAACCGAGCCGCCTGGCTCGTCACCGCGACCACCTGCTCACCACGCTGCAATTGGGCCACCATTGTCTGCACCAAGCGCCGTAACTGGCCGCTGAACAGTTCCGCCGCCCCAAAACGCGGCGGGCTGACCTGGTCTTCGCCTTCGTTATGGGTCAGATCGACCACCACATAGGGCCGCGCAACCGGTGGAGCCGGAAAGATTTCGTCCCAGAGCAGGTAGGGTCGCGGGAAACTGGCTGGCAACTCGCCGGCCTCGATCAAGCGCGCCCGCTGGCTTTCGGCGTGGTGATGAATTTCGGCCGCGTGATTGGCCAGGAACTGCGCTTCGGCGAGCAACACCACCGCCCCAAGAGGCAGATGATCAAGCAAGGTTGCGGGCGAACCAACCCGGAAGAAGGGCGCATAAAAAGCCCGCCCCTCGAAACGCTCGCCCTGGGCCAGGCGCTCAGAGGCCGCCTCCCACTCGGCGCGAGCCTCTGGCCGTAAATCTGTAAGATCCAGCGCCTCCAGGCGAGCCAGGGCCTCGTCACGCCGCCAGAGCGGCAACTCGTGGGCGGGACCCAACTTCACTTCGGTCACTCGGCCCGCGCTGCGCTGAGTCGTAGGATCAAACCGGCGCAGATTATCAATCTCATCGCCAAAGAACTCGATCCGCAGCGGCAACTCATCGGCAGCAGGCCAGAGATCGAGCAGATCGCCACGGCGCACCAATTCGCCGGGCTGCTCGACCGCAGGAACCACCCGGTAGCCCTGGGCGACCAACTGACGCGCCAGTTGATGGGGGCGGATCTGCTGACTGTGCCGCAAAGTCTGTGAGGCCTCGGCCAGTTCAGCGGGACTCAAACTGGGTTGCAGCAGCGCCTTCACCGGAGCCACGATCACCAACGGGGTCGCCGTTTCGGCCTGCGTTTGCGGCCAGGCCGCCAGGGTGGTCAGCACCGTCAGGCGGGACGCGAGCGCCTGCGGCCCGGGCGACATATGCTCGTAGGGCTGGGCATCACTGGCGGGATAGAGCCGCACAGCTGCAGGATCGAGCCACTGGCGCAGATCATCGGCCAGGCGCTGGGCCGCATCGGCGCTCGTTGCCACCACGAGCAGCGGGCCGGGATGGCGCTGAGCCAGGGCCGCCACCAAGGGGGCACGTGCCGCCGCCAGGAGCGGTGCGACCCGCAACGTCGGGGGCCGCGCCGCCAGCGCCTGCACCAGGGTCCCAAGCTCATCCTGGGCGGCCAGGCGGTCACGCAACGCCGCAAGCGCAGTCACCATCGTCGCCCTACCCCACTACCGCCCTTCCACAAGTCTGCGGTACAATCAGCAGGCAACCCAGGCCCTGCACCGGCCCCTTGCCATGCTGGCCTGGTCGCACCGTATTCTATCCCCAACAGCCCAGAGGAGCGTATGGACGCGAGCATCTTAGTGGCGGGCACCTTCCCCTTCGTTTTTATTCTGGTCTCGATTATCATTGACGCCCTAATGCTCTTCCAACTCAAGTGGGCCAACCTCCAGGGCAGTTTCCGCGATTCCGCCATTGCCAACCTGATCTCGGCCGTGGTCATCGCGCTGGTCAGCCCCTTGATCCTGAGTGTGGGCAACGTCTTTCTGGCCCTCCTGGTGGCCTTCCTGGTGGCCTGGGTAGCCGATGGCTTTGCGCTGATCTTGCTGCGCCGTCGCACGGCTTCGGCCAGCTATTTGGCCGCCCTCGTGATCAATTTTACGTCGTTTATTTTTGCGTATGCGTATGTGTTTACGTTTATTTTGATTTAGGGTTCCGGCGGGAACGTCGCTAGCGCTTGTTCCCGCCGGGGAGATACGGGGAGAACCATGTTCTCCCAGGCCCGCTTGTTGCGCTCGTTCCCGCCGAGGGGCGGGGCGACCATATCCTCCACGCCCACGTGTTGCGCTCGTTCCCGCCAGGGAGATACGAGGAGAACCATGTTCTCCCAGGCCCGCTTACACTGACGGTGGGCGATCTTTCACTGCGATCACAACCTGCCATTGGCACGGCTCTTCAAACGGGACGGGCGGCAAAGTCGTATCCCCAAAAACACTCTGGGGACGCAAGCCCGCCGCCACCAACATTGTTACCAGTTCCGGGAACCCATAGAGCCGAATCTGATCACCGGGGTGCTGGATCTCAAGGCCCTGGGCCGGATCAAGATAGCGGTAACCCAGCTTAAGCGTGGCCGTCCGTGGTTCAAAGCTGGTTTCGCGCAGGACGACCCCCTCACCAATTGCATACCAGCTATTGCGCAACTCGCGTAGGTGGGCCTCGATCTGGTAGGGATTCAGACACTGGAGCACCATGCGGCCACCGGGTGCCAGGGCCCGGGCGCAGGCGGCCAGCACCGCCGCATTGGTATGGTCATCAAAAAAACCAATACTGCTCTGCATCACCAAAATGACATCAAAACGATCGTGTTCGGCAAGGGTGCGCATATCGGCTTGCACAAACACCACCGACAGATCGGCCTCGGCGGCCTGGATGCGGGCATGGGCAATCAGAGGAGCCGCCAGATCCATGCCGACCACCGTAAAGCCACGGCGGGCCAAGGCCAGACTATGCCGCCCACTACCACAGGCCAGATCGAGGATCGTCTCGCTGCCACGCAATTGCAGCGCCTCGATCAAAAAGTCTACTTCGTGGTGGGTCAGGGCTTCGGCATACTCCTGATAGTGGGCCAATTCATGGATCTGGAACAACTGCTCCCACCAATCGCGCAACGCATCATCGCTCATGGTACCCTGATCCTACAGATCGATCTGACGCGGCATAATCGGCAACTCGTCCACCCGCAGACTCGGCGGCAGCGTACAGACCCAGAGAATAGCCTGAGCCACATCATCAGTGGTCAACAAGCGGCGACGGATCGCCTCATCGGGATTGAGTGGGGCCAGGTCGGCATTGATCATGCCGGACACCACATTGGTCACATAGATTCCGTAGGGCCGGAGTTCTTGGGCCAGGGACTGGGACAAGCCCGCCAGGGCAAACTTCGCGGCGCTAAACGGACTGATATTGGCAACCCCGATCCGGCCGACCCGCGACCCAAGGTTCACAATCGTGCCCGCACGCTGGTGCTTCATGACCGGAATAACCGCTCGGGTCGTATAAAACACCCCGCTCAGATTCGTATCAATCACCGAACGCCATTCCCCATCAGAGAACTGCTCGATCGGCGAGATCTTCATCACCCCACCGGCACAATTGACCAGAATATCAATCCGCCCGAGCAGCGTAAAGGTCTGTTCGACCAGATGCTGCACCTGCGCCGAATCGGTCACATCGGTCGGAATACTAAACCCCTGATGCCCCTCGCCAGCAATCTCGGCGACCAGATGATCCAGGCGATCACGCCGCCGTGCCGCCACAATCACAGTCGCCCCTTCACGGGCAAAGACCCGCGCTGTCGCATAGCCCACCCCACTCGAGGCCCCGGTGATAATGGCAACCCGTCCCTTGAGTTTCATAGGTTCCTCTTGGTGGTACCGCTGGCAACGGTGGTAACACGCGGCTCCAGCGGGGAAAATTGCGGGAGCATGGTGTGCTCCCGTGCCTACTTGCTCGCAACCAACCCAGCCGCATTTAGCTATGTTTAGCGATCTGTTCACGCACCTGAGTTGCCAGACGCTGGAGCTCACGATTGACGACAAACTGCCATTCCTCGGCCTCTTTGTCTTCAAGCGCCCCCCCACCATAGCGCAACTCCATCGCCAGATTCCAGCCCTTACGCTCGGCAAAGCGCTCAAGTTCACGTTGGCGGCTTGGCGGCCAGCGGCGGCTGATAAAGGCCCGGAAGGCTTGTTCCATCCGTTTCGAACCATCGGGATTGAGTGAAGGCAACGCAAAGAATGGCTCTTCGTCCTTGGGATCAGGGTCACCGGCTTTGCTAAAATACAACACGTGGTGGGGAATCGAATAGCGCCATTCGCCATCGCCGTCATAGTTTGCGGGATTGTTGGCAATCGCGCCCGTGAGCATGCGATCCGTAATCGTCATAACAAGCACCTCACAGCTAGCGGCGCAGGGCCAGGGCAGCGCCGCCTATGCGCTCAAGGATAGCACGGACAGTCACAGCATGCAACGCACGCCCCCCCGTTTGGCGGCAGGATCATGCAACATCGCCACAGTTGGTGGTGCGGTTTGGCGGCTTTGCCACCCCCTGCCAACCCACGTTCACGCTGCAACGCACGAGCACCGTTTGCACCAATCCGTACCCCTATGCTACAGTTAAACCCGACGGTTGTGGGTGCAACCGGAACCCAAGGAGCCTCACGATGACTCCCTCTGACGAGCCAGGGCGGATCACCCCCGCAATTGAAGATTATCTTAAAGCGATCTACACCCTTCAACAGCAAGGGACCGTTACGACCTCGTTGTTGGGCGAACAACGTGGCTCGAAACCAGGCTCGGTTACTGGGATGGTCAAGAAATTGGCCGAAATGAACCTGGTGCAACATACGCCTTACCAGGGGGTGCAGTTGACTGCCGCAGGCGAACGGATTGCGCTCGAAGTGATCCGCCACCATCGCCTCCTCGAACTCTATCTGGTCGAGGCCCTGGGCTATAGTTGGGACGAGGTTCACGAAGAGGCCGAGCGGCTCGAGCATCATATCAGCGAGAAGCTTGAGGCCCGAATTGCGGCCCATCTTGGCCACCCGACCTTCGACCCCCACGGCGATCCAATCCCCTCGCTTGATGGCCGGTTGCCCAGTTCGCCCGATCTGCGCCTTGCGGATCTCGCTGTTGCCGAACGGGCGACGGTCGTGCGCATGCGTGATCAGAGCGCCGAACGGCTCCGCTACCTGGCCGATCTGGGTCTGGTGCCCGGGGCTGCGGTCGAAGTCATTGCCAGTGCCCCGTTTGATGGGCCACTCTCGGTACAAATTGGTGCCCACGTCTATCCGCTTGACCGGCGCATGGCCCGCTCAATCGAAGTCCGCCGCGAAGCCGATCCCACAACCGCCTAGCTGTGGCGTAAGGCCAGCGCTGCTTCGGTCGCACTCTGCAAATCACGGTAACTCGCCAGGTTCCCCAGACTTACCTGGCTGAGCACCATATGCTGGGCCGCCTCGACCGAGACGCCAGCCAGCAGAGCCTGGGCACCGAGCAGTTCGACCGCCCGTACGGCCCGTCCGATGCTGTCCAGCACCTGCTGGTTGATCTCACTCAGCCCCGTAATATCAATGATCGCCACTTTGGCCCGCCGCGCCGAAACCTCTTGCACCAGCGCCCGCACCAGCGCCGCGCCGCGCTCAGCGTCGACATGGCCGACCACCGGCAAGACGATCACGCCTTCCCATACCGGCAGCACCGGCGTCGAAAGCTGGGCCACGGTATCAACCAGCACCCGCTGACGATCAAGACTAAGCTGAAGCGCCTCGCTGCGTTCAGTCAAGGCCAAACGTTGGGATCCCAGATCGGTCACCATCTGGTTGAAATTGCGTTGCAGGGTCCCGAGTTCGTCTTCACGGGTTACGGCAACCCGCTGGTTCAAATCCCCGGTGCTGATGCGCTCGGCGGCGGCGGCCAAGGCATGGATCGGGGCCACAATCCGCCCCGTCACCATGACGGTCAGGCCCATCGTCAGCACCGTGATCGCCAACAAAATGGCCCCCGCCGTGATCAGCGCCTCACGCAGATCTTCATCGGCCTCGGCTAAGGGCAATTCTGCGCCAACCAGCAGCGTCAGATTGCCAAGACTGGTCGGACGCAATACACCTAGCGCAGGGTCACCACCGAGGCTCGCGGTCAATCCTTCAGCGTCGGGGGCAATTGTTTGCACCTCTGGCGGCAGGCTTGCCAGCTTAGGATGGGCTACCAGCCGAAACTGTTCGTCAGTCACAAACACGGCACCCGTGCGGCCCAGATCAAGACTCGTGATCTGCTCGAAGAGCCGCCGCATTCGCACTTTGCCAATGATCACCCCATCGGGCAGGCCAGTACGGGGATCAAGGGTCGGAATCGCCATTTCGAGCAGCGGTTCCTGGTTGGTGGCACTGCGCGTAAACCCGGTCAGATAGGCCCGGTTTAGGCGGATCGTCTCAACTAAAATCGGATCGCCCTCATGGTTATGTAAATCATTAGCTCGCGTTGGCCCCAGCCGCGACACTCGTGCCAACTCGGTACCATCAGCCAAAACTATCGCCAGTTCATCGAACGTACTGCGGTAGAACAGCTCTTCGGCCAACACCGTATTAAGGGTCGGGCGCTCTTCGCCCTGCGACCGCGAACGTTGCAGCAGCGCGTACAACTCGCCTTCGGCCATGGTTACATAGGCACTCATCTGCGCAGCAGCCTGATCGGTCAACTGGCGCTGGAGATCCAGGGCATGGCTGCGTTCTTGCTGAAAAATCCCCAGGCCGAGCACAAGACCAACTGCGGCGACCGGCACCAGGCTCAGGCTAATCAAGAGCAAGAGTAACGAAATGCGGAGGCTGCGCTTCACGGGGCTGGCCTTTCAAGGGTGACGAAACGACCCTATTACTGGGCACCAAGAATGTCGCGGCGGGTCAAACTTCGCCATGCCATCCAGCCGAACAGACCACAATAGCTGCTCACCACCAGGATCGCCTGTAACGGTGAAGGCAAGCTTGCCAGATCGAGCGCACTCGCAAGCACACTTTGATCAAGCCCAAACATGGCGGCATTTTGCACCACCAGGGTATTGATATTGGGTTGCAGCAAAAAATTGACCATGAACAGCACGAGGTCATTGACCGCCCCTAACGAGCCGAGCGAGCCGGCACTAACATCGAGGGCCAGAAAGCTCAGACCCCCGCCAACCCCCGCCAGCGTCGAACGACCATAGGCCCCGGCAGCCAGGGTCAGCAGCACATAGGGCAAAATGACCAGCATGGCCCGCCCGAGTCCCAACGGCAGGGCCAGCAGATCGGTCAGACCCACTTGCGAAGGCAAGGCCAGCCAGGCACTGACCAGCAGCGCCAGCAGGCTGCCCAGGCCCAGGGCCAGCAGGGCCGCAAGCAGCACCGCCAGCATCAGGGCCAGCACCTTGGCCCCCAGATAGGCCCCGCGATCAGGGGCACGGGCCATCAAAGCCCGTAACGTCCCCCAACTATAGTCGCCCCCCAGCGAGCCTGCCGCCAACAAGATTGCCAGAATGCCCCCGGTACTGTTCAACTGGCCCAGCACTGCCCCAAAAATCCCTGGGAAACTCAACTGGCGGCGGATCTGTTCGAGCTGCGCCGGGCCGAGGGCCTCGATCTGCACGCCGCCAATCGCCCCCTGCTGAAAGGCCACTACCAGTGTCCACAACCCTAGCGTCAAGGTCTGGAGGCCCAGAAAGACCGCCAGCAGGCCCCAACTCAGCGGACGGCGGCGTAATTTGAGCCATTCGGCGGCAAAGAGTTGCAAGAGCATAGGTTAGGTTTTGGCTTTGTCTGGCTTGCCGGTCACTTCCAGAAAGAAGTCTTCGAGCGAATGATGCACCGCACCAATTTCGGCCACCGCAATCCCCTGACGGGCCAGGTGGGCATTGAGCGCCGCCGCCTGCGTTACGGGTGCGTCAACCAGGATCGTCGTCCCATCCAGCGTGATTCGTTCCACCCCAGGCAGGCCAGCCAGTAACGCGATTGCGGCATTGGGATCACCCTCGACCCGAATCCGAATCATTTGCCCACGGCGCAGCAATTCGTCCACCTGGCCTTCGGCAATCAGCCGACCCTGCTTCAGAATCGCCACCCGCCGACAGACCTGCTCCACCTCGTACAACTGGTGGCTCGATACAAACACCGTCCGACCATCAGCGGCCAGATTGGTAATCAAGGCCCGAATTTCGGCGGTACCGGCGGGATCAAGCCCATTGGTGGGTTCGTCCAGCATGATCAGGGCCGGGTCAGGCAAGAGCGCCGCCGCAATTGCGAGACGCTGCTTCATGCCCTGCGAAAAGGTACGCACCTTATCGCGGGCGCGCCCGGTCAGATCAACCGCTGCCAACGCCGGGGCAATCCGCGCCTCGGCGATGCCACCCGCCTTGCAGAGGACGCGCAGATTGTCGTGGGCCGAAAGATACGGATAAAACGCCGGGGCCTCGATCATGGCCCCCACTCGAGCCAGGGCTGCCAGCGGGTTGGTCGCAAGATCATGGCCAAACAGGGCCGCCCGGCCAGCCGTGGGGCGCACCAGGCCCAACAGCATGGCAATCGTGGTCGTCTTGCCGGCCCCATTGGGACCAAGAAAACCCACAACGTCACCCGACGCAACCTGGAGGTTCAAATTGTCAACCGCCAGCCGCTCACCGTAACGCTTGCTCAGGCCGACGGTCTCGATTGCGAGTGAGCTGTTCTGCATATGGATTATTATAACATTTGGCATGATCCAAGTGCGTTTCTGCATTAGGCCAGGCCCAGGGCTGTTGCAATGTCCGCCTCCGGCGGTGGGCTTTAGGGCTATGCTATAATCAGTCGAACATTTTCCCAATACCAGCTTGCTTGAACCGCGACGATTGGCATGAGGCAGCATGGCGCTTGGCTCCTGGCTGGCACGACGGCTCGATCTACGCCCTGGCGAACAGGGTAGCTTGTTCCTTCTAGTAAGCTTCTCGTTTGGGCAAGGTTGGGCCCTCGTCCTGGCTGATACTGCCGCGCTCACCCTGTTGTTGAGTACCCTCGGCGCAAGTGCGCTGCCAAATGCCTATCTGCTGGCGGCGGGCGAAGTGCACTATGCGATCGAACTGCTTGCCGAACAACAGCCCGAGCAACTCGTCAGTGCGCGGCCTGCCTTACTGGCCCACCCCGATCCGCTGGTGCGCCGTACGGTGCTTGATCTGATCGCCACTGGCCGCCTGCATGGCGACACGAATGAACTGGTACGCCTCGTGACCGACGAAAGCGATCCGGCGACCCAAGCGGCGGCCTTGATCGCCCTGTGTGCCCACGCCCGTACCGAGGCGGTTGACCATGTGACACCTCTCGTCAATCACCCCGATCAGAATGTGAGCCGGAGTGCGGTGCTGGGGCTGCTGCGCCATGGCGGACTGCTTGGCACGCTCGCAGGTGGGCGGCGCTTGCTCGAATTGGCCGAGTCTCCGTGCCCCGACGAGCGCATCCTTGCCGCTGGGATCGTAGCGGAACTCGATCAGCCTGACTATCTGTACCCGCTGCGTCCGCTGCTGCACGACCCCAACCCCGACGTGCGCCGTGCCATGCTGATCGCGGCGGGACGCTGTGGTGCAGGCCAGGATCATGTGGTTCAGTCCTTGCTAAACGCCCTGGCTGATCCCGCCACCACCGCTGCTGCGGCCTACGGCCTAGAATTGGCTGGCCCCGCCGCTGTGCCCGCCATGCGCAGCGCCTTGGCAACGGCTCCCCAACCCGTTCAGGTGGCGCTGGTGACGGCGCTAGGCCGGATTCTAGGCAGCGAAGCCGAAGCTACGCTCTGTGCCACGCTTGACCACCCCTATCCCCTCGTGCGCCAAGCCGTAGGGCGAGCCTTGCTGCGACGTGGCTATCGAGCCACTGGTTCGATCCAGGCCCAGATCTGGGCCCAACTCCCCCGCGAAATCGCGGCGGCAGGCTGGTTGCTCGCCGCCCTGCGCGACCTTGAGCATCCCGATGACGAACTGCTGCGTGAAGCGTTAGCCGAGGACCTCCACCAGTGCTGCGAGCGCATCCTCGACCGGTTGGCCTGTGCCAGCGATCCGCAAGCGATCACCAATGCCCGCCTCAACCTGAGGCAGGGCACCCCCGAACAGCAGGCTAATGCACTCGAAATCATTGATGTGCTATTGCCCGTCCGGCTCAAAGCAGCTTTGCTGCCGCTCTTCGAACGCCTGCCTCCAGCTCAACAGTACGAACGGCTCCAGAGCCATACCCCACAGCCCCTGCTGGGCCGTGAACGTCGTTTAGCCGAACTAGTCGCAGCCCCCGAGGACGCACCGCTCAGTGCATGGAGCCGCACGTGTGCCCAGGCCAGTCAGCAGACGCCCAGCCCCGCTACTGCCGCCAGCCTGCGAGCGACAATGCAGCAGGTTGCAGTTTTGCGCCGTACTGATCTCTTTGCCCGCACCCCCGGCACCATGCTGGCCGAACTGGCCCAACAGATGACCACCATCGCGCTCCCGGCTGGAAGCACAGTCTTTGCCCAGGGCGATCCTGGCGATGCGCTCTATATCATTAGCTCAGGATCGGTCCACATCCACCTTGGGGCCCAGACCCTCAATACGCTTGGTTCGGGGGCGCTTTTTGGTGAAATGGCCTTGATTGACACCGCGCCACGGGCGGCCTCGGCCACTACCAGCACGGCAACGAACCTGCTTCGCCTCAGTCGCCAGGACTTCACGGCCCTCTGTGCCTCGCGCCCCGAAGTACTACGCCAGATCTTGCGCACCATGACCCGCAATCTGCGCATTAATCTGGCTACGCTCAGCACCCTGCGGGAGCAAACTCCCAGCTAGGGCCTCGATCTCCGTCACCCTGGCCCGGATCTGATCGAGCAAAACATACATCAGGCCATAGCCCAACTCGGGACGGCGTTCGAGCAGATCGTTCAGCAGGTCGGCCTCCAGGCGCAACAGCAACAGATCGCTCAACGCGGTGGCATTCGCCGCCCGTGGGGCTGGATCAAGCACCGCCATCTCGCCAAACACCGCCCGGGAACCAAGCGTATTCAACGTATGATCGCCAACGTGGATCCGCACTTCGCCTTCGACAATCAGGAACATGCTACTCCCCGGCTCACCGTGCCGAAAAACCTCGCTCCCAGCCAGATACTCTTCTTCGCTGAGCAGTTCGGCGACTTCGGCGAGCAAGCGATCAGAGACCGCACGAAAGAGCGGGGCACTTTTCAGGACAATCAAGCGTTCGACTGGACTAAGCATTGCACTGCCTTAATGCAGAATCCGCGATAAAAAGAGCCGGGTCCGCTCGTGTTGCGGATTGCCGAAGAACTGTTCTGGCGGGCCCTGCTCAATAATCCGGCCCTGATCCATAAACACCACCTCGTGGGCCGCATTGCGCGCAAACCCCATCTCGTGCGAGACGACCACCATCGTCATGCCTTCGCGGGCCAAGGCCAACATTACGTCAAGCACTTCATTGATCATTTCGGGATCAAGGGCCGAGGTTGGCTCATCAAAGAGCATAATTTTAGGCTGCATCGCCAACGAACGGGCAATCGCGACCCGTTGCTGCTGGCCACCCGACAGTTTGTTGGGATACTTCTGGGCCTGTTCGGGAATGCCAACCTTTTCGAGCAACTGCCAGGCAATCTGTTCACTTTCTTTGCGATTGCGTTTCCGCACCTTTTGCTGGGCCAGGCAGATATTTTCGAGCACCGTCAAATGGGGGAAGAGTTCAAAGCGTTGAAAGACCATGCCCACTTCGGCCCGCACCGCATTAATATGGGCTTCGTCATTATCAACCACAATCCCATCCACCACAATCCGGCCACTATCGGGCACCTCCAGATGGTTAATACAGCGCAGCAAGGTAGACTTACCCGAGCCTGACGGCCCGATAATCATCATCACCTCGCCAGCCTGCACATGCAGACTCACCTCATCAAGGGCACGAAAATTGCCAAAATATTTCGAGACATGCTCGATCTGGATCATCGGCTCAGTTGTCATGATTACCTCGCGCCTCCGCCGCCAAAGCGTTGCTGCACCCACAACAAGATCAGCGAAAGCATCAGGGTCAAGCTCAGGTAGAAGAGGGTCAGAATAAAGTAGGTCTCTTCGTAGCGGAAACTGGTACTAACCGAGAGGCGGGCGACCTGGGTCATTTCGCGCACCCCCAGCACCGAGACCAGCGAACTATCTTTGAGCATCGCAATCAGATCATTGCCGAGGGCGGGCAAGACATTGCGCACGGCCTGGGGCAGAATAATATACTGCATCGCCTGGATATGCGACATGCCCAACGAGCGAGCGGCCTCCATCTGGCCTCGCCCGATTGACTCGATCCCGGCCCGAAAAATCTCGGCGATATAGGCCCCATAGATCATGACCAGCGCAATAATCGCCCGGGTCGAGAGCGAGATTGCATTGTTTGGCAGGCCAAAAGTGCGGGCCAGCATCGGCACAACTGCAAACGAGATCGTAAAGATCAAGACGAGCATCGGCACACCGCGAATAAACTCGATGTAGGTGGTAGCCAGATTACGTAGCACCACATTCTTCGAAACGCGGCCCAGGCCGAGGATCAGGCCCAAGATGAGGGCAAACACAAACGAGACCGCCGTGACATAGAGCGTCGTCCCCAGGCCCTGCAAAATCGTCGTGAAGATGTTACGGTAGAGCGGATCAACTGCAATCCGCACCCCCATCCCAACAATGATCGCCAGAATGATCAGTAGCCACCAGGGAAACTCACTCAGGCTCATCCGACCGTTAAATCGGCGCTCGTTCAAGACCAGCGGATCTTGTTCTGCTGCCACACACACTCCTACGGTAAACAGCGGATGCAACATCAGTGGTCAAGTCCCAGGGTGTAGTATGGTTTGGCGGCGAAGCCGCTAACCCATACCACACCCACCGCCCTAGTCGAAGGCGGGGCCAGAAGCCAGGCTAGGATCAGTTACCAGGGAGCTTGAAGTCGGCACTGAAGTACCGAGCTGCCAGTTCATCCAGCTTGCCACTGGTTCGCATCTCGGCCAGGGCGGCGTTCACTGGCCCAACCAGGTCACTCCCCTTGGGGAAGATAAAACCAAGCTGGTCACTGGTTAGGGGCGGCCCAACCAGCATGATACGCTCGGCGTTGGTGCCGATATAACCCTGGCCAGCGGTCTCATCCATCAGCACCCCATCCACGTCCCCATTGATCAGGGCCGCGACGGCAAAGGGGAACTGCTCGAACGCCTGAATGCGATTCTCGGGCAACAGGCGGGCCGCCGTTTCGTAGTTGGTCGTCCCGGTCTGGGTTCCCAGCACCAATTGTGCATCAGCGACAAACCCATCCATATCGCTGAAGCGGGTCTCGTCGGCCCGCACCATTAGGCGCTGGGCAACCTGGATATAGCCATCCGAGAAGTCCACGATCTGGGCGCGATCCTCAGTAATCGTGATCCCATCGGCGGCCGCATCAAACTGCCCATTCGCCACCGCCTGGATCATGCCTTCCCACGAGGCTTCCTGATAGACGGGCACACAGTTCAACAGGCGACAAATCTCGTTCCAGGCATCGTAATCCCAGCCCTCACCCTGACCCGTCAGCGGGTTGATATAGTTGAAGGGCGGGTAGGCGTTCTCGACCGCGATCGTGACTTCGCGACCACCAAGGTCGGGGAGGCCGCTGGTAGCAGCCGGGGCATCTGGGGCGGGCGCAGGCGGGGCAGCGGTCGGTTGCGCGGCGGGGGCACCGCCACAGGCGGCCAGCATCACCAGGAGTAGGCTCGCCAGGACCAGAGTTGCAAGACGTTGCATAGGCTCCCTCATAAGACAGTGGCACAACGAATACAGCTAGCCCGTGCGGTGCCAACGCAGTTAGCGCCAAACCAGCTGGGGCAGAGCAGGATCGCAGGCAGGGAGATAGGCCCGATGGGCGCAGGCATTGGGCCAGACACCGGGGCGTATTCCAATCAGCGACGTAGCTGCTCAGGCCAGAGGAAGCGTTCACGTGGGCTATTCGCATAGAATAGCACAACTTGCGCCATGGTAGGATAGTATTGTTTTGGGTTTTAGCTTTTGGATTGTGGATTACCGTCATGAAAGAACAGCTTCTCGAGGGTACGCAGCAACGGATCGGGCGTAGGCTTGCGCTAACGCCCTACTACCAGCTAACGAATCAGGCCTCGGGCCAACTCCAGCTTGAGTCGCGGCCCGAGGCCAATCGGGCGGTTGGCTTGCAAGTCATAGGGCTGGGGATCGGTTTGATTCTGATCGCCCTGTTAATCGCGATCAGTGGCCTCCTGAGCCTGAGTGGCGGGGCCGGGTTTGCGGTGGGGGCCTTTGCAGCCGTAATTGGCGGTCTGCTGGGCGGGCTTGGCTACCAGCGCATCGTTGGCGGCTACGCCATCCTGACCATGCAGAACCAGGTCACGTACGACCCGGAAACAGCGGTACTCAGCCTGCGACAGTGGAGCAAGGTTGGCAGCGTGCGGATCCAGCGCCTGCACCGAGCCCAGATTCGCAGCCTACGGCTGCGCCGCCGTCCGCTCGTGGTTGGCTGGCCGATTCGGCGCACCGCAGCGATTGTCGCGCTCGAACTCGTGGTAGGCGAGGCAGCGATCTGGGTGATTGACACCGCTACCAATCCGGCGGCGATCCTCCCAACCGCCGAAGCGCTCAGTGAAGCTTTGGGGCTAGAGTTTAGCACCGGATAACGAAGGGGTTTAGGAACTCCCAGAAAAGCGAACCGGCACCGTCGCAGCTGCGACGGTGCCGGTTGAACATCTACTACCCGTGCGGGATGTTATTGGCCAGGGCCAGGGAACTGCGGATAAACAATGCCCGCTTCGATGCCCCATTGGAACCAGTTATTGACAAAGTCAGGCATCGAGAGGAAGACCCCAATTGCGCCAGTGACCCCACAAAGCCAGGCGAACCAGAAGGCCCAGAGGTGGATCGAGTAGGCATTGGCATTAAAGCCCATGCACCAGCGCCAGAAAAGTTGAGCCCGCTCAGTGCCAGTGCCAGGGGCCTGAAGCTCGTCCCACTCCTCGTGAGCGGCATACTTCTCGAGGGCCCAGATCGTTCCGGCGTGCATCGCCAGCAGCACTGTTGAGCCAAGCAGGAAGAAGATCGAGAGCATGTGGAACGGGTTGTAGTAGAAGTTCCCGTAGCGCACACTCACATTGTTGGTCCAGTCCAGCAGGGCTTTTAGGCCGTGGGGCGGGGCTTCCGACCAGTTGCCCATCCACATCGGGCGAATAAGGTAGATCACCAGATAGAGGATAATCGCGCCGGTGAAGCCATAGGCCAGGTAGGGTTTAATCCCTAGGGTCCTGGCTCGGGTATACAGGAACATATACCAGCAGCCAATCGAGATCGTCAGGAAGAAGGTCGAGATCAACCACCAGCCGCCCTGTTCGAGGGGCGGAAAGCCCAGGCCATAGAAGGCCGGCGGCGGATCGATCTGCAGGACAAAGAAGTACTTGGCGAACGCCACCGGGTTCCAGCCAACCTGCGCCGCCATTACCACCAGCCAGATAAAGGTAAACAGGCCGCCGGTAAGATAAGCTGCAACATTCCAGAAACCAAGATAGGTCGGCCCAATCTGGCTATCGAGGCCAAAGTTCTCGAGAATAGGGATCTCGATGGGCTTCCCGATCCGTCCTTTTGCACGAGGCCCCAGCTCTAGGTCGCCGGGGGTCGGATTCATTGTGGCCATAATGCGCTCCTCTAGGTTGCTCACACGACACGGAGAGAGGGCCAGTGCGTGGAGCCTACACCCCACTCCACCAGGGCAGTGTATTCCAGAAGTTCCAGAAGCTCACCCAGTCCTGCACCGGCCAACCGGAGAGGAGGATGCAGAGGTTGGCCGAGAGGACACCACCACAAGCAAACAGGAAGCCAACACGGTGGATGCCGGACTCGCCAACCGAATAGATGATCGCATCACGGAAGAACTGGTTTTCGATATCGCCACCCTCGGGGCCACGGTACTGGGCGGCACTAAGGATCAGCGAACCGTGGCAAGCCAGCAGCCAGGTTGAGCCAAAGAGGCCCGTGATCCCGATTGCGTGGAAGGGGTTGTAGAAGAAGTTGTTGTAGCGATAACCAAAATTCGAGACCCAGTCAAGGTGGGGCATCACACCGAGCACAAAGCCTTCGTGCCACATCCCCAGGGCGACCGGGCGCAGGATCTGGAGCGTAACCCACGAAGAGAAGACCACGCCGTAGGCGATCGCGATATGGTAGCCCATATCCAACTTCATGCTGATGTCTACCTGGCGCATAAACCAGCCAAAGAAGGCGATGGTGGCAAACAGCACGGTCATCTGCCAGACATAGCCTGGTTGGCCTGGGCTGACGAGGGCGAGGCCCACTTCGGGCGGGGGCGGATCAAGCCGACCGGCAAAGAAGTTCTGGGGAAGCGAGAAAGGACCGTTAACAACGGTTGCATTAAGGTAGAAGTAGCTGCCGAAGATAATCCCCAGCACACTTACAAAGCCCCAGAAGCCAACATAGAACGGCCCAACCCAGAAATCGAAGGGGTCATTTTTGAAGAGCGCACTGAACGTCGTCCGACCTTTGATCTTGTACTCGGGCTCTAGTTCCTCGATCGTGCGGCCCCCGGGTACCCGTGTGGCGCGCGCCCCATCAAGGACGGTAAAGCCAAAATCGGGGAAGCGTGGGTCCTTGGCCTTGGTACCACTCATAGTGGGCTCCCTTTCCAGAGGAGTGCGGTCGCGGAGCGATTGGGGGTAGCTGCCGGGTCTAGATGATGGGATGGCAGCAGGGGAAGGCGGTTTTGCTGATAAGACAAAACATGAATTGTTCAAGCAAAGTATAATACGCCACAAAATGGTTGTCAAGCAAGGCTTCATTATGCATTTTCTGCACTCTAAAGCGCCAAAAAACCTCTGGCTTGATCTTGTTAAGCCGAGGCTTCGCACAGGGTTTGCATTGCATATATACAATTACCTCCGACCGTGAGGGCACTGACGCGCCCTCACGGTCGGGGGAATCTGGGAGTACCATGTACTCCCAGACCCACAGCGGGCACGCACCGATGTCCCGTTACGCCGTGCTGCGTGTGCCCAGGCCCTCGCACCGATGCCCCCGCCACCCAACCCAGTGCTGTTGTGTACTCCCGACCGGGAGGGCACTGACGTGCCCTCACCGTCGGGGAGATCTGGGAGTACCACCGACAGCATCAGAACGGCTCAGACTCGCCTCGGCATCGCCCCTCTCCCCGCTGAGGGTTTAAGGGCGGACAGAACGTTTGTGTCTTGCTGTGATATACCGCATTCCACCGCGCTGCATCTACCCACCAACGGCATCCACATTTATGCAGCGCGGCGTCCGATACGGGTGCCTGCGGGGGCGTG
>JBLWKA010000104.1:0-19536 GCA_048381555.1 Oscillochloridaceae bacterium umkhey_bin13
CACCGCGGATCAGACCGGGAGGGGCGGGGGGCAAAAGCCCACTCAGCGAAACACCCCCAGGCGTGGGCCCGCCGGGGGGGGCGTCGGGGGCCGCCCCACGCTGCGTCCCTACAGGTAAACCGATGAACGAGAACGAAACTTTCGAGCATTACAATGCAGCAGCATAGCGCACCGCATTGCGAAAGAGGGCCAGGCCATCGCCTTCTTCACGCCAGGGTTCGCGGGTCCAGCGCGGATGCTGTTGCGGCAAAACCGCGTTCTCGGGATGGGGCATCAAGCCCAGCACATTGCCTTGCGGATTGCAGATCGCGGCAATATCCCCCCGCGAGCCATTCGGATTGGCGGGATAGGCTGCGGGTGTGCCGGGGGCACCCTGGTAGCGTAGGGCGATCAGGCCCCGTCCATGCAGATCGTTCAGATCGGCATCGGCGGCTACGGCAATCCGGCCCTCGCCGTGGGCCACCGGCACCTCGATCGGGCGAGCCAAGTCCCGGATGAACGGGCAGACACAACCCGGATCGGGTTCGAGGGTGACCCACCGACACTCGAAGCGGCGCGAGTGGTTATCGGTGAGCGTGACCGCCGGGTCGCTGCGGTGGGTCCAACCGGGCAGCAGTCCCGCTTTGACCAGCACCTGAAAGCCGTTGCAGATCCCGATCACCGGGCGGCCATCAGCGACAAAACGGCTCAGTGGTTCACCCAGGCGATGGATCAGATCGACTGCAAGCAGTTTGCCTGCGCCAAGATGATCGCCATACGAAAAGCCGCCGGGGATAATCAGGAGGCCATAGTCGGCCAGGTTGATGCTGCCAGCGGCGATCTGATTGATATGGTGGCGTTCGGGGGTGGCCCCGGCCAATTCGCAGGCTAGCGCCGCATCGCGGTCGCGGTTGATGCCAGGGGCACGGATAATTAAGGCTTTCATACGACTCAACTCCAACGAAACTCGATCTCGACCTCACCAATCTTGATCCGATCACCTTGGCGCAGGCGTTGTGGGACGCGGGGCGTGATTAAGGCCCCATTGACCAGCGTCCCATTGGTGCTGCCCAGATCTGTCACGGTATAAAAATCGCCGTCGCGCTGAATGGTAGCGTGGTGACGCGAGGCGATGCCACGGTCGTGTTCGGCCAGATCAACCTCGGGATAGTGGTTCTGACGGGGATCACGCCGCCCGATGCGCATCGGCTGTTTGCCCAGGGGCAGTTCCCACGTGCGGTGGGGCGACGAGATCAGTAGTCTGGCAGTGGGCAGGCTGGTCAGGGGTGCGCCACAGGTGGCACAGAAACGGGCCTGGGGTTTGTTTAAGCGCCCGCAGCGTGGGCAGGGCGGGGAGACGGGATCGGTTGCTGGCGCTGCCACCGGGGCCGGGCGGACTGGCGGGGGCACGGGGGCTGGCCGCGGGGCTGGATTGGGTTGCACCGGAACCGGGTTGGGTTGCACCGGAACCGGGTTGGGTTGCACCGGAACCGGGCGCACCGGGGCCGGGTTGGGCTGGATCGGGGCGACCGGGCGGGCGGGTGGTGGCTCGATAAACGGAGCCTCAAGACAGGCCAGCAAGGCCTGTTCAAACTCGGCACACGAGGCAAACCGGGCCTCGCGGTTCAGATCCATCGCCCGGATAATCACCGCTTCGGTACGGGCATCCACCGACGGATTCAGCTTGCTGATCGAACCCGGTTGCGGTGGCTGCAACGGCACTGGTGGCAACATCGTCAGCAGATGCAACAGGGTCGCACCCAGGGCATAGACATCGCTGCGGGCATCGGTCTGGCCTCGGCCATACTGCTCAGGTGGCGCATACCCCGCCGACCCCATCGCAATCGTATCCTTCGATTTGCCCTTCTTGTGGGTACGGGCGACACCGAAGTCAATCAGCTTGAGCCGTCCCTCTGGGGTGAGCATCACATTCGAGGGTTTAAGGTCGCGATAGATGATCGGCGGATTGCAGCTATGCAGATAGTGCAGCACGCGGCACAACTGGATCCCGAAGCCGAGCGCATCACGCTTAAGCAGGGGGGCGTTGGCATCGCGCATCCGGGCCTCAAGCGTCTGCCCCGGAATGAACTCCATGATCAGGGTTGGCCGCCCCTGATGGGTAAACAGTTCGACGACAATCGGCAAACTCGGGTGGTTGAGCGACTTCAGCAAGAGGGCTTCACGCTCGAAGAGTTGGCGATTATCCTCCATCTCCTCGGGGGACGGCTCACCCTGGGGCCGCATCTCTTTGAGCGCCCAGATGCTACCATCGCTCGCCCGACTCGCCCGGTAGACCGCGCCCATCCCACCGCGGCCCACCAGATTGAGGATTGTATAGGTATCAACGGGGCTACGCACCACCGTATTTGGCGCAAGCAGATCCTGGGCGCTCACGGTTGGTTCAGGTATCTTGCTAGAAACATGAAGATCATCTTCCCACAGGCTTGATAGCGGTACAACCATTCAGGTCAGCCCACGGCCAGATTATACCACGCTGGCTAATCAGTGGTATTGTAGGGATCGTTAGGTACAGGGCGACAAACATCCGCGGCATCGAGGCCGACGAGTGGCTAATCAGTGGTATTGTAGGGATCGTTAGGTAGGTGCAGGGCAGTGGAGGGACGCAGTGGAGGGACGCAGCGGAGGGACGCAGCGTGCTGCGTCCGCAAGACGAGGAGTTATGCGCAATCATCCCATGGTGAAAATGGTTCAGTTGACGCTGAACAAATACCAGCGTGACAATGTTGGGGGGCTGGCGGCTGGCATCGCCTACTTTACGCTCTTTTCGCTCTTTCCGCTATTGTTGGTCGTGATCAGTCTGGTTGGTTTTGTGATTGACCCAACTCGTTTTGATGTCGAAGCCCAGTTACTCAATCTGATCGGCTCGCCCGAAGTCCGCGAACTGGTGGCCCAGACCCTGAGCCACTTTAGCGAAACCCGGGTCACGTCCGGTTTGTTCGGGGTGGGAGCGTTGCTCTTTACGGCGACCGGGATCTTCGGGGCGCTACGGCGCACCTTTCGCCTGATCTGGGATTCGCATCCCGTCCAGGAGGATAGTGGCCTCAAGACGACCGTGATCACAGCGGTGCTGGGCAAACTGTTGGCCTTTGGGCTGCTAGCGGGCGTTGCGGGCCTGATCCTCCTGGCCGTGATTGGCAATCTGTTGATCAGTCTGATGAGTGCCTTCACCGACTGGCTGCCCTACAATGCGATCTTTACCCTCGTAGCTCAACGCCTACTTACGATTGGGCTGATCACGCTGGCGTTGGCGACACTCTACAAAGTGCTGCCGGACTCGTTGCCAACCTGGTCTGATGTGCTGCCCGCGGCCTTGATTGCTGCGATCAGTTTCGCTATTCTGCAACAGGTCGCCGAACTGATCTTCGCCAATATCAACTTCTCCTCGTTTGGGGTGCTCGGCGGGGCCATGACCCTGCTGATGTGGATCTACCTCTCAAGCCAGGTCATTCTTGTGGGTGGCGAACTCTCGTATGCATGGAGCCATACGCTCGGGAGTCGCCGCAATCAGACCCCAGTGCTGGATCCGGCGTAGCCTGCCCTAACTGAGCACTAGGGCGATTGCATCTTCCTGCCGTGGGCGTCAACGCCTCGGCTACGCCAAGCAAAGGCCACCTGCGTGGCCTGTTCAGCCCGCGACGGCGGGCTTTGCTTGCCATAGCCGAGGGCTTGAGCCCGACGGACGTGCGTGGGCCGACTGAAGATGCAATCGCCCTACCCTGCGCGAAGCAAATAGTTGACAAGTCCAATAGATCCGTGTACCCTGTGCTTGGTATGCTGTATGTGCTCGTTTTAGCGCCATCCGGAGGTACCCATGCCGGAGATTACCAGTCCTGATTCACCCCAGATTGAAGCCTACCGGCTCTTTCTGAAGCTTCATAAACGGTTCCAAGAACTGAACCGTGAAGAGTTCCGCCCCTACGATCTTTCGACCCCCCAATACGCGATTCTGTTCCATGCCACACCCGAAGGGGTACCTTTAAGCTACCTGTGCCAGGAAATGGTTGCCGACAATAGCAACCTGACCCGCCTAGTTGATCGGCTTGAGGCGCGGGGCCTCGTACGCCGCGCCCCCGATAGTCACGACCGGCGGGTGACGCTGGTTCAACTGACCCCCGAGGGCCAGGCTCTGATCAATGAGCTGCGCCCACGCCACCGCACCTATATCGAGCGCCGGATGGGGCACTTGAATCCCACCCAACTTGCGGCGCTCCACGAGGCAATGGATACGCTCTACACGGCGCTTCATCACCCGGAGGCCGAATAGCCCATGGCTGCTACGACGACGCCTGGAGCAAAGACGCAACGTACGCCTCCCGCGATGTTGCGTGCGCTCCAGCACCGCAATTATCGGCTCTTCTTCATCGGCCAGTTGATTTCGCTCACAGGCACCTGGATGCAGAGTGTTGCCCAGGGTTGGCTCGTGCTGCGTCTGACCGACTCGCCAGCGATGCTTGGGTTGGTTGCGGCGGCGGCTTCGCTTCCAGTCTTGCTCTTTTCGTTGCCTGCTGGCACGATCGCTGATCGGATCTCGAAACGCAAGATCCTGCTGATCACCCAGGTTGTAGCGATGGCCCTGGCCCTGACCCTGGCCCTGCTCACCTTAACGGGGCTGGTCCAGGTCTGGCATGTGATGATCCTGGCCCTGCTGCTTGGTTTGGTCAATGCCTTCGACGCGCCAGCGCGGCAAGCCTTCACCGTCGAGATGGTCGGACGCGAGGATCTGCTAAATGCGATTGCGCTCAATGCGTCGGTCTTTAATGCGGCCCGCACGATCGGCCCAGCGGTAGCAGGCATTGTTGTGGCGCTGATCGGCGAAGGCTTGGCTTTTACGATTAACGGCCTGAGCTTTACCTTTGTGATTGCGGGCCTGCTCATGATGCGCTTGCCGCCGTTTGTGCGGCCCCCAGGGGCGCGTCAGGGTGGGCAACTGCGGGCAGGCTTGCGCTATATCTGGGGTGAGCCGCGGGTGCGGGCCTTGTTGCTCCAGGCGGCGGCGATTACCCTGTTCTGTTTTGTCCATATCCCCCTGTTGCCCGCCTTTGCCCGGGATGTGCTGGGCCAGGGTGCTGCTGGTCTGGGCGCACTTTCGGCAGCAAGTGGCCTGGGGGCACTGACCGCCGCTTTGATTTTAGCCAACCTGGGCGAAGAGGCTCCGCGTGGGCGCTTATTGACCATTGCCGCCCTGATCTACCCGCCGCTGATGATTGGCTTTACGCTGGTGCGTGACCTACCGCTGGCGATGTTGCTGCTGGCGTGCGCGGGTTGGGCTGGGGTTAGTACGATGGCGCTTACCAATACCCTGATCCAGTCAATTGTGCCCAACGAGTTGCGCGGTCGGGTTATGAGTGTGTTTACCCTGCTGTTGATGGGCCTTAGCCCGATGGGTGGCATGGTCGCCGGCTTGGTAGCCGAAGCCATCGGCAGTGTGCCCGTCGTTGTCGCCACGAGTTCGCTGATCGGCTGGATGATCATTGGAACTGTAGCGGTACGGGCACCATTTTTGCGTCAACTGTAGTGTGATCTATGACCCTGGTCATAGATCGGGTCGCACCAAAGGCGTGACTGACGGCTAGCCATGCGCCACTTGTCAGCCAGGGTTGGCAAGTCGTACGCTAGTGGGCGTGCGCGTGGCTTAGCCCGCGCCATTGCTTACTCGTTTACACCAGAAAGGCCAAACCTGCGATGGCTGCTTTCCCCATCCCTCGTGGCGAGGAATTTGCGAACGCGCTGACTCATGGTCTCGGCGCTGCCGCCAGTCTGCTAGCCGGGATTGCCTTGGTCGCAGTTGCCGTCTTGGGTGGCGATGGCTGGCGCATTGCCAGCGCCGCCGTCTATAGCCTGACCTTGCTCTTGCTCTATAGTGCCTCGACGGCCTACCATAGTGCGCCGCACGGCCCACTCAAGGATCGGCTCGAAATCCTCGATCACTGTGCGATCTTCTTGCTGATCGCTGGCACCTATACCCCCTTCACCTTGATCAGTCTGCGTGGCCCCTGGGGCTGGACCTTGTTTGGGATTGTCTGGGGCCTGGCTGTTGCCGGGGTGGCGATCAAACTGATTATTGCGACCCGTTTTGATCTGCTTTCGACGATCTGTTACCTCGCGATGGGCTGGATCGTGGTGATTGCAATCGAACCGATGATCCAGGCGCTCTCGGCCACGACCTTGGCCTGGCTCGTCGCCGGGGGCGTCGCCTATACGCTTGGCACGATCTTCTACCGACGCAAGCATGTCCCGTATTCCCACGCGGTCTGGCATTTGTTTGTGCTGGCGGGTAGTCTGTGCCACTTTATCGCCGTGGGTGCGGTAGTGATGGTCTAGCGGCGTGGTTCGGATCCCCGTTGCGTGCCGGATGGCCCGGTGCCCGGATCTGTAGGGGCAGCCCAATGTGGCTGCCCCGGGCGACCACACCGGGTCGCCCCTGCCACAGGGGCACGCACGCCGCATGTACGACGTTACGGCACACCCGTTATACCAATTACCGTTGGACATACCGCATTACACAACGCGATATTTAGCTTTGTGATGAGCTACGGCGCAATCCAAAATCTAAAACCCAAAATGGTATTACGCCCCAAGTCGCCCGATCTCCTGCTCGAAGATCCGTCGCGCAACCGCCAACGAGGTGGCGTAGGTCGGATCCATGCCAAAATATGACAGGTTGCGGGCACCCAGGTTCATGCCTTTGCTGTACGGGGTGTCCGAAGCGTAGTGCAAGAATCCCAGATCAAAGGGCGGGCGCAGCAAGCTAATCGTGGCGTTGGTCGGATGCCGTTCGGCAAAGGTCTGCTCGTAGATCGCATTTAAATACGGCCCGGCCTCCATCTCGAGATCGGTCACAAAATCGCGGTACAGCGCATCCAGGAATTGCTCGTTCTGCAAAAACGTCCCCCGCGAGGTCAAGGCTTTCTGGTTGTCGAGGACGCTGCCGTGGGCCAGGTAGGGGGCCACGTCGGCCGCCCGGAAGGCCGGGACGTAGCTGTAACTGTTGCCGGTGTGCTCGTCGTAGACCGCGTCGGGGATCAGCACGTCGCCAATTTTGCCATTGAGGGTCGCGGCTTTACCGATCACATAGACGCCCCGCACTGCGCCGACACTGCGAGCGGTCAGTTTGAGGAGGTGGTAGGCGGCGAGGCCGAGCGGATAGTCAATATTCAGGATCAGGGCGTTGCTTTGGGCCAGTCGTTCGACACCGGGCACGCGCAGCCGCGGATCGAGTTGGGCCGGATCGAGCCGCCCGAGTTCGATCACCTGGGCATCCACATCAACATAGAAGCGGCTTGCAATCCGATGGATGCCAAGTTTGGCTTCGGTGGCGGCCCGCCGCGCAAAATAGGCCTGGCTCGCCGGATCGGCCTGGTACTTCTTCTGCACGTAGTAGAAGAAGTTCTCGCGTGATGAGGGCACCTGCTCGGCGATGATCTTTTCATATTCCGCGAGCAGACTGGCGTGCTCGGCGGTATTTAAGTAGGCCAGTAATTCGTCGGTATGGCGCAAGGCAAAGCCCGAGAGCAGGTTGATCAAGCTGTGAGTATTGCTCGAAACAAAATAGATTGGGCGCTCGCGCAGACCAAGCGTGGGCAGAGCCTCTTCGATCTGGATCCACCAGCGTAACGTGGCCCGCTCGTAGTCAATCAGCGAGCCACCAAGCATGCGTACCGCCAGCCGTTTGCGCTGACGGGCGATTTGCCCAATCCGAGCGGGCATGGCATCGCCCCAGATCGTGCGGAGCCTGGCGAGATCGTCGTGGCTTAAGCCCAGGGCTGCCGCCAGTGTCGGACTCTGGAGCGCTTCGACCTCACCGAGGCGGGGATCGCTCAGCAGGGTGTGGATTTTGTTCCACTCGATCTGAAACGAGACCAGCATCGGGATCAGGTCGTCTACATCCGAGGGGCTGGCAATCAGGACGGCCAGGGTCTCGTTGCCGTCGAAAAACATTTTGCGTCGTCGCCCTGGGGCACTAACCGGCTGCCATTGCGGGACGCTCGTGTAGCCATGGCGGGCAAACACCTCGTGGGATTGGCCTAACAAGACCAGGCGCACCCGATCAATACAGGCCGGGAGTCGCAACGAGGTGTAGGTCAGGGCGGCGAGATCCGGCTGCGGCGCATGCGCCTGGTGGTGTAGACTCGGTTCGCAGGCCACAAACGGCTCGACCAGAGCTTCGACCTGAATCTCGCCGGTCGAACGCAATAACGAGTGGTAGGTGCGATGGAAGAGATCAAGCGGCGCACGTACGGCGCGTTCGGCGATATGCATAAGAGGAGTGAGCCTTTCTGTGGGTAATGTCAGCGCGTTATCCTTATCCAGAGTATACTCTCCTTCGATAGAGTCGCTGGTTGCCTCGCATCGCTTATGCCCTCGCCTCATGCCGAATTGACTGACCGTGGCATTGCCGCCCTCCGGGCTGGTGATCGGGTGGCTGCGCGCAATTTGCTGCGGGCGGCGCTCCAGGCCGATCCCGCCGATGCGCGGGCCTGGCTCTGGTTGGCGGGGGCCTTGCCCGAAGCCGAGGCGCAGCGGTATTGTTTGCAGCGTGCCCTGAAGCTTGATCCAAGCCTCGAACCGGCGCGGCAAGGCTTGGTAGCGCTGGATCAAGCGCTGCTCCACGCTGCCGTAACCGCTTCACTGGAGGCTCAAGCCCCTGCCCCGCAGGCTCCTGCGCTTGACCCGCTTGCAACCCAAAGCGGGCGTGCAGCGGGCACGTCAGTGTCTCCGTTGCCTGGGCCGAAACCGTTCGCTCCGTCTGACCTTTCTGAGCCGCAGCAGGTTGGCGAATCGTTTACCAAGGCCCCAGATCAGTCCGATCCCCAAGCCAGCGTCGGCCCCTATGTCAATCCCTGGCTGGCGATCTGGCTCCGCCCACGGCTGGCCCTGCGTTCGGCGATTGCGATGCGCACGCCGCTCGAAACCGCAGCCCTGGCAGCGTTGGCTGGGATCAGTGCCGCTTTGACCTGGGCGGCCTGGGGCAGTCTGGGCGAAGAGTTGAGTGCGGTAGGGGTGGTGATGCTGGCGCTGGTGATCGGGCCGCCGTTGGGTCTGGCTGCCTTACTTGCGGGCGGAGTCTTGTTACGCACCGGGGGCCAGTTGGTGGGTGGGCAGGCCGGGGCCAGTCGGGTACGGGCGGCCCTAGCCTGGGCCTGCCTGCCGATCATTATCGGCCTACCCCTTTGGTTGATCCAGGCCGCACTGCTGCCCGTGGCGAGTTTCGGACGCCTGGATCTGGTTCCCTTCAGCCAGGCCGTGCTCGCAACGATCCTCGGCGCGATCCACCTGGGGCTATGGCTCTGGACCCTGGTACTGAGTATCCTTGGCCTAGCCGAGGCCCACCTGATGCCATGGGGCCGGGCGGTGGCTTCGTGGCTGGTTGCGATCCTGCTTGTGGCGGGTGCGTTTGGGATGTTGTTTGGGGGCACCGCCGTGGTGATTAGCCTGCGGGGCGGGTGATCGGATTGTGGATTGTTGAAAACCATCAGCCCGGTAGTGGGGCTGTCAAGTACGTTTGAACGATGCCTAGGTTTTGGATTAGGATTGGACAAGGAACCAGCGTATGACCGAATCCATCTGGTCACAAGATCGTTACTTGGCCGCGAGTCGGTTTGCGGCCGAGGCCCATGGCGCGCAATTGGTACCAGGAACCCAGCTGCCCTACCTGCTTCATGTGGCGCAGGTTACCATGGAAGTCATCGCGGCCCTGCGGCTCGAAGCGGGCCACAACGAGGATCTGGCAGTGCAGTGTGCGCTATTGCACGATGTGTTAGAAGATACGCCTATCAGCTACGAACAGCTTGCGGCCCAGTTTGGCCCTGCGGTTGCCGCTGGGGTTGCCGCCTTGACCAAAGCCAACACCATGCCCAAAGCGGCGGCCATGGCCGATAGTCTGGCTCGCATTCAGGCCCAACCGCAGGCCGTCTGGCTGGTCAAACTGGCTGACCGGATTACCAATTTGCAGCCGCCCCCGGCCCATTGGGATGCGGCCAAAATTGTGGCCTACCGCAACGAAGCCCAGACGATTCTGGAGGCCCTGGGGGCGGCGAGTCCCTACCTTGCCGCCCGCCTGGCCGCTAAAATTGCCGCGTATTAGGCTTCGATCACAAATACTGGCACCGTGCTGCCGCCGCCTGCCGTGACATTCAGCAGGGTCACGGTCGAAAGCCGACAGAGACTGCCATCAACCTGTGAGCCAAACAGGAACGGGTCACTATCCACGAGCCGCTCGCTGATTACCAGCTTGCCGTCCACCATGGATGGGTAGGGTTCATAGGCGATCTGCACCTTCTCTTGCACCACAAACGGCGTTTCGAGCGCCGTGGCAAGGGCGGCCCGCCAGCTAATTTCGTCGGTCTCCCAGCCGATGGTAATCCCCTTGCCCCCATACTCGTCGTTGGGCTTGAGCAGCAGCCGATCCTGGTTCGCGGCGGCAAAGGCCAGCAGATCGATCGGTTCGCCCTGGTAGGTAGTTTGACCAGGGCGCACCACTCGCGTCCAGGGCACATGGGCCGCCACGGCAGCCTGGGCCTCGGCGGACAAGGTCGTCGTGAACAGCGGATCAGAGAGCAGATGGAAGAGCGACTTCTTATGCAGCAGCTTGGCGCGGAACGAGTTGACCACCACACAGGCCCCGGCCGCATAGGCATGGATCAGCGGGTGATCGAGCGCGGCGGCCCCATAATGCACCAGCAGTTCAGTGGTGAGCACCCGTTTGAAGACGATGCTAATCGGGTGCTTGACCCCATCAAGTTCGGCGACGAGTTGCCCATCAAGCCAGCGCAACTCATCGGGGGCACAGATCACCGTCGGCAGCTTGCGTTCGGCGAAATAATCCGCAAACATGCGGAACTCGGGCGCGGTCGGCAGGCCGTGCCAATCCACAATTGCCACCGTGGGCGCCCCGCCCGGCTCGCCCGCCTCGCGCCAGCAGGCCAATAAGGTCTCGTAGAGCCGGTGCCGAGCCGGGAGCGAGCGGGTCGGATAGCGTTGGGTAAAAGCCTGCATCGCCGGAGTCGCCAAAAACGCCTCGGAGAGCTGATCCTCATAGGCGATTGCGGCGGGGCTTTCGGCATTATACTCAACGAATTGGAGTGAACTGCCATCAACGGTCAAGAAGGTGTCCATACGCGAATGGGCGCTGGGTTCCTGGTAGCCGGGATGCATCGCAATCAGGGCCTGTTCCTGATCGGTCAGCAGCAAAATGTCACGTACCGCCTGCCCGGCGGGGCCAGGATCGAGGGCCGGAGCCACCACACTGCGGGCAGCCTCGGCCACCAGACCCACGCCCCGTTGCAGCAGGGCATACTGGGCTTCGGTGATCAAGCGTGGCCGGATCACCGTCGCAAGCGGGCGCTCGCCAAAATACAACTGGCGAGCGCGCATCTGATCGGTGAGCGTCGCCCAGGTATCAGTAGCGAGATCGGGGCTGAGCAGATCGTGATAATAGCTGATCGCAGCAGAGAGAGTCATGGTGGCTTAGCGTCCCATTTCGTTGATCATGCGCCCCCAGGCATAATCGGTCGGCACCGCCCGGCCCTGGTGCGCCAATTCAATCGTGAAGTCAGCCATAGTCTTGACGACCCAGTCGAAATAGTGCGGAGTCAACGAATTGACATCGAAGTCGGGGGCTGGATTGGTAAAATCAATCGCATACGGCACCCCACCCTTGAGCGCAAACTCGACCGTATTCATATCGTACCCAAGCGCTTCGTTGATCCGCAGCGCCCATGTTGTGACGAGATTGCCTTCATCGGCAGTCAAATAGTTATCGTCACGGAAATAGCGATGGGGCCAGGGTGCATTGGCATCAAACTTGATCGTCATAATATGTTTGCGCCCAATCACAATGCAGCGCACATACTTTTCCCAGGCAATATACTCCTGGAGCATCATACATTCGGTGCCAGTTTCGTTATAGGCCCGCCAGAGTTCATCGAAGTTATTGACTTTATAGACCTGCTTAAAGCCGCCGCCCCAGGCCGGCTTCAGGATTACTGGAAAGCCACCGACTGCCTCGACATGCTCGCGCCAGGGGATCGGGTAGCTCAGGTTGCGCAGCGACTCCTCGACCACGCCCTCGATATACGAGTGCGACGGCAGCGCGATCGTGCGCGGATGGGCAATCCCCAACTTGGTGCAGACACTCGCCCCAAAAAACTTATCGTCGGCGCTCCACCAGAACGGATTATTGATAATTCGGGTGCCACTGAGCGCGGCAGTCTTGAGGAAGGTGCGGTAATAGGGGATTTCGTGGCTAATCCGATCAATAATCACATCATAGGCGCTTGAATCGGCCATGCGCGTTCCAGCCAACTTGACATATTCGGCAATCACCCCCTGATTGCGCCGATTAACCTCTTCGATAAATGCCGGCGGCCACGACCATTCCCGTCCAACCATGACCCCAATTTTGCGCGTATCCACACTGACTCCTCAACAACTATAGACGGCGCTCTGAGGCGCGTCACTGCGCGATAGACTTGCTCGCAAATGTGTGACCGATTGTACCATACTCCTGATTTGACGCAGGCGGAGCAGACTGGTATAATCTGCGCGTTGTGCCGAAGTGGCGGAATGGCAGACGCGACGGTCTCAAAAACCGTTCAGGGCAACCTGGTGTGGGTTCGAGTCCCACCTTCGGCACCAGGCCGTCACAGGGGATACTGGTTCATCGGGGCGTGGCTCAGACCGGTAGAGCGCCGCGTTCGGGTCGCGGAGGTCGGAGGTTCAAATCCTCTCGCCCCGACCAGTCACGAGGGCGCCTGTGGATGCACAGGCGCCCTCGTTGTGTCTCTTGGGATCAACGCGCTAACAGAATGGTGTCGTTACCTGTGAAGTTTTCGCTCGCTCTTAAGCGTGGGCTGGTGAGTCTCAGTGTGGTCGGCGTGCTCCTTTTTGGCGTGGGTGGTTGCGGCGATCTGGAAGCTAGTTTGCCACCTCGTCCGACGCCGGTACCAACCTTGCCTCGCTTGCCGAGTGTTACGCCCGTCACGCCGAGTCCAACCCGTGCCCCGACGGCGACCCCGACCCTGACCCCAACGCCGGTTCCGCTGCTTGGGGTTGTGGCCCGCAGTGCGAATGTTCGTGGTGGCCCTGGCATCAATTTTCCGATTGTGGGGGTTCTGGCGAATGGTGATGTGGTCACGCTGCTGCGGCGCAGTGGCGATTGGTACGAGGTCACGGCTCCTGATAATCTGAATGGCTGGATGATCCGTTCTGTGCTGGAGCTCGACCCGGCGACCGAGGCTGCGGTACCCCGTGTCGTGCCCTAGCGAGGCTAAAGGTGGGCAGTATGGCACCCCCTCAGCCCCCCGCGTTGCCAGGCGATCTTGATGCGCCGCCAACAATACCAACGTTGAGCATCACGAATCGCTTGCGCTGGTCGTATCTGATCAGTTCGACGCTGCCCCTGCTCCTGGTCGGGGCGATCTTGATTTTGGTACTGTTTCAGGCTCAGCAGCGCACCGCCTATACTGAACAACAGGCCGCCGCGACGCAGATCGTCGGCAATATCACCACCTTTCTGTACGATCTTGAGCAACAGTTGCTGCGAGTTGGTCGTGATCTGCGCCCCAATCAGCCCGACCTGGCGCTACAAGTTGCGGCTAGTCGCCTGGTCAATAGTTCGCCCGATCTGCGGGCGATTACGATTTTTGATGCCGCTGGCACTGAGGTCGCGCAGGCGACCAGTGACTTGATGAAACTCCAGGGCACCCCGGCCTTATCAACCACCCCGGCCCTGGTGACCGACGCCCTGATCCTAGGACGCGGTAATCGTACGACTATCGTGCCCGGTGGTGATGGCCAACCGGTCTTTCAGATTGTTCTGCCGGTGCGTGAACCGCAGAGTCCGCGGATCGCAGGGGTGCTGGTGGCCGAAGTGAGCACGGCCCGCATCAGGCAGATTATGAACCTGGCGACCCAGGGCAAGGGCAAGATTGCCTACCTGATTGATCCCCAACAGCATGTGCTGCTGAGCGACCAGCGGACGGATTGGCAGGCTCCGCCTGATCTGAGCCGCCTGTTTGTCGAAAACGAGAGTGTCGGTGAATATCCTGGGGGCAATGGCCAAACTATGCTCGGGGCGCGGACGGCGATTACGCCCGTAACCGACCAGAGTTGGTCGGTGATTGTCGAGCAACCCTCGTCCGATTTTTTTGGCGAGGTCTATCAAAGCCTGTTGTTCCTGGCGGGCTTAGTCGCACTCGTGGGCATGCTCGCCCTGGCCTGGGCGCTCTTGCAGGCCCGGAGTCTGGTTGAGCCGATTCGGGCGCTGACGGCGGGTGCCCAGGATCTGGCCGAAGGACGGCTTGATCATCGGATTGTGGTGTCCCCTGGCGATGAACTTGGTCAACTGGCCCAGACCTTTAATGCGATGGCGGTGCGCCTGCAGCGGAGTTTGCACGAAATCGAGCGCCAGAACGAGCATTTGCGCCATGGGTTGGTGCTGGCGCGTGATATTCAACAAGGGCTGCTGCCCCATACTCCCCCCTGGCGCAGCGAAGCCCTGCGTGTCTATGGGCGCTCGGTGCCTGCCAACGAAGTCGGCGGCGATTTTTATAGCTATATGGCCCTGCCCGGCGGCCAGGCGGCAGTCGCGATTGGTGATATTTCGGGCAAAGGGGTGGCGGCCGCTTTGTTGATGGCCCTGACCAGTTCGACGCTTGAGTCGCAAGCTCATTTTATCAAGCATCCCGGCAAGTTGCTCGAAGCCCTGCACATGGCTTTGAGTCCCCGTTTACGGGCGAATCAGATGAATGCGGCGCTGCTGGTGGCCGTCTTTAGTACCGATGCCAGTACTGTCACGATGGCGAATGCCGGTATGATCGCCCCGCTGCTGGTGCGGGCGGATCGTACGCCCCCCGTCTTGCTTGAAGTCGGCGGCCTGCCGATTGGGACGGCCCTGGCGGGACGTTATCAGGAACTGACTGTGACCCTCAACCCCGGTGATGCGCTCTATCTGCTGAGTGATGGGATTGTTGAGGCTCATAATCCCATGGGTGAACTGTTTGGCTTCGAGCGACTCGAGGATCTGGTTGCCGCCCTGCCGCCGGCCTTGGATGAAGTCGCCCTCGTGCGGGCCATTCTAGACGCGGTGCTGGCCTTTGTAGGCACAGCCGAACCCCACGATGATATGACGATCATTGTCACTCGCGCTGCAACTAATGCTAGCCTTGCCCTGGGTGAAGTGTAGCGGCGTGGATGGCTCTGGTATAATATAAGCACCCTCATGCTGGAATGATGGTGTGGTTCTTGCCTAACCAGGAGCGATCATGCTGCTCTACAATTCGCTCACCCGGGCGAAAGAGATTTTTGTGATTCCGATGGAGCGTCCTGTGACGCTCTATGTTTGTGGCGTGACTCCGTACGATACGACCCATCTTGGCCATGCCCGTACCTTTTTGATCTTCGATGTGCTGGTGCGCTATCTGCGTTGGCACGGGGCCGAGGTGCGCTATTGCCAGAATGTGACCGATGTGGACGATCCGCTGTTTGCGCGCGCCCGCCGCGATGGCGTGGATTGGCGTGAACTGACCGCCCAACAGGTAACGCAACTCCAGGACGATTTTCGCGGCCTGAATATCGCTCCGCCGACCTACTTTCCCTATGCCAGTACCGAGATCACGACGATGATCCCGATCATCGCCCGTTTGATCGAACTCGGTCATGCCTACGAGGCCGAGGGCAATGTCTATTTTAGTGTGCGCACTGATCCCGATTTTGGCTATATGGCCCGCATGGGCTACGACGAATTGCTGGCGACAGCCAACCAGCGTGGCAACAACCCCAACGATCCATTGAAGCGCGACCCACTTGATTTTGTGCTCTGGCAGGTTGGCAATCCCGACGATCCGCGCTGGGAGAGCCCCTGGGGCCTGGGCCGACCGGGTTGGCATATCGAGTGTAGTGCCATGGCGACCCGCTATCTGGGCGACCAGATCGATATTCATGGTGGTGGGGCCGACCTGATCTTTCCGCATCATCCCTGCGAGATCGCCCAGACCGAGCCGGTTACCGGCAAACGACCGTTTGTGCAGATCTGGATGCACGCGGGCCTGGTATGGCTGGATGGCGAAAAGATGAGTAAATCGCTCGGTAATTTGGTCTTTGCCCGTGATGCCCTCCGTGAGCACGGGGCCGATCCGCTGCGCTGGTATCTGCTCTGTCAACACTACCGCGAAGAGCTTGACTATCGACGGGCAGGCGTGGAACAGTGCATGACTCTGATGGCCCAGGTGCGCGAAGCCGCCACCGTGACTGGCGGCACCGGCCAACCCCTTGATCTGAGTCGGGCCGTTGCTGACTTCAAGGCGGCCATGGACGATGACCTGAATACGCCTGCGGCTCTGGCGATTTTGCACCTGATGGCCCTCGAGACCCTTGATGCGGCGCGTGAAGGGCGCGAGGTGCAGGCTGCCAGTGCAGCGATCCGCGAGTTGGGGGTTGCGTTGGGGTTTGTGAGCCTGGAATAAGGCTGTACCTGATAGCTCTACAACTCCATAGTTCCACAGCTCTACATAAACCAAAGGGGGGGATATGGACCCGCTTGCGCTGATTCGCCTGCTGATCTTGCTAAGCCTGTTGCTGAGCCTCGTGGGCTGTGCGGCGACACCGGCAACGCCTCCAGCCCCGGCTCAGCCGAGTGGAACATTGCGCTGGAGCCTTGAGGGCGTGAGCGATCTGATCCGTCTCGATCCGGCCCGCCTAGGGGGCAACCAGGAGAACATCCCGCTCTATCTGATCTTCGGTGGGCTGGTACGCCTGAATGACCAGTTGCAGATCGTGGGTGAAGGGGCCGAACGCTGGTCGGTCAGTGATGATGGCACCCGTTACACCTTCTTTTTGCGGCGCAACCTGCGTTATGCCGATGGCAGCCTGGCGACGGCGCAACACTTTGCCGACGCACTGACGCGCATGGTTGCGCCGACGACGGGCACCGATTTTGGCCTGAGCTTTATCGAAAATGTGATTGGCGCACGGGAGGTGCGATCAGGCCAGGCCGAACAGATCGCCGGGGTGCAGGCCGTTGATGAACACACCCTGACGATTCAACTCGACTCGCCCCGCGGTTATTTTCTGTCGCAATTGACCTATGCCCTGACCTATGTGGTGCCACCCGGCCAGATCGAGACGGCTGGCGCAGCTTGGCTTGATCAGGCTTTTGGTACTGGCCCGTTTCAGGTCAAAGCGCGTACGCCTGGACAGAGCCTGACGCTTGAGCCGAATCCGCATTATTGGGCTGGCACCCCAAGCCTGGCCGAAGTGGTGTTTCGTTTCTATCCAACCACTGATGCTGCCTTTGATGCCTACCTGGCGGGCGAGGTTGATGTGATGGGCAGTGTGCAATCGGGCGTGCCGGTTAGTCGGCGGGGCGAAGCCCAGGGTCGCCCTGATTTCTTGACGATCAATGCGCCAGTGATGCGCTACATTGGCTTTAACAATGCCATCCCGCCCTTTAACAACGGGTTTGTGCGTCAGGCCTTTGCCCAAGCCGTAGACAAAGAGAGGATCGCAAATCAGGTGTTAGGTGGCACGGTGGCAGCCGCCGAGCGCATCTTGCCCCGTGGCTTTCCGGGCACAGCGCTGGCGGTCGAGCCATTGCGCTTCGATCCGATTGGGGCGCGCGCCACGCTTGGGCTGGCTGGCTATGTCAGTGGCAGTGATCTTCCGCCGATTGCCCTGACCTATGACCAGGGTGATCCTGATCTGGCGGCGGTGGCCCAGACCTTGCAACGCAACTGGCGCGAGACGCTGGGGATCGAGGTACGGCTCGAACCAGTAGAGTTGCAGACCTTCATCAATCGGCTGGATGCCATGGTGATCGATCCGACTGATCCGAACACGGCCATGCAGATGTATTTGAGTGTTTGGGGGGCCGATTATCCCGATCCCCAAAACTTCATCTCGCTCCAGTTGCGCAGCGACTCGCCCTACAACAATGGACGCTGGTCAAACGAGCGGTTTGATCAACTGATTGATCGGGCCGATCAGTTGAGCGCCGAACGAGATCAGGGCGAACGGGTGCAACTCTACCGCGAGGCCGAACAGTTGGCGGTTAGCGAAGTGGGTTGGCTCCCGCTCTACAGCCCCCAGGTCACGCTGGCGATCCGCCCCACCGTGCGCGGCCTGGTGCCCACCGTGACGCCGCAAGGCATTCTTGCCACCGACTGGACCCGGGTGACGATCACGTCGACACCATAACGGATGGAACAGGCAACCCCGGGTTGCCTGTTCCATCCTGAAACTTAGCCAATCACCTCGATCTGATCGAGCCCACCGTAGAGCGTCCACCAGGGCTTGGCCCCCTTGGCGAGGGTCTCATTCAGGGCGTGTACATTGGCAAGCCCACGATCTTCGAGCCACTCTTCGAGGGCGGCCAGGCCGTGCTGCCCATAGACCGGAATGCCGTCCTGCCAGGTGGCACGCCCACAGAGCACTCCCGAGAAGGGCGTGCCGGCCTCGGCAGCCAGTTCGAGCGTATCGCGGAAGACCTCATCGGTCACCCCGGCGCTCAGGTAGATGAAGGGCTTCTTGGCGACACTGGCGGCGGCCTGGAAGTGCTCTTTGGCTTCGGCAATATCGTAGGCCTTCTCGCCTGCGAAGACCTTCATCCCCTCAACGAACTTGACGTTGACCGGTACCTCGACCTTGAGCACATCAACTTCATACTGGGGCTTCGAGAACTCGGCCATATAGGCGGTCACATACCGGGGCTTGGCCTTGGCAAACGCGAGCGACTTATCATCCATGGCATCGTCGTAGGCGATAGGCTCCAGGAAGAAGGGAATATCGTTGGCGGCACACTCGGCCCCGATGCGCTCGATGAAGGCGTGCTTGATCTCGTTGACTGTCGCATCATCGAAGGGATTGTAATAGAGTAGGATTTTCACCGCATCACCACCGGCGGCCTTGATCCGGCGCACGCTCCACTCACCGAGCAGATCGGGGAGGCGGCCCTTCACACTGACATCATAGCCAGTCTTCTCGTAGGCCAGCAGCACGCCGGTGCCAGGGGCCTTATGCTCAAGCGCGGGCAGGCCGTACTCGGGATCCATCAGGATGGCACTGGAGTGGCGGGTCAGGATGCGCGTGACGGCAGTCTTAAAGAGGGTCAGATCTTCGTTGCTCGCATCAGCGCCGCGGGCCTTGGCAATCGCCTTCTTGAGCGAACCGCGCTGATCCATTGCGGCAGCAGCAATGATACCGTTAGCATCGGCACATGCCTGAATCCCGTCGAACTTGCCCTTGGTCATGGTCACAGTCGCCATTTGGACACGCTCCTTTGCAGCGGAACTTCTGGACATTAGGAGGGAACAACCGGCCCTTATTATACCCGAAGCTACCATGGTGAGGGATGGGGGCAGGGCTGTTGCACCGCCCGCACTCCGGCGGTGGGGTTTGGGGTGGCTACGCCACCCCAAACCGGTTTTGTGTGCGGTGGGGGGGGGGGGGGGGGACCCCCCCCACACACCCGCGCCTTGCCCAACGCTTTTGTATCGGCCATGGACAATCAGGCGCAATCCGTCAATTGGACGTGGATTATGT
>JBLWKA010000105.1:0-19287 GCA_048381555.1 Oscillochloridaceae bacterium umkhey_bin13
CCAAAACAGGGGTTGTCCACCGAATTGGCACCCGCTAGGGAAATGGAAAAAAAAACTCGTGCAGTGGGCACCAAGCCCCCCAACTCCACCTCTTTTTACCATGAACTGCGTCCCTATGAATCTTCTGGGGTTGATGAACCACTCCCGCCGCGTCCACCGCGACGGCGCCGACGGCGCGGCGCGGCAGGATCGGCGGGAGCGGCGGCTTGTGCTGCGGGCGGCGCAGGCGGGGCGGCCTCGTTTGAACGGGCTTGGGGCTTGCCCTGGGGTTGACGCGGTGGCGCTTGACCCCGGTCTTTGTCCTTAGGCGGCCGGGGGGCCAGTTCCTGGCGTGGCGGCTCGTTGCGGCGGGCGGGCGGGGCCGGGCGGGCGGCTGGCTCCTCTAGCGGTGGCCGCAAATCGTCGTCATCTTCGAGCAGATCGAGACCTTCGATCAATTCATACTGCTCGATCTCGTCACGCAACTTGCGGCGCTCACCGCGATCGCGTTCGGGGGGGCGCGCTGGTTTGGCCTGACTGACCGGAGTGATCCCCTCGGCATTGCGCGAACGGGCTAGGGCCGCAACCTGAGTGGTGGCAATCTCGATCTGGGTCAGATCATAGGTTTCTTGCATGCCACTATTGACCAGTTGCACTAACAGTTGCTGCTTCAGTACCAGTTGCCCGATCACCTCACCGGGGCCATCGGGGGTTTGCACCCAGGTTCCCTTGCGCGGCAGTTCGGCCCGCATCTCAACATACTGTTCGTGTTCATACGAAAGACAGCAGAGCAAGCGGCCGCAAACGCCACTGATCTTGGCGGGATTGAGCGGCAGATCCTGATCCTTCGCCATCTTGATGCTGACGCGGGCATAATCGGGCAGGAACGAGGCGCAACAAAGTACCCGGCCACAGGGGCCAAGCCCGCCGAGCAGTTTGGCCTCATCGCGGGGGCCAATCTGGCGCAACTCAATCCGGCTCTTAAAGGTACGGGCCAGATCACGCACTAACAGGCGGAAGTCAACCCGTTTTTCGGCGGTGAAATAAAACGTCAGGCGCGACCCATCAAAGCTATATTCGGCCTTGACCAGATTCATGGGCAGGCTATGCTCGCGCACCTTTTCGGCACAGCGGGCCAGCACTTCATCGTGGCGGGCTTGCAGCGTACGCAACCGTTCCAGATCTGTCGGTTCGGCGCGGCGCACCACGGGCTTCAGTTCGCCGACAATCTCATCTTCGGCAACCTCACGTGGGGCATAGGCGACCCGGGCCAACTCGTGCCCGCGCACCGTCTCGACAATCACTTGTTCGCCGGGACTCAGGGTCAGGTCACGCGGATCAAAAAAATAGATCTTGCCACTATCCTTAAAGCGAATCCCGATCACAACTGGCATATCGCTCACTCATTCATTGCGGTCCAAGCACCTTAAACGCCAGGACACGTTGCTGTTTACCCTTAAGTTGCAGTTCACCCATCTCTTGAAGCCGGAAGCGCTCAGCCACATAGGTTGCGGTATCGTGGCCAATAAACACCGAACTCGGTTCGGCGGCTCCCTCGAGGCGTGACGCGGTATTGACGGTATCGCCGATCGCGGTATATTCAAGGCGATGGCGGGTACCGAAGAAGCCGGTATAGGCGGCCCCAGTATTGACCCCAATCCGGATCTGGAACGCCTTACTGGGTTCCCATTTGCTCACAAGGCGTTGCTGGGCGGTCAACATTTCGAGGGCCGCAGCCACGGCGCGTAGCGCATGTTGATCATCCACCGGCTCATCGGGCAGCCGTGGTGCCCCAAAGACCGCCATAATCCCATCACCGATATACTTGTCTACCGTGCCATTGTAACGGAAGATCACATCGGTCATTTCGTGCAGATACTCATTCAGCAAGTCTTGCACTTCACGGGGCGAGAGCCGTTCGGACAGGGCGGTAAAGCCTTTCACATCAGCGAACAGCACCGTCACCGTCTGTTCTTGCGCCTCCCAGAGCTTGCCGTGTTGGGCGACATAACGCGCCAGGGCCTGGGCCACATTGGGCGAGAGGAAGCGTTCCAGGTTTTTGCGCACCTCACCCTGTTGGCGCAACTCTTCGGTAAGGCGGGCCCGTTCGATCGCCACGGCGGCAGTATTAGCGACGGCCACCACCAGATCGCGATCCCGTTCACTAAACTGATCACGCCCTGGTGAATCGAGCAAAATCAGGCCGATGGCATTCCCTTGGAGCAGCAACGGGGCACAGATCGCCGAGCGAATATTGGCACTGATGATGCTATCGGAACCGGCAAAATCGAGCCGGGCATCACGGGTGAGCACCGCCTCGCCGCCTTGCAACGCCTTGCTCACAATCGTACTCGAGATCGCCACATCGCCGGTTCCGGGGGGCAAGACCACCCGGGGTACCAGTTCT
The DNA here is from genome assembly GCA_048381555.1 of Oscillochloridaceae bacterium umkhey_bin13. Lineage (GTDB taxonomy): Bacteria > Chloroflexota > Chloroflexia > Chloroflexales > Chloroflexaceae > Viridilinea. The sequence goes on from JBLWKA010000105.1 coordinate 2,387, forward strand.
TCGCCCTTGCGGAGCAGCAAGAAGCCCCGTTGGGCCGGCACAATGTGCATCACTTCGTCCATCACATGGTCGAGCAGTTCGCGAAAATCGAGGATCTGATTGAGGCGCAGGCCAATTGAATAAAACAGCTGGAGATCAACCGAGGCCAGATTCAGTTCGTTCGTCTTGACGGCCTGCCCGTCCGAAGCGAGCGGAAAATACTGATTATCATCAAGCACCACACTCTGGGCGGCGCGATCTTCAAATTGAAGCTCGAACGGACCAACCCCAATCACATCACCATCACTCAGTTGTTCTTGTTTGACCCGAAGCCGATTGACCGTAACCCCATTGCGGCTCTCGAGATCGATCAGCCAGACCCGGCGTTCGCGCAGTTCGACCCGTACATGTTTGCGTGAAACCGTCGCATGGTTCAGAACAATCTCATTATCAAGTTGGCGGCCAATCGTCAGGCCGCGCTCAGTGATGGCAAACGTACGCTGTTCGCCCCCACTTGTCACGCTAATCCGAGCCATAGGCCTGCTCCTATCCGCCTTGGCAACCCCATTCACAGCACGTTCTTGCTGAGGCAATGATAACAGACGGCTGGGGCTGCGGCAAGCATTTGCCCTGCCCTGGGTGTGGCGTAACCTCTTGCATGATGGCGAACGATGCGGATCCGTTCCGTAGGGGCGACCCGCGTGGTCGCCCGGGGCCGCCACGCCGGGTCGCCTGCACCGGGGGCACCTTGGGCGGTAGGTGTGGTGACGGATCATCCCCATCGGTAGCCAGACCGACCTGGTGGTAATTAGGCCCCTCCCAATCTGTGAAATTGCGGTAGATATGCGTTTCTTACTATACGAGGTCAGATCGGATGGAGACCGATGTGCAAGCCAGGAGCGCACGCGTATGAGCAGTGAGGAGTGCTGGGAAGGTGTTTGTGTGGCACCTCCGGCCCCCGGTGGGTCTGCCCTGATTGCGGCGGCAGACGACGAAGCCGACGAAGCAACCCTGGCCCATCTTGCGGTTTGCCCCACCTGTACCGCACGGGTAGCCCAGTTACGCCGGTTCCAAGCCCAATTGCGCCGCCGTCTGTATCGGGCCACCTGCCCGTCGAGTGATCTGTTGGTAGATTACTGTCAGGGGCTACTTGATCCCTACCAACGTGCCGCGATGATCCATCATCTGGCGCTGTGCCCCCATTGCACCGCCGAGGTCGAACTGCTGGTGCGTAGTGTTGCCATGCCCGAATCGCGTTCGATACCAACCACCTTGCCCGCCTCGTTGATCTAGGGCTGGCCTCACGCACGCAATACCAAAACAGCGCGGAGCACACTGCTCCGCGCTGTTTGCCATCACCAACACAGCTTACTCGAAATGGTCGGCCAGATACGCGGTGAGGTCAGCGACCCGCACCGAATAGCCCCACTCATTGTCGTACCAGGCGATGATCTTATAGAAATCGTCGCCCATATTGTGGGTCAGGGGCAGGTCAACCACGGTGCTGTAGGTCGTACCGATGAAGTCACTGCTGACCAGTTCGGTTTCGCTAACACCCAGAATACCCTCGAGCTCTTCGCTCTCGGCGGCCTCGCGGAAGGCATTGTTAAGCTCTTCGACGCTGGTCGAGCGATTCAGCAGCACCGCGAAGTCCACCATCGAGACGGTGGGGGTGGGCACGCGCACGGCATAGCCGTGGAACTTGCCCTTGAGTTCGGGGATGACCAGGGCCACAGCCTTGGCGGCACCGGTCGTGGTGGGCACCATATTGATGGCGGCAGCGCGGGCACGGCGCAGATCCTTATGGACATTGTCCTGCAGGTTCTGGTCCATCGTATACGAGTGGATGGTGGTCATCAGGCCACGCTGAATGCCAAAACGATCATTGATCACCTTAGCAACCGGCGCGAGACAGTTGGTGGTACACGAGGCATTCGAGATGATATGGTGCTTCTCGTGGTCATACGCCGTCTCGTTGACCCCCAGACAGACCGTAATATCCTCGCCTTTGGCAGGCGCGGTGATCAGAACCTTCTTCGCCCCAGCCTGGAGGTGGGCCCGCGCCTTATCGGCGTCGGTGAAGCGGCCAGTACACTCGATCACAATGTCCACACCCAGGTCGCCCCAGGGCAGTTTCGCCGGATCACGCTCGGCGAGCGCGGCCAACTCATAGTGAACATCGTCATAATCTACGATGATCTTATCTTCGGTGACGGTTACATCGCCATCGAAGGGGCCATAGGTCGAGTCATACCGCAGCAAGTGGGCGAGGGTCTCGTTGTCGGTAAGGTCATTGATCGCCACGATCTCGAACTCGTCGGGGTGATACTCAAGCATCGCCTTAAAGCTCTGGCGACCGATACGACCGAAGCCATTGATGCCAATCCGCACCATGGGATGAGCCTCCTTCCCGTTCGCGATTCACGTATGCGCGCCAACCGCATTCTCAACAATGAGACATCAGGGCGTGGTCTGCTATGATGTGCGGTCGAGCAATCAGCACGGGCGACATTATAACACGTTTAGTATGGTAGCAACGGGTGATCAGCAGGGCTGATGCAAAGTCATTGGGCAAGTCCACGGTTTGCGTGCGCTGTGGCGACTTGGCCGCCACAACGCACGCAAACCCGGTGTGGGCTGGCTTTGCCACCCCACACCCACAAGAGGGTGGTTGTGCTACAATCTATCGTAATTTATTATGCAAGGTTCGCATCAGGAGTTGGCAATGCTGCTTACCATTGGGCTGGTGCTGATCCTTGGCCTAGCGGGGCTATTCGGGGCGCGGCGGGGCGTCCACGCAGGCATTGTGGCCCTGGGGGGCACCCTGCTGGCAGCCGCCTTGCTCGATCTTTGGGCTGATGCCCTGGTGGCCTGGATGGTGGGGCGTTTTGCACCGACTGATCCGGCCCTTCCGACCTTTTTGTTGACCGGCGGGTTGTTTGCGCTAGTTGTGTGGGTCGTTGGCTATGGTGGCGAAGCGCTGCTCTTGCCTGATGATCTGGATGAAGCACAGCTTGCTAGTTTGGGGAGCCTGATCGTGGGCACACTGCTCGGGCTCTTGAATGCGGCCCTGGTGCTTGGCTACCTGGTGCGCTTTATGGTCGCCGCCTGGCCGACAGGACAGACCGCTACCTGGCTTGCCGCAGCCCCGCTGGCGACACTTCTGCTGAGTTGGTTGCCGTGGCTGATCCTGATCCTGGTAGCCGCCACCGCCGTGCCGGTGGTGGTACGCTGGATCCGGGTCAGTTTCTACCGCCTGCTGGCACGGCGTAATTCAGTGGCGTCGGCCCCAAGTCTCGATGAGGCCGACCGCCGTTTAAGTCGCAAGATTGATCGGGCGCTCGGGCGTGACTAAAACGAGATCGCCTTTTCGCCGAGGTGGGTATTGGGCCAGATACGAATGCCCCGTTCGAGCCGATTTTCGGGGCCGAGCGAACAGTCATCGCCAATGATGGCCCCATCGGTAATGTGGGTGCGCGGTCCAATCTGATTATTGCGCCCGAGCACACTATTGCGCAGGGTTACGCCTTCGCCGAGCGTATTGCCCTCCCAGAGCACCGCCCCTTCGATGCTGACCTCGGGGCCAATCGTGCAGTTGGCACCCAGTACCGTAGGGCCAATAATCCGGGCACCACGGCCAATCACCGTGCCATTGCCAATCACCACCGGACCAACGACCTGGGCCGAAGGATGGATACTCGCTTCCCCATCAACCCAGACCCGGGGCGCGACTTCCTGGCCCCGGAACTGATACTGCACCTTGCCGATCAAAATATCGTGATGCACATCAATATAGGTCGGGGGCTTGCCGATATCGGTCCAGTAAGCCCGTGAAGGGAAGCCATACATTCGGTCGCCAGTTTGTAGCACCACTGGGAAGAGGCCGCGCTCGAACATATAAAACTGATTCGGTGGCACATACCGAAAGACATCTGGCTCGATAATATAGGTGCCAGCATTGATCAAATTGGTCGTAATATCTTCGGCGCGGGGTTTTTCGAGAAACCGACGCACATGGTAATCAGCGTCCATTTCGACCAACCCAAATTGGGTGGGATCATCAACTGGTGTGAGCGAAATCGTGACTTTGCTCTGTTTTTCTTGATGAAACGCCAGCATGGCCCGCAGATCGAGGTCGGTCATCACATCGCCATTAAACACAAAGGTTGGCCCATCAAGCAGATGTTCCACATTTTTGACTGCACCAGCCGTCCCGCGTGGTTCAGGCTCCTCGACAATATGCAGCTTAATCCCCAAGCGACTCCCATCACCCAGGGTTTCGCGGAAGCGGTCGGCCAGATACTGTACCGCCAGAATAACTTCATTGATGCCCTGATCACGGATGCGCAGCAGCATCCATTCGATGAATGGCTGGTTAACGAGTGGGATCATTGGCTTGGGTGTATTGCAGGTCAGGGGACGGAGGCGAGTTCCCTGGCCACCAACCAGAATCACAGCTTTCATGGCGACTCCTTCAACAAGACACAAGCGCATTGCAGGACGTCAATCCGAATAAAACACCACGTGGGCCGCGCGCGTATGCATAATGCTGGCATGCCCGCACAGGTGGGGCCTCAACTGGCATCAAGCAAGCGGCGTTGCTCGTTGCGCCAGTAATCAAGAATATCGTGCAGCGTTTGGGTTAAGCTAAGTTGGGGTTCCCAGCCAGTTTGCGCGTGCAGGCACTGGTAATCACAAACGACAAGCGGAATATCAATTGGACGCATCAATTCCGGGTTCAGGTGAACCTCGACCGGGGTACTGCTTGCGGCGAGCAGGGTATCGAGCAGATCACGCACCATCACGGCCTGTCCCGAGCCAATGTTATAGACGGCTCCGGCTTCCCCTCGTTCGGCCACCAGAGCGTAGGCGCGCACCATATCGCGCACGTCCGTAAAATCACGGCGGGCACTTAGATTGCCAACCTGCACAATCGGTGGTTGCAGCCCAAGTTCGATGCGGGCGATCTGGCGGGCGAAGGCGGCGGTCACAAACCGCTCATTTTGGCGTGGCCCGATGTGGGTGAAGGGGCGCACCCGGATCAGATCGAGCTTATGGCTCAGATGATACTGGAGGGTCAGCAAACTCTGGGCGGCTTTGCTCACGCCATAGGGATTCGCGGGGCGCAGGGGCGTGGCCTCGTTAATCGGCAGATCCTCTGGCGTAATCGCACCATACTCCTCGTTGGTGCCCACGACCACCACCCGCGCATCGCTACGCAACTCAATCAGGGCCAAAAATAGATGCAGCGCCCCGAGCGTATTGGTACTCAGGGTGCCAGCCGGATCACGGAACGACTCGGGCACAAAAGGCTGCCCAGCAAGATGAAAGATTCGATGCGGACGTGCCGCCACTACCGCACGCATGGTGGCGTCGGCGTCATTCAGATCGGCGTGGACCTCGGTCACATGACCCTGCAAAAAACTGGGCAAACGCCCTGGCGTACGCGTTATTCCCCAGACCTCGATCCCCCCCTGAGCCAGGAGGTACTCGGCTAGGTAACTGCCAACAAACCCATTAATGCCCGTAATCAGCGATCGCATGTCACTACTATAGCGGATTTAACCAACCTGGCAAGTGTTGTGAGAGCACAACTATAGTTGCAATATAATTCGGTACGTGCGGGTAGTTCTAGCGCATTAGGAGGCCTTAAAATCCTTTGTGCATTCCATTGACAGGATTTGTGCATCATGATACAATGCAACTGCTAAAACAGGTGGTCTACGATTCTGAACGGATGATCAGCGTTCAGTTCGTACAACATAGATATTGAGCTTTTTGCGCTAGAGATGCACTGGGAAGGCGGCGGCTCATGGCACAGCAACATTTCTTGTCTCAGTTTTCGGACAAGCCGCGCTACAACACCAAAGCAGTTGCCCAAGAGACAGGCGTACCAGCGGATACGTTTCGGGCCTGGGAGCGTCGCTACGGCGTGCCACGGCCACAGCGCACCGAGGGTGGGCATCGGCTCTATTCGGAACGCGATATTGCCACCATCCGCTGGTTGCGTGATCGTACCGCTGAGGGCTTGACGATCAGCCAGGCCATTGCGTTGATGGGTGATGGCAACGAGTCGAATCTTTCCTGGCTGAGTACGGCGGTTGATACCGAGCCGCACACCTGGGAACGGCTTAGCAGCCGTCTGTTGGCCTCGCTGACTGATTTTGACTCAACGCGGGCCGAACAGATCCTCGGTGAGGCCTTTGCGCTCTATCCGATGGAAGAGGTGTTCTTAAAACTGGTACAGCCGGTGATGGCCGAGATCGGTGAACTTTGGCACGCCGGGCGGCTCACGGTGACGGCGGAACATTTTGCCACCCAGTTTGTTCGGCGGAAGCTTTCGGGCCTGTTTAACACCTATAACATCACCGATGGCCGGGGTCTGGTGCTGGTTGCCTGTGCCCCAAGTGAACAACACGACCTCGGTGCCCTGATGCTGTCGGTGTTTCTGGTGCGCCACGGCTGGCAGGTGATCTATCTTGGCCCCGAAGTTCCGCTGCGTGACCTGATCGAGACGGTGCGCCAGATCCAGCCCGATCTGGTGGCTATGGCGGCCTCTACTACCGAGACGGCGACCCAGCTTTTGGAGGCCGGACGCTCGATCCTGGCTCTGGCTCCGCCAACGCCACACTTCGGCTATGGCGGGCGGGCCTTCAACCTGAACCCTATGCTGACTCAGCGTATGCCGGGCACATTCCTAGGCCGGGATGCCCAGGAAGCTGTTGATAGCGTCGCTGATATTCTGGCTGGATCACGCTAAGCTGAGCATGGATCCGTAAGGGGAACGGCTGCGATTGGCTTGGCGTTTGCTAACAGGAACGTTGCAAAGCTGATGCAGCATACGACAACGCGGCGGCCCATAGGCCGCCGCGTTGTCGTATGCTGCATCAGCTTTGCCCATAAACTGCGCACAGTTTATGCACAGTTGTGGGTTGCCTTCTGGGCCTGATTCACGTATGATAGTATTGGACACAATTCATGGATGTACCTATAGGCTACGTTATCGTCCACCACCCATGCCTGGTGCGCTGTTCGATCTTCGGCCCTCGCTCATTCGCGACCGCTAGCCAGGGGCTGCTGTTACGTATGGTCTGCCTTGCGCAGCGCCACCCACAAGCAAGCCCTCAGCACTTGTACGAAGGAGAGTTGCGTGTCGCTGAACTCTCTGCAATCAATCGCCCTTGGGAGTACGGGAAGTCGGCTTAGTCAACCCTTGCCTGCCGAAGAACAATTGGCGCTGCTGTTTCATCTGACCGGGCTGTCGCCCCATGTGGGCCACGATGAGTGGCCGCCGCATCCGCCCCAGGCGACGGCGGATGCCTATGCCGAGTGCGAGCGCATTATTCGTCGCCATTCCAAGAGTTTCTATTTTAGTTCGCAGTTTCTGGCCCCCGAAGCACGACGGGCGGTGCGGGCACTGTATGCCTTCTGTCGGATGACTGATGATACGGTTGATATGGCAACCGATGATCCGGCTCGGGCCCTGGCAGCCTGGGTTAAACAGGCCCGTGCCCATCGCCCGGTCTCGCATGATCCGGTGCTTGTGGCCTGGCACGATACCCGTTCCCGCTATGGCCTTGACCCGAGCTTGGTAGATGAACTGTTGGCTGGGGTGGCGATGGATCTGACGATCAATCGGTATGCCACGTTTGCTGACCTCTGGCTCTATTGCTACCGGGTTGCTTCAGTGGTTGGCTTGCTGGTTATGGGGATTACGGGCCATGCCCCAGGGGCCGAACCCTACGCGATCAAGCTGGGCGTGGCGCTGCAACTCACCAATATTTTACGTGATGTGGGTGAAGATGCGCGTCGCGGGCGGGTCTATCTGCCCCAGGAAGATCTGGAGCGCTTTGGCCTAACTGCCGAAGATATTCTGGCCGGGGTGCATGATGCTCGCTTTAAGGCCATGATGCGCTTCCAGATTGATCGTGCCCACCAGTTGTACGATGAGAGTTGGGCCGGGATTGCCTTGTTACCACCTGATAGCCGCTTTGCAATTGCCGCAGCTGCGCGGGTCTATCGTGGGATCCTCGATAAGCTGGTTGCAAACGATTACGATGCTCATACCCGCCGTGCCCACCTGCGCATGCGCGAAAAAGTTGTGCGCCTGCCCCAGATCTGGTGGGACGTGCGCCGCATAGGTGAGCCGGCTGCTCAATCATAAGGTGAGATTGTTGTTATGGCTAGTACTCTGACCTTACCCCGGCATACGACGCCGCAAGCTTGGCCACGTTGGATCTTTGATGCCCTGCTCTGGATCCTGTTCCTTGGCCCAATCATTTCGCCACTCTTTCGGGCGACGGGCATTCCGCTGGTTGCCGACTCGGGTCTGTTAGCCCGTGATCTGTTGGCAACCTTTGTCTGCCCGACCCCCGAACGCTCCTACCTGCTCTTTGGTTTGCCGATGGCGGTCTGTGCCCGCTGCTGGGGGGCTACAATTGGCCTGTGGGCGGCACGCCTGCTGGTTACCTCACCCTTCGGCCAGAGTCGCCCCCTCCAGATCTTTCGCGCTTGGCCCTGGTCGGTGCGCCTACTGCTCTGTGCCCTGCCCTTCTTGCTCTGGCCGCTCGAGATAGTCGGTCATTATCAGGGCTGGTGGTATGCTCCGATGAGCCTGCTGCTCGTGAATGGCATCCAGGCGGGTTTCGCGGCTGGGCTGCTTTTCTGCTCGCTCTGGCCGGGGCTGTGGGCGCGGCAGGGGTAACCTGATTTTGAGCTTTCGCTTTTGGCTTTTCGATTGTGGTGCCTTGTGCGCTGCATCTATGCTTGGCTGCGATTGAAGCTGCGCCAAGCTTGTTGTGTGGATCTCCGCTATGATGCGTTTCAGTCGTGTGACTGTGCTCCTCTTGATCCTGGTGCTGGGGGGCTGTGGGCTGGACCCAGATCTGTTTAGCGCCCGCCCCGATCCTACGGTCGAGGCGATCCAGACCCAGGTTGCGGCGATGAGCGAAGCCCAGCGTGAGGTACGGCCTACGGCGACGCCGCGCCCACCCCGCCAGGCTATGCCGACCCTGCCGCCCGTGCCACCCCAGCCAACCCTGGCTCCCGAGTTGACCGAACCCCTGGTCAACCAGGAGCGGTTGCTGGTCGAGTTGTATCGACGGGCCAGTCCGGCGGTGGTTAGTATCGAGGTTGTGGGTGCTGCGTTACCGCCTGATCATCCGGTGATTCCGGGCCTGCCGGAACGGGTGCGCGGCCAGGGCTCGGGCTTTCTGTTTGATGATCAGGGCCATATTGTCACCAACAATCATGTGGTCGCCGGGGCGAGTCGGCTCCAGGTGCGTTTTGCTGATGGAACCACCGCGCTGGCTGAGTTGATCGGCACCGATCCCGATAGTGACTTGGCGGTGATCAAGGTAGGTGAACTGCCCACTGGCACGGCCCCCATCCCGCTCGGCAATTCGCAGGCGGTTGAAGTGGGCCAGACTGCGGTCGCGATTGGCAATCCGTTTGGGCAACAGAACACTCTGACGGTTGGGGTCGTCAGTGGCTTAGGCCGCACCTTACGTGGCCCGACCCGTTCGGTGGGCACCTATAGCATTCCCAATATTATTCAGACCGATGCCGCAATCAACCCTGGTAACTCTGGTGGCCCGCTGCTAAGCATTCGGGGCGAGGTGATCGGGGTCAATACGGCGATTGCAGTTAGTCAGGGCAGCAGCTCGTTCGAGGGCGTGGGGTATGCCGTGCCGTCGAGTACGGTTGCCCGCGTTGTGCCCGCCCTGATTGCGACCGGACGCTACGAACATCCCTGGCTTGGGATTGGCATGCTCGCTTTAGATACCCTGAGTGCCGAGCGGTTTGGGTTGCCGATTGGGCGTGGGGTGCTGGTCACTGATGTACGCCCTGATAGTCCAGCGGCTCGGGCCGGGTTACGGGGCGGCCTGGTCAGCAATGGGGAGCGCGGCACGGCTGGGGCGAGCAATGGCGATATTATTGTTGCGATTGCTGGTCGCCCGGTAGCCGATAGCGACCAGTTGATCGGGTTGCTTGATCTGCACCACCGGGTCGGCGAAACGATTACGCTCACCGTGGTGCGCGAGGATGGCAGCCAGACTGAGCTTGCCCTGATCCTGGCGGCGCGACCGTAACGCTTACGGGTGGATAAGGATAACGTGTTTGGCTCCCTTGTCACCCTGAACGCAGTGAGGGGTCTTCAGCGAGAGTCAGCGAAGACTCCTCACTGCGTTCGGAATGACACTGCCGCGCATGGAATAACACATTGCCGCGCTTGGATGGGAGGCTAGATCGCTTGATAGGCATCATACCAATTACGCTTGATGATGCCGCATGACAGACGTAGGGACGCAGCACGCTGCGTCCCTACGAAGGCTACGAAGGCGACTGGTCTAGCGACTCAAGTGGAAGGTTGCCACGCGAACTGTCCCGCTCCGCAACCCTTGGCCGACGATACTCCAGTTGCCGAGTGGGTCGCGGCTTTCGGTCAGGAAGCCAACCAGGATGACACCATCGCTATTGGCGGGGGCGCGGTAGGGGAGGGGGCGGGTCGTACCGTTCGGCAGATTGAACCAGAGCGCGACCTCCTCGCCGGGTTGGTAACCACGGGCCTCGAAGCCGAAAGTGGTTCCGGGCGGGGCTGGATCAGGGAAGACCCGGGCTTGTTGATTGGGTGGCTGAACGCCACCGCTGCCACCCCCACCACTGCCAGGAGGCGGACAGCGGCTCGAGTCACCTTCGGGCACTGGGCCAGCCGGTGGCGCATTGGCGGCAAAGCCGGGCCGCAGTTGGCAGGGCACCAACACACTGCCGAGGGTGGCCAGACGCACGTTACGCCCAACCAGTTCGAAGCGACCGCGTTCGAAGTACTGGACGATATAGTTGCGCCCGTCATCAAGCTGCTGGACGAACTCTTCGCTCAGGGGGAAGCCAAAGACATTCACACCGCCCCGGCGCTCCCAGAAATTCTTGAACTCGCCGCGAATGATATGGCCGGTTTCGGGGAAGTAGCGAATGCCGGGCGCATTGACCGGCGCAACGCGGGGGAAACCCTGCCCGGTTGCACTCAGGTATTCACGACCAACCAGCCCCAAGCTGATCACGGCCTGCCCATTGACCACATTCAGTTCGAAGCGTGCCCGCTCAAAATACTGGGCCACGCGCCCATCACGGTTCTGGACAAACTCGGGTGAAACCGGAAAGCCAAAGATCTCGACCCCGCCGTTGCGCTCCCAGTACGAACGGAAGGCCCCACCCAGAAAATGGCCGGTCTGCGGAAAATAGATCCGGTTGGTCTGGGCCTGGGCCGGTGCGGCTGGCAGTGTGGTCAGTAGCAGCGTTGCTACGACCATTACCACGACTGCCCATCGTCCACGTCGCTGACTCATAAGTACCCCGTCTGCATGCGTAAAGCGAATCGGTGCCGTTCAGTGGGCTGCGGGCGCGACTTGCGCCAGTAGATCAGGATCGGGTACACTGATTATGATTTACAATCTGCGGCCCATCATACGCGATAGGATCAGCACTGTCAAGCATCCTTGCTTGATTAAGTACGCGCCCCATTGCATCGAGTTCGTGAGTTTTAAGCATTGCATTGGGTAGACCCGCTGCCGTGGGCGTGAACGATCCTGCTGGCGCATGATGACGGTTGCTTGTCATGCGATTTTGAACCATCCCTTAGAAATGGATCACCATGCGTACCTATTGGCTTCTTTTTTGCATAGCTTGCCTTCTCCTTGTTGGTTGCGCCGCGCCGTCCCCGGCGATTCGGGCCAGCATTGATGCGGCGGGGGCGTTAAGTAGCAGCGGCGAGGGCTTCGCGCAGGTGCTGGCCCCGCGTCCGTTTGTCTTTCCCGCTGATCACGGCCCGCATCCGGAATATCAGACCGAGTGGTGGTACTACACCGGCAATCTCGAAGCTGAAGGGCGGCGCTTTGGCTTTCAATTGACCTTTTTTCGCAGTGCCTTGACTCCCGAGCCTGCCGAGCGTAGCTCGGCGTGGGCCACCAATGATATTTATATGGCCCATATGGCGTTGAGTGATCCGTCTAATGGTCAGTTTTACGCTTTCGAGCGTTTTAGTCGTGGGGCCATGGGTCTGGCCGGGGCCAGTGGTACGCCGTTTCGGGTTTTTCTGGAGGATTGGTCCGCTGAAGGCAGCGGCCCCGAGGGTATGACGATGCAGTTACGTGCTGCCGAAGGGCCGATCGCCCTTGACCTGACCCTGGTGAGCAGCAAGCCGCCCGCGTTGCAAGGCGACCGGGGCTTTAGCCAGAAGGGGCCAAGTCTTGGCAATGCCTCATACTACTATTCGCTGACCCGCATGCTCACCAGTGGCACTATTCGGATTGGTGACCAGACCCATCTGGTGACCGGGCTGAGTTGGATGGATCACGAGTGGGGCACGAGTGCGCTCGAAGGCGATGCGGTCGGCTGGGATTGGTTTAGCATTCAGCTTGAGGATGGGCGCGATCTGATGTATGCCCAGGTGCGTACCCCTACCGGCCTGAGCTACAGTTTCGGCTCGCTGATTGGCGTTGATGGGGCCGTAACCCCACTGGCAAGTGATGATGTCAGTTTGGAGGTGCTGGCAACCTGGCGCAGCCCAGCCTCGGGGGCGGTCTATCCGGCCCGTTGGGCATTGACCGTCGCGAGCCTTGATCTGCGGTTGGAGTTGACGCCGCTGCTTGCCAATCAAGAAATGCCGCTGGCGGTGGTCTATTGGGAAGGCGCGGTGGCGATCCAGGGCACGCAAGCCGGTCAATCGCTTACGGGCTATGGCTATGTTGAGTTGACCGGCTATGCCGAGACTGGGACGGGACGGTATTAAATAATGGCACCAATTACGCTGGTTACCGGCTTTTTAGGCAGTGGCAAAACCACCCTGTTGCAGGCGCTGCTGCGGCAGGGTGCGGGTGGGCGGCGCTTGGCTGTGATTGTCAATGAGTTTGGACAGGTTGGGCTTGATGGCGCGGCGCTGGCCCGGACAGGTGCGGCCCCGGTGATCGAACTGCCTGGTGGCTGTCTGTGTTGCGCGGCTGGTTCTGATTTTCTGGTCGCAGTCGAAGAGGTGCTGGCGTATCAGCCGGACCAGATTGTGGTCGAAACGAGTGGCCTGGCCGAGCCAGGGGCGCTGGTGCGGCGTGCCCGCGAAGCTGGTCTGAGCCTGGATGCGATTGTTGCAGTCGCCGATGCGGCTAACCTGGACGCGGCCCTGGCGGCAGCCCCGGTGGCGGAGTGGCAGTTGCGGGCGGCGGACATCATTGTGTTGAGCAAAGGCGATCTGATCAGTCCAGCCGCGCAACAGGCGGCCCAAAGCCAGGTGCGGGCACTCAATCCCCGTGCCGTGATCGTGCCTGCGGTGCAGGGTCAGCTTGCGCCGGAACTGCTGTTTGGGCCGAGGCAGCTTGGACTCGACGTAACTAATTTACCGCCGCATCAGCCTGGTGATGGTTTTACGAGTTTGGTCTGGCAGTCTGATCTGCCGCTACGGCGCACGGCCCTGGTGACGGCGCTTGATCAGTTACCGGCCACAGTGTACCGGGCCAAAGGGCTCGTTCACTGTAGCGATGCGCCCTGGCCCGACGAGGTGCATCTGGTTGCCGGGCGGCACAGCCTGACGGCGTTTCGGCCGAAACAACCGATTAGTCCGCTGAATACGCTGGTCTTGATTGGCCCAGATCTGGCTGCGCTTGCGGCAACGATCCGCACAAACTTCGACGGCAGTGCGGATAGCCCCGAGCGCACCATCGCATGGCGGGCGCGCTATGCCGATCTGTTTGATGCCTAGCGAGCCTGGGATTCTAAATACGCAACCAAGGCCGGATAGTAGGGTGTAATACCCTTGTAGGTTCGCATGGCTTCAGGGGTGCTGTGCAATAGGTTCAGGAAGCGTTTGGCCCACCCGGGATCGGCGGCGAGGCTGGCAATTGGTGCGGCCTGGGTGTAGATCGTAAACAGGATCGCGCCACTCGGTTCCAGGCGGCTTAGGGTTTGGCGTTCGGTGCGAAAGTAGCAGCGTTCGCCCACATTTTCCGCCGTGATCGTTGTTTTGCGGGCTGCCATTTCGGCTTGGTAACGCGAGGCCAGATTGAGTTGGGCGCTGACGACGACCGACCAGTTGCGTCGCCAGACCGGGCGCTCAGGCTTGAGCCGGGCCATCAGTAGATCGGTGGATCGTCCGATCTGGGCCGCGTAGGCGGGCACTGGCTCATGAATTGCCAGCAACGGCAAGCCCAGCTTTTCGTCGAGACACCAGTGGTTGGGGAAGCAGAGTTGGCCGGCGATGAGGGGGAAGCCTGTGTCGGGATCACCAGCGAGGATCAACAGATCCTCTTGCACTTGGCGTCCGAGCCAGTCAAGCGGCGCGAGCGGCAGATTGGCCGCATCCCCTAAACGGAACGCAAGCTGTTGCCCGGTTAGCCGATTGTGCCACCTGATCTGATCACCATCGGCGGTGTAAACGAAGTGGGCTGGGTAGGTTTGGGCCAGGGTGGGCAATAGTAACCGGAGGGCATCCCACTGGGCTGGTTCGCTCCCAGGCAAGCCCCGATAGTAATAGGCGTGATCCTCGGTTAGGATCAGCTCTTTTAGGCCCACTTCGGCCAGGTAACTGGTTGGTTCTACGATAAGCAGCGGCTCGCCTTCGAGCGGGCGGGCCCCGACTTTCAAACTAAACTGGTCACTCTGAAGATCAAAGGGTGAAAGTGAGGTGATGGTCATAGCTCCTAACCCTGACGCTGCTACGCCTCGAGTGTTGCGATCTCCTCGGGGGTCAGTTGAAGTTCCAGGCAGCCCAGCAGTTCGTGCAACTGCGCGGTACTGGTGGCGCTGGCAATCGGTGCGGTCACGGCGGGTTTCGCCAGTTGCCACGCTAACGCTACCTGGGCTGGCGTTGCACCACGGGCCTCGGCGACCGTGGTGAGGGCCTCGAGCACGGCCCAGCCTCGTTCGTTCATATACCGTTGTTGCACACTATCGGCCCGCGCCGTTTTGGGGGTAGCACCGTCGCGGCGATATTTGCCCGAGAGAAAGCCCGATCCAAGGGCCGAGTAGCTGATGACGCCGATCCCGAGGGCCTGGCAAGCCGGGGCCAACTCGCGCTCGAATTCGTCGCGGTAGACGAGATTGTAGCGTGGCTGGACACAAATATATGGCGCATACCCACGGCGATCACTCGTCCATAGGGCCTGCACCAGTCGCCACGCGCTATAGTTCGAGGCCCCGATATAACGGACTTTGCCTTTTTTCCTTTACGTTGGGGTATGGTACCACGACCTATGCGCTCATCTCGCACCCTGCATGCAGGCATGGCTTCAATCTGGTAGACTGTGGGTATGGATGCTCTACGTTACCCGCCTGTTGTGACCCGCCTGCTGGTGCTGCTGCTGGCCCTGCTACTTGGGTTTAGCGTGGCAACCCCGGTTGCGGCGCAGTCCCGGCTTGATTGGCGCGAGCAGGCTACCACCTATTTTACGTTGCAGTACGCCCCTGGCAGCGAAGCGACGGCGGCGGATTATGCTACCTGGGTTGATGCGATCTACGAGGAGTTGGCCCTGGCTTTTGGGCACCGTACCGTTCCCCCATTGACCCTCAAGCTTTACCCTACGAGCGAGACCTATTTTGCGGATAATCCCGCTGCGCGCAATGTGCCTGGGGTGGTAGCGCACGCCGATTTTCGCCGCCGTGAACTGGTGGTGATTATCGAGCGTACCGCTATGCAAACTCCCGAAGAGGTGCGCAACAATGTGCGGCACGAGTTGACCCATATCGTGGTTGCGGATCTGGGCGGCGGGCGGGTCAATACCGGCTTTCAAGAGGGCATTGCGCAGTATATGGAACGGCCCACCGCTGAGTTGGACCGCCGCATCGAGAGTCTGCGTCTGGCCCATAGCCAGGGTCGCTTGCTCTCCTGGAGCAGCTTTGACGACCGGAATCAGATTTACGGCCAGCCAGACCTGGCCTATCCGCAGACCCTGTCGGTGGTGGCGTTTCTGATTGACCGCGACGGCTTTGCCCGCTTCCGCGAATTTTTGACCGTGACCGCACGCAGCAGTGGCTACCGTTCGGCGCTGGAACGTACCTACAATGCGGCCCCGAGTACGCTCGAAGCCGAGTGGCAAGCCTGGTTGCCAGCCTATCTGGCGGGCGGTTATCGTCAGAATGCCATGACAGTGTATGATCTGGGACTGGCCCGTGATCTGGTAGCGCAGGGTAGTTATGCTGCGGCCCAGCAGGAACTCGAGGGTGCCCTGGCCTGGTTGGAGCGCCAGGCTGCCACCCAGCCACCCGAACTCGCCGCCGAGGCCCGCACGCTCTTGCAGCGCAGCGAAGCGGGAATGCGCGCCGATCAACTCGCCGAGAGTGCCCGTCAGGCGCTGGAGCGGGCCGATTACACCCGGGCCAACGAACTGATCCGTTCAGCCGAGGCGCTCTATGGCAGCCTGGGTGATGCCCGTCAGGCCGAGGTATTGGCGATCTATACTGAGCGGGCCGCCCGTGGCCTCAACGCAACTGCTCGCTTGATCGAGGCCGACGCCTTGACGCGTACGCTGCGTTACCCCGAGGCCCGCGAGGCCGCCGAAGTGGCTGCCCGTGAGTTTGCCGCCCTGGGTGATCAACTGCGCTACGACAATGCGCTGGCGCTGCGCAGTACGCTTGATCAGCGGCAGCGCTGGCTGGGCGTGGGCCTGCTGGGGATTGGGGCGCTGGGGGTCTTCTTTAGCCTGCTGGGGCGACTGTTCGCCCGTCCGGCCGAGATCTGGTAGCCGCACTGGCTTGCCGAGGCGTTTAGGCCCAGGGCACCAGCGTCTAGCGTCTACGTGTAATGTTTATGAGATTGGCACATCTCGTTCGCCCCCCCGCCCCCCTCCCCCCCTCCCCCTCACAGGGGGGGAGGGGGGAGATCGCCAAATCGTTCATTGTGCTGCGGTGCGGATCCCCTCCCCCCGCTGAGGGGGAGGGGT
>JBLWKA010000106.1:0-19084 GCA_048381555.1 Oscillochloridaceae bacterium umkhey_bin13
GTGGGTGTGTGGGGGTGGGTGGGGGCCGCTGCGTCCGAGCGGCTGGGTGTTTAAGCCGGTTTGGGGTGTGTGGGGGGGGGCGGCCCCCCCCCCACCACGAACCTATTGTGGCGGTTGGTTTTTGACGGCTGCGCCGTCAAAACGCAACCGCAAACATCCTGGTTTGTGAATGCACGTATGATCAATGGTGATGGTTAACATGGAACTACAATGGACCGACAGCATTCACCATGATGGCTCGCCGCTGTATGTGCAGTTGCAGGGCCAGGGGCTCGGCGCGACGGCGACCTTGCGCCTGCGGGTTGGGCACGATGCCCCGCTTGAGGCGGTCTGGTTGCGTACCTGCCCCGATGGCGAGCAGGCCGTGGCCCCGATGCAGTTGGTAAGCGAAACGGCGGCCTGTCGCTGGTGGCAGGCCGAGCTACCTTTGCGCATGGCCCGTACCGGCTACCGCTTTTTGCTAGTGACACCGCAGGGCCACCGCTGCTACAACGCGGCCGGGGTAGCCAACCATTACCCGACCGACGCCAACGATTTCAAGCTACTCAGCCGGGCCGACGCGCCAAACTGGGTGCGTGATGCGGTCTTTTACCAGATCTTCCCTGATCGTTTTTGGGATGGCGATCCGAGCAACAATCTGCGCGATGGCGAGCTACGCTCGAATGGGCGGCCTGTAGTGGCCCGGCCCTGGGGGGCGCAGCCGGATCGTACCAATGGCGCGATGGAGTTTTTTGGGGGCGATCTGCAAGGGATCACCCAGCGCCTCGACTATTTGCAAGAACTAGGCATCACGGCGCTGTATCTTAATCCGATCTTCCTGGCCCCGAGCAACCACAAATATGATGTGGCGAGCTACGAGCAGGTTGACCCGCATTTGGGGGGCGAGACCGCCCTGGCCGCGTTGCGCACGGCGTTGACGGCCCGTGGCATGCACCTGCTGCTCGATATTGTGCCGAACCACTGTGGGGCAACCCATCCCTGGTTTTTGGCAGCGCAGGCTGATCCGCAAGCCCCCGAAAACGAGTTCTTTACCTTTAATCAGCACCCCGACCAGTACGAGTGTTGGCTCGGGGTGGCGAGTCTGCCGAAACTAGATTATCGCAGCGAGCGGCTGCGCGAGTTGATGTACGCCGGGCCAGCGGCGATCATGCAGCGTTGGTTGCGCCCGCCGTATGCGATTGATGGCTGGCGGATTGATGTGGCGAATATGCTGGGGCGGCAAGGCCCCCACAATCTGGGCCACAAGATTGGGCGCGGGATTCGGCGGGCGATCAAGGCCGAACACCCCAACGCCTACTTGCTCGGTGAACACTTCTTTGATGGCACGCCCCACTTACAGGGTGACGAACTTGATGCCACGATGAACTATCGCGGCTTCACCTTCCCGCTCTGGCATTGGCTGAGTGGGCACGAAGTTGGGGCGCAGTGGGGGCATGGTTGGACGGATCGCCGCCCGCTGGCGACGGCCCAACTGGTCGCCCAATGGACGGCCTTCCGGGCGGCGATCCCCTGGCAGATCGCCAACCAGCAATTTAACCTGCTGGGCAGCCACGATACGCCCCGGCTGCGTACCCTAGTCGGTGGCAGCATGCCACTGGTACAGGTGGCGATGACCTTGCTCTTCTGTTACCCCGGCGTGCCGTGCGTCTATTATGGCGACGAGATCGGTATGGAGGGCGAGGGCGATCCTGATTCGCGCCGTTGTATGATCTGGGACGAGACGGCCTGGGAACATGGGCTACGCGCCTATGTGCAGCAACTAGCCCGCTTACGCCAACAGGCTCCGGCCCTGCGCTGGGGTGGCTTTCAGCAACTCTATGGTGCGGGCGATACGCTGGCCTTCCAACGCGAAGCCACCGAAGAGCGCTTGATCATTGTGGTGCGGCGCGCCGATGATGGGCTGCGGGCCTTGCCAGTGCGCCACGCGGGCCTGCCTGATGGGATCGCATTGCACGAACTGTTCAGCGGGCAGACGACCCAGGTGCAAGGCGGGAGGCTGCTCCTTGATCACCTGCCTGCGGTAGGGGCGCAGATCTGGCGGGTAGGTGGTTGAGCCTGTGCGGTGATCGGACGCCCCACAAAGATTACAAGGCCCGTTCGGACAGCCCATGCTGCGCCGTGTGTTCGGCGAAGAGCTTATCGGCCAGCGCGCGAACCAGGGGAAACTCGTCGCTCCACCCGTTGCGATCCTCCCAGAACTCGGCCAGATTGCGCGCCCCACTCCGTTCGTAGGCCAGGGTCTGGGCGAGCATTTCGAGGCGGTCGAGCGCTTTGACCAGGCGCGCTTCGGGCGTGGCGGCGGTGCTATACTCTTCCCACAGACCTAGGTAGTGCTCACACAGCGGATGGCCCGCAAACAGTTCGAGCATCGCCTTGCGTTCGGCCTCGTACTTGGCGGCTTTGCCGAGCAGCCGACTCGCCGAAGCAGGCAGATCGCCAATCAGGGCTTCGGCCATATCATGCACAAGAGCGATCGCCAGGACTCGCCCGCGATCCAGTTCAGGATAGAGATCGCCAACCAGGAGGGCGAGACTCGCGACGCCAAAACTATGATCGGCCACGCTCTCTACATCGCGTACGCCCCGTTGCAGCCAGCCGATCCGTGGTAACAGTTTAAGTGTCTGGATGCGCCCCTGGAGCACGTGCAGGGCGGTCAGAGCTGAGCCATTCATGCTCATCAGGCACTCCTCGTTTCGCTGTATGAAGGGCAGGGATGGTGATTATAGCATCCAAATTATACTACAGTCTATAGGAAAAACCCAGGCACAGCACCCAACAAGGTTTGGTATAATACTATCTTGTGTGCTCTACTGTTGTCATGCAACAACTATGAATAAAGGATGGTTGTGGAATATCAGCCTGACGTGAAACAGATTAGCGGCGAGGGTGGCCTGATTACGCAGGTGGCCCCGGATAGTCTGGCCGAAGCATTGGGCTTACGCCCTGGCGATACGCTCGTGGCAATTGGCGATCAGCGCCTGCGTGATGTGATTGATTACCGGTTTGCCGTAGCCGAGCCGCAGCTTGAGTTGCGGGTGCGTGATGCGGCCGGAGTCGAGCAGCGGTATACGCTGCACAAAGATCCTGATGAGGATCTGGGGATCGAGTTTAGCGAGCCGCTGTTTGATCGGCTGCGTACCTGCAATAATAAATGTCCGTTCTGTTTTTTGACCCAGATGCCGAAAGGCTTTCGCAAAACGCTGTACCTGAAAGACGATGATTACCGGCTTTCGTTTTTGTACAACAATTTTGTGACCTTCACCAATTTGACGGAAGAGGATTGGACTCGCATCGAGCAGCAGCGCCTGTCTCCGATGCATATCAGTGTGCATGCGACCGACCCCTTCTGGCGTGCGGTGATGCTCGGCAAGAAGGACGTGCCCGATGTGCGTGAGCAGATCCGCCGCCTGGCGGCGATGGGGATCGAGGTGCATACCCAGATTGTCGCCTGCCCCGGTGCGAATGATGGCGCGGTGCTGCGTCAGAGCATTGCCGACCTGATTGCGCTGGCTCCGACGGTGCAGTCAATTGCGGTGGTGCCGGTTGGCTTGACCAAACTGCGCTTCGATGGCTCGCGCCCGAGCACGATCAAGGCGGCGATCCAGGTTCACGAGACGCCCGATTGGATTGATACCAACTGGGAACGCCAACCGCTGTGGGACGGCAGCAATCCACCCGCGCCGGTGATGCCGTTGGCGAGCCAGCCCCAGCCCGTGCATGATCCGGCGCTCGGCTTCTGTTCGCGCCTGGGTGCAGCCACCGACATTCCGCTACGCTGCTTTACGGCTGATGAGGCCGCTGCCGTGATTGATCTGATCGAACTGTTTGGGGCGCAGTGCCGCGAGCAGTTGGGCCTGACCTTCGTCTATCCGAGTGACGAACTTTATATTCTGGCCGGGCGCCCGGTGCCTGCCGCCGACCGTTACGACGATATGCCCCAGTACTCGAATGGGGTGGGCATGGTGCGCGACTTCCTCGATCTGTGGGCCAAAGCGCGCCGCCGCTTGCCGCCGCGCCTGCCCCGGCCCACCCGCCTGGCGCTGGTCTGTGGTACCCTGGTTGCGCCAATGCTCGAACAGGTTGCGACCCGCTTGCGTCGGGTTGAGGGCGTCGACGTTCAGGTCGTGCCGATCACCAACCAGTTTTTTGGCGAAATGGTCACCGTCAGTGGCCTGTTGACCGCCCAGGATGCCATTCCGGCCCTCCGGGCCAGCGGCTGCACCCGCGCCTTGCTGCCCCGCGTGATGTTCGACTACAAAGGCGAACGCACGATTGATGACTATCCGCTGGCCCGCATCGCCGAAGAAGCCGGCATGCCGGTGGCCCTGGCCGCCGATCCTGATGAACTGGTTCGCTATGTGCGCGCCCTGGCCCGGGCTGATTAGCCACTTGACCATTCCCCGTTCACGGAGGAAGCCATGCCCACGCACGAGGCGCGACGACAGAGCGTGATCGAGGTCATTCAGCGGGCGAATCGGATTGCCGCGAGCACCGAACTTGATGACCTGCTTGACCAAATGCTCGATTTGCTGATTGCTGTGACCTCAGCCGAGGCTGGGACACTCTATTTGTACGAAGAGGAAGAGCATTGCCTGGTCTTTAAGGTGGTGAAGGGCAACGAGGCCAGTCAGGCGATGGTGGGGCAGCGGATCGGGGCGGATCGGGGGGTGGCCGGGCATGTGCTGCGTGAGGGTCGCCCGAGTTTTGTTGCCAATGTGATGGACGATCCGCGCTGGGATCGTTCGATTGGCGAACTGGCCGATCTGGCGCTGCAAACCATGTACTGCGTGCCGCTGATGCTGCGGGGGCAACCCCTCGGGGTGGTGCAACTCTTCAATCTGCCCGCCGAAGCCTGTGATGACGATGACGAGATCGCCCTGGTCGAATTGCTCTGCTCGCGCTTGGTGACCGAAGTTGAGAAGGCGCGCCTGTTGGCCGAGAGCCGCCGCCGCCAACAACGCCAGGAGGCGCTGCTCGAAATTATTTCGCACCTCTCGACGACGCTCGACCGTGACGAACTGCTTGATCGGATTATGAGTTACGCCTGCGAACTGCTTGATGTCGAGGCGACCTCGATCTGGTTGCGTGATGAAGTTGCGGGCGATCTGGTCTTGCACCTGGCGACGGGCTACCGGCGTGAACATATGGCGGCCAGTCGGGTGCCCTACGGCCACGGCATTATCGGCCATGTCGTGAATACCGGCGAAACCGTGGTCGTCAATGATGTGAGCAAGGATACCCGTTTTTATCGCAAAATTGATGCGAATAGCGGCTTCGTAACCCGGGCGATCCTGTGTGTGCCGTTGCGGGCGCCGCGGATCGAATTGGGCGGTAGTCGTGGGGCCGTCGAGGGCCAGATCATCGGGGGGGCGCAGGCGCTTAATCCCAACCATCGGCACAGTTTTAGTGCCGATGACCTGGCGCTCTTCGAGTCGCTGGCCAGCCAGGCCGCCACGGTCATCCGGCTCGCCCAACTCTATACCGAAGTTGATACGCTCTCGACCCGGATTATTGACGCGATCACCGGGGCGATTGACCTGAAGGATGCCTATACGCGCGGTCATAGCCAACGGGTCAGTGAGTTCTCGGTGGCGATTGCCCAGGAGTTGGGCCTGCCCGCCGATCAGGTCTACCGGCTGCGAATTGCGAGCAAGTTGCACGATGTGGGCAAGATCCGGGTGCCGGATCGCATCCTGAAAAAGCGAAAGGCCCTGAGCGACCCGGAGTTTCGGCAGATGCGTCGCCATCCGCTGTATGGGGTCGAGTTTCTGGAAGACAACGGCTTGCTCGAACTGGATCTGTTGCGTGATTCGTGGTCGGCGCTGGCCCAGCACCACGAACGGCTTGATGGGCGCGGCTATCCGTCTGGTCTGACCGGCGAACAGATCACGTTGTTTGCCCGGATTGTGGCGGTGGCCGATGTGTTCGATGCGGTCACGAGCCACCGGCCGTATCGCCCAGCCCGTACCAGTGACGAGGCGGTGGCGATTTTGCGGCGCATTGCGGGCAGTGAACTGGATAACGAGTGTGTCGAAGCGCTGGTGCGCGCCCGCACCCACGGTCTGATTCTGACCCAGGATGAGCGTCCGTAAGCCGATGTTGCCAACCTCTGAACAGATCGAGGCGCTGGCCCCTGATCCGGCTTCGTTCAAGGCGGGCCAGGGTCTGGCGAATCCCCGCCATTGGGTCACGCTAGGCTATAACGAGGCTGCGGCCTGGGGCGAGTGCCGAGGGAGTGGCAAAGATCCCTATCGTGCGCAGGTTGATCTGCACGATCTAGCAACCCGTTGCTCGTGCCCGAGCCGCAAGTTTCCCTGCAAACATGCGCTCGGCCTGCTGCTTGTGCTCGCCAGTCAGCCCGATACGCCCGCCACCCCCGAGCCGCCCACGTGGGTGCGTGAATGGCTCGCCGGGCGGGCCGCCAAACGAACCCAGGCCGAAGCCCCGGCTGCGCCCCCGGCTGCGCCTAGCGCCAGCCCACGCAGCAAGCGCAACCGCGAGCAACGGGTCGCCGAGGGCTTAGACGAGTTGCAACGCTGGCTGACTGATCGCGTACGGAGCGGTCTGGCGAGTCAGCAGGCTGATCTGCCGGCCGCCTGCCAGCGGATGGCGGCGCGTATGGTTGATGCGCAAGCCCCCGGGGTCGCTCGCCTGCTGCGGCTGGCCGCCAGCGCCGCCACCAGTGGCTCGGGCTGGCAGAATCGCCTGCTCGAACAGTTCGCCCGGCTGTACCTGCTGACCCGGGCCTACCCGGCGCTTGGCAACCTGCCCGTAGCGGCCCAGGCCGATCTGCGGGCCGCGCTTGGCTTTACGCTGCGCCAGGAAGACGTATTGGTGGAAACGGGGTTGCTTGACCAGTGGCTGGTGCTGGGTCGCCAGGAAGAGGAAGAAGAACAGTTACGGGTGCAGCGCACCTGGCTGTGGGGGCTGACCAGCCAGCAGCCGGCCTTAGTCCTGGCCTTTAGTGCAGGCAACCAACCGCTTGATCGGAGCCTTATTCCAGGCCAGATGATGACGGCCGAACTGGTCTTTTTTCCGAGTGCGGCCCCGTTGCGGGTACTCGTGCGCGAGCGGCAGCCCGGTTTGCCTTATGCTGGCACCTTGCCAACGGCGAGTCTGGATACGGCGCTGGGGAAGTATGCGGCGGTGCTCGCCGCGAATCCCTGGCTCGAACGCTACCCGCTGCTGATTGGGCCATGCCGCCTGGCCGGTTCTGCTCCACACTGGTATGTGACTGACGAAGACGGGCACGGCTTGCCGTTGACCCCAGGGACTGCGCCACCCTGGCAGGTGCTGGCGGTCAGTGGTGGCGCACCGGGCACCCTTTGTGGGATCTGGGATGGAGTTTCGCTCGCCCCCTTGGGGATGCAGGTGGGCAATGCGTATGTAGGATTTTAGATTTTAGATTTTGGACGTATTGATGCACCCATCTGAAGCCTACTGGAATGAATTGGTGACCACGGCGCTGCTGGGGAGCGAGCGGCGTGGTTTGCCGCCGCCGCCCACAGGGGCGCTGGGCGATCTGGTGGCCCAACTCCCCGCGGAGGCGGCACCAGCGGCCCAACTGTTGGCGGCCGCAGCGGCAACGGCGCTCTATCGGCGGGCCGGACAGCGTGCCCCAACCCTGACCCTGGATGCTGTGCCCGTCTGTCCTGCCGACCCGCGCCCGCAGTGCTCGTCCCAGGCCGCCCGTTTGCTCCAGACGATTTTGGCGAAGCAACGGATGCTGCTGGGTGAGTGGTTGGCCTTGCTGGCGCAGGCTGGGCAGCGCCCGCCCGCCAACGTGACCCCGGTATTGCTCGAATTGGCCCGGACCAATCCCGAGTTGCAACCGGCGATCATGGGGGCGCTTGGGTCGGCGGGGGCCTGGTTGGCGGCGCTGAATCCTGGCTGGGCCGGGCTCATTGGGGGCGGAACACTGCTAGACGCCACCGAATGCTGGCAGACCGGTAGTCGTGAGGAACGGCGAGCGGCACTCGAAACCCAGCGGCAGCATGACCCTGCCCTAGCGCGGACCTGGCTTGAGGCAAGTTGGGCGACCGAGAAGGCGAGCGACCGGGCGGCGTTTGTGGCGGCGCTGGCGACGGGCTTGAGTCCGGCTGATGAAGATCTGCTCGAAATGGCGCTTGATGATCGCAGCAAAGAGGTGCGGAACGCGGCGGCGGCGTTGTTGGCGCGGCTGCCTGATTCGCGGCTGGCCCAGCGCATGCAACGCCGGGCCGTGGTGCTGCTCAGCTATCAGGGGGGCCTGTTTCCGAAGCTGAAGGTTGGGTTGCCAACCAGTTGTGAGCGTGACCTGCAACGCGATGGCGTCAGCGCGACGCCGCCCAAGGGCATGGGCGAACGGGCCTGGTGGCTCCAGGCGATCATTGCTCGCACGCCGCCCGCCACCTGGCAAACGGCCTGGCAACGTAGCCCTGAACAGATCCTGAAGCTGCGCCTCGAAAGCGAGTGGCGTCCGCTGCTGCTGCGGGGTTGGGCCGAGGCGGCCTTGAACTATAGCGATCAAGCCTGGCAGGTGGCGTTGATCAGTCAGGTTGGCGCTGAACTCGATCCCGAACTGATCGCCGCACTGCTCACGGTCATGCCTGCCGCCCAGCGTGAGCCACTACTGATCAAACTGCTTGACGGCGGACGGGCCAGGCTCAGTTCGCACCACCCGGCTTTGCCCGCGCTGCACCTGGATCAGCCCTGGGGTCCGGCGCTGGCCGAGGTGGTCATCCAGGCGCTTCGCCAGACCCTAAGCCAACCCCGCCCTGATCTCCGCTTCGCCTACGAATTGGATCGGCTGCTTGATCGCCTGGCCCTGGCCCTGCCGATCACGCTGATCGAAACTGTTCGCACGAGTCTGCCCCCTGATCTGGTTGACAACCCGTATTGGGCCGAACGAAGCGCCGACCTGGCCGACCTGTTGCAGTTGCGGGCGGTGATGTATGCCGCGTTTGGGCGTTAAAAGGAAACCCGATGAGCACTCCTGATGTGTTGCGTGCCCACGCTGAACAGCAATATGCCGATGAGTTGACCGCCCTGGCCCAGCACGACCAGCGCCCGCGCCCGCCCCAGTGGCGGTTGTCGCCCTGGGCGGTGGCGACCTACCTGCTTGGCGGCGAACTGCCCGATGGAACGACGATCACGCCGAAGTATGTTGGGGCGCGGCGACTGATCGAGATCGCGATTGCGACCCTGGCAACCGACCGCGGCTTGCTCTTGCTTGGGCTGCCTGGCACGGCGAAAAGTTGGGTCTCGGAACATCTGGCGGCCGCGATTAGTGGCGATTCGACCATGCTGATCCAGGGCACGGCAGGCACAAGTGAAGAGTCAATCCGGTATGGTTGGAACTATGCCCGTTTGCTCGCCGATGGGCCGAGTCCAGCGGCGCTGGTGGCGAGTCCGCTGATGCGGGCGATGCAAGAAGGTAAACTGGCCCGGCTCGAAGAGTTGACCCGCATTCCGGCTGAGGTGCAGGATACGCTGATCACGATCATGTCCGAAAAGACCCTGCCGATCCCAGAATTGGGGAGCGAGGTGCAGGCGATCAAGGGCTTTAATCTGATTGCGACCGCCAACGACCGCGACCGGGGCGTCAATGAGTTGTCGAGTGCGCTGAAGCGGCGTTTCAATACCGTGGTGCTGCCCTTGCCCGACACCCTTGAGCAAGAAGTGGCGATTGTGCAGCAACGGGTCGCAAGCCTGGGGCAAGCGCTCGAACTGCCCGCCGCGCCGCCCGCCCTGGCCGAGATTCGGCGGATTGTGACCGTCTTCCGCGAGTTACGCGCCGGTCTGACCGCCGATGGTCGGACGCGGCTCAAATCACCGACTGGCACCCTAAGCACCGCCGAGGCGATTTCGGTGGTCAATAGTGGGCTGGCCCTGGCGGCCCATTTTGGTGATGGGCAACTGCGGGCCGATGATGTGGCGGCCGGCTTGGTGGGAGCGGTGATCAAAGATCCGGTCCAGGATCGCGTCGTCTGGCTCGAATATCTCGAAACGGTGGTCAAGGAACGTGATGGCTGGAAAGATCTCTACCGCGCCTGTCGTGATCTGTAACCATGACTGAGCCAAGCCACCACATCTTTGGGATTCGCCACCACGGGCCGGGTTCGGCGCACAGTCTGCGCCGGGCGCTGATGGTGTTGCAACCCGACCTGGTGCTGATCGAAGGGCCACCCGAGGCCGATGATCTGCTGCCCTTGTTGGCCGAACCCGACCTTGAACCACCGGTAGCCTTGCTTGTCTACGCGGTGGACAGCCCGCGCCAGGCGGCCTTCTTCCCGCTGACCCACTTCTCGCCCGAATTTCAGGCCATCCAGTATGCGCTGGCCCATGGCCTGCCGGTGCGCTGCATTGATCTGCCCCAGAGCCACCAACTTGCCTTTGAGGCCAGCGAAGGCGGGGCAGCGCTGCCCTTGCCGACCGAGCCGGTGCTTGATCCGCAGGCCCAGACCGAAGCCCTGATCGCCCAACCGGCCTACGATCCGCTTGGGGCGCTTGCGGCTGCCGCCGGGCATAGCGACGGCGAACAGTGGTGGGAGCAACTGATTGAGCAGCGGGCTGATGAGGTTGAGCGGTTTCAGGCTATTCTTGAGGCCATGCAGGCCTTGCGCGAAACCCACCCGCACCCGCATACCCAGCGCGAGGCCCAGCGCGAAGCCTGGATGCGCCAGCAGATCCGGTTGGCCCAGCGCCAGGGCTTTCGGCGCATCGCCGTCGTGTGTGGAGCCTGGCATGCGCCCGCCCTGACGAGCCTGGCCGACGCCAAGGCCGACGCGGCCCTGTTGCGTGATCTGCCGAAACTCAAAGTGACCGCAACGCTTGCCCCCTGGAGCAACAGTCGGCTCAGTCTGGCCAGTGGCTATGGGGCGGGCGTGCATGCCCCGGGTTGGTACGAACATCTCTGGCAGCAGCATACGGTCGGGGGCGGGCCAGGTGCCAGTGCGGCGCACTGGTTGGCGCGGGTCGCCCAGGTCTTGCGCAACGAAGGCTTCGAGGCCTCGGCGGCCCATGTGGTCGAAGCGGTACGCCTGGCTGAAGCGCTGGCGGCCCTGCGCGAACAGCCCATGGCCGGGTTCCGCGAACTCGAAGAGGCCAGCCGGGCGGTCTTCTGTTTTGGTTCTGATGCGCCCCTGCGCCTGATTCATGAACGGTTGGTGGTTGGTGAACGGCTGGGCCAGGTGCCAGCGCGGGTGCCAGCGGTCCCGTTGCAACAAGATCTGCGCCGCGAACAGCGCCGCCTGCGCCTGAACCCCGAGGCGAGTTGGCGTGATCTGGAGCTTGATCTGCGCAAGCCCAATCACCGCGAGCAGGGCATCCTGCTGCGCCGCCTGAACCTGATTGGGGTTACCTGGGGGCAACTGATCGAGAGTAGCAGCAAAGGCACGTTTCGCGAGCGCTGGCGCATCGCCTGGGAACCGGCCTTCGACCTGAGCCTGATCGAAGCAGCGCAATGGGGTACAACCGTGGCGAGCGCGGCGACCGCACGGGCTATGGATCAGGCCGAGCAGCGCACCGACCTGACAGTGCTGGTCAGTTTGGTGACCCAGGCCCTGTTTGCCGAACTACCCGAGGCGCTTGGCCCGCTGCTGGCCCAACTCGAGGCGCGGGCAACGACCAGTGGCGATGCAACCGCCTTGATGGAGGCGTTAACGGTTGAGGATCGCCAGACCCGGAGCAGCCTGAGTGCCAGTTTGCGTTACGGCAGCGTGCGCGAACTGGATGCGAGCCTGATCGGCCAGGTGCTTGACGGCATGGTCGCCCGGATCTGCATTGGCCTGCCCAACGCCTGTAGCAGCCTTGATGATGATGCCGCCGGGGCCATGTTCGGTCGGATCTGTGCTACCGATGCCGCGCTGAGCACCATGCAACGCCCGGGCCACGCGGCGGCCTGGCACGCGGCGGTCGGGCGGGTTGCCACCACCCCCGGTGTGCATGGACTGGTCGCGGGGCGCTGCGTGCGCATCCTGCTTGATGCCGGGGCACTTGATGCCACCAGCGCAGCCCAACAGATCAGCCAGGCCCTAAGTCCCGCCGTGGCCCCGGGGGGGGCGGCAGCCTGGTTCGAGGGCCTGTTGCGGGGCAGTGGCCTGCTGCTGCTGCACGACGAACGGCTCTGGAACCTGCTTGACAGTTGGCTGAGCCGCCTGAGTGCCGAGAGCTTTATGGCGGTGCTGCCGATGTTGCGGCGCACCTGCGCCAGTTTTGCCCTGGGCGAACGGCGCATGCTTGGGGCACGGGCTGCGCAACGGCCCAGTGAACAGACTACAGCCAGCCAAGCCAGTTTTGACGAGGATCGCGGGGCGGCGGCCCTGGCGCTGGTGGCGACGATCTACGGGATAAACGATCTATGACTGACTCCGAACGACTACGTCGCTGGCGCATGATCCTGGGTGGCGGCGAGGCCGATGGCACCGGCGTGCTGCTGCAGGGCGAGGCCCTGGCGCTTGACCAGGCCCTGAGCGCATTGTATGACGGCGAACGCGGCGCAGGCTTGGGCGGCTCGGCTCCCCGGGTCACCCGCTGGCTCGGTGACATTCGGCGCTACTTTCCGACCCCGGTGGTTCAACTGCTGCAACGCGATGCGTTCGAGCGGCTCGATCTGCGGCGCATGTTGCTCGAACCCGAACTGTTGGCCAGTGTCACCCCTGATGTGCATCTGGCGGCAACCCTGGTCGGCCTAAAGGGGGCCATGCCAGAACGGGCCAAAGCGACCGCCCGTGACGTCGTGCGACAGGTCGTCGAGGAGGTCGTGCGGCGCTTAGCGCAACCCACGCGTCAGGCCGTGCTGGGCAGCCTGAACCGGGCGAGCCGCAACCTACGCCCGCGCCACCACGAGATTGACTGGCCGCGCACGATTCGAGCCAATCTGCGCCACTACCAGCCGCGCTACCGCACGATCATTCCCGAGCGCCGGATTGGGTTTGGCCGCCGCCGCAACAGCCTGCGCGACCTCATCCTCTGTGTTGACCAGAGCGGCTCGAT
Organism: Oscillochloridaceae bacterium umkhey_bin13; assembly: GCA_048381555.1. GTDB lineage: Bacteria > Chloroflexota > Chloroflexia > Chloroflexales > Chloroflexaceae > Viridilinea. The sequence continues at coordinate 12,976 of JBLWKA010000106.1, forward strand.
GGCGGCGTCGGTCGTGTATAGCGGGATCTTCAGTGCCGTGTTGGCCTCGATCCCTGCGGTAAGTACACGGATGGTCGTTTTCGATACCTCCGTGGTTGATCTGAGTGACCAACTTGCCGACCCGGTTGAGTTACTCTTTGGGCTGCAACTGGGTGGCGGCACCGACATTAACCAAGCCCTGGCCTACTGTCAAGGGCTGGTGCAGCGCCCGCACGACACCGTGCTCATCCTACTTAGCGACCTATACGAAGGCGGTGATGCCGTTGCGATGCTTCGCCGCGCCGCCGAACTGAGCGCGGCTGGGGTACAATGCATTGCCTTGCTCGCCCTGAGCGACGAGGGTGCCCCGGCCTATCACCACCACCATGCTGCGGCGCTGGCCGGCTTTGGGATTGCAACCTTTGCCTGCACCCCTGACCAGTTTCCGGGCTTGTTGGCGGCGGCGCTGGCCCGCCAGGATCTGGGTCAATGGGCCGCCAGCCAGGGCATTGTGACCGCCCGTGCGGATCTTGCCCAGGCTTGACAAGCGGGCGAGGGCTGCTATAGTGCCCTGTACCCAAACGTATGCCTAAGCCAAGCTTGAAGTTACCACAATAATGATGAGTGTATTGCCTGCACCCGAAGAAAAAGCGGTCTTTGTCGAGCAGATGTTTGCCCGGATTGCGCCAGGCTATGATCGGGTCAACCGGGTCATGACCTTTGGACTTGATCAGGGATGGCGACGCCAGGTTGTGGCGGCGGTGGCCCCCCCGGTGGGTGGTCGGGCCCTGGATGTAGGCACCGGCACCGGCGATTTTTTGCCCGAACTCGAAGCCTGGACCGGTGAGACGGGCCTGGTGGTGGGGGTAGATTTTACCATCCCGATGATGCGGGCCGGTCAGCCCAAACTCGATCACCTGAGCCAGGGACGGGCCGGGTTTGTCGGCGGCGATGCCTTGCGCTTACCCTTTCCTGACCAGACCTTCGATGCGATCACGACGGGCTTTGTGATGCGCAATGTGACCGATATTGGCCAGGCCTTCCGTGAGATGTACCGGGTCACGCGCCCCGGTGGGGTGGTGGCATGCCTCGAAGTCGCCCGGCCCGGCAATCCCCTCATTCGTTTCGGCCATCGCCTCTACTTCGAGCAAGTGGTGCCATGGATTGGGCAGTTGCTCGGTGGTGATCGGAGCGCCTACACCTACCTGCCCCAATCGGCACGAGCCTTCCCTTCGCCCGAGCGCCTGGCGACGATCATGCACGAGGCAGGCTGGCAGTATGTGACCTATCGCTACGCCGGTATGGGTGCGGTGGCGATGCATGTTGGGGCACGCGTATGAGCGATTATGATGATGATGAGCGCCCCCGGCGCGAAAATTTGATGCAGCGGCGCCTGCGCAAGGCTCGCGGCGAAGAGGTAGACGAAGACTACGATCGCTACGGCTATGAGGATGAGGACGACCGGCCGCGGGGCATGGGCGGCCCATCCTACATCCCGCCGCGCTCGCGGGGGGGCGGCGGCAGTGGGAATGGCTGCGCCCAACTGGTGCTGGCCCTCACCCTCGGCATGCTCGGTACACTCTTGATTGGGGTGCTGCTGTTCAATACGGCCCTGGGTGGGATTGGCCGTCTGTTTAGCGGCGTGCCAAGTGTGCCCGACATTCGCGAAATTATCATCACGCCCACCCCGCAGATCATCACCGGCGCAGCGGTCTTGCAGCGCGTGCAACAGTTGAGCCGCCTCGAAACGGCCTCGTACAGCGTCCAGACCGTGATCGAAGTCAACCAGAGCCAGGGCAACCCAATCTTTGACTTTTTTGCGGGTGATGCGCTGCTGCTGATCGCCCAGGGCCGCGTTGTGGCCGGAGTAGACCTGGGGAAACTCACCCCCGAACAGGTCACGGTGGCGGCTGATGGGCGCACCGTAACGATCCAACTGCCACCCGCCGAAGTGTTCGACGTCACGCTTGATAACCAGGGCACCCGGGTCTATAGCCGCAATCGGGGCTGGTTCGCCCCAGGCAACCTGAACCTCGAAACCCTGGCCCGTCAGCAGGCCGAACGCCAGATCCTGGCTGCTGCCTGCGAAGATGGGGTGCTTAAGACAGCGACAGACCAGGCCGCGACCGCCTTACGCCAACTGCTTGGCCTGATTGACGGCATTCAGGTGATCGTGGTGCCGGGCACACCAGCAACCTGCGAGGCACCCTAGACCCCTTACCACGAGACTCAAGGAATGTACTCCCACGTATCCCCCCCCACCCTCACGATTCTGATCGCCGGTCTTGGCGAGCGTGTTGATGCGTTTCTAGTGCCCGAGTTGGAAAAAGATGGTTATCGGATCCAAACTGCGCAGGGGCAGGCTGCGATCCTGAACGCATTAACGAGCCTGCCCGATCTGATCCTGCTCGACCTCCCTGGTTTCGAGGTCCTGGAGCAACTCGCGGCCTTACGCGCCATCTACCAGGGGGCCATCCTGGTGGTTGGCCCCCCGCGCAACAGTCGGCTGCTGGTGCAAACGCTTGATAGTGGCGCCGACGAGTATCTGGGGCGGCCCTTTCGCACCGACGAACTGCTGGCCCGGATCAGGGCCAAACTGCGCCGTCGTTAGCGGCGGGTCACCGCCGTCGCCACATTCATCAAATAGCTGACCTGGATCGCATCACCCGGTTGTGGCTCGGCATAGACACTTTCGGCCCCCAGGCGTGCCCGCCGGGGTTGGGCCTCGCCGACATGACTGTAGACAAGATCGTACAAGATCGTACCGTGAATACTGACCGCTTGCACCTCGTGCAGGGTGGCGTCGCGCGTGCCCGAAACAATCATAGCAACGTTCCTCGTTCTTGGATGGTGCGATGCGTTGCATAGGGACGCAGCACACTGCGTCCCTACGCCATCCCAATATCTTAAGGCGATCCCGGGTCGGGGTCGGGGTCGGGTTCCGGGTCCGGTGCGTCATCGGCTGGTGGTGCGCCTTCAGGGGCACGCACACCCAGAATAACCGAAGTACCGGGGTAGATCCAGTCGCCCGCAGCGGGGATGGTGCTGATCACCACATAGGGCGCAAACTCGTCAAAGAGTGAACCGAGGCGCGCCCGATCCTGGTAGTCCACGTACACCGTGCCCGCTCCGACCCCCAGTGTTGCCAGTAGCTCCTTGGCCTGGTTTTCGCCCAGACGCTTCAGGTTCGGCATCTGGATGGCCCCGGCAACCGGAGGTTGGGGAATTGGCGGCTCGAACATCTCGAGCGTACATTCAGGCAGGGTTGCCAGATCCAGTGGCGGGCCAGCCGAACCGCCCTGCCACTCGTAGCGTACCCGCATATCCGGGTCTTCGGGTGGGATCTTCCAGTTGTTCAGGGTGCGCGTAAGCGCCGCCGGGTATGTAACCCCTTCGATCGGACGGCAATAGCCACCCGCCGGCGCGGTCGCCGCCGTGTCAGCGCCCTCGGCTGGTGCACTGATCAGCAACTCGCCGTCGCTGCTCCAATCCGCTTCGGTGGGAACAACCACCACCGTGACGCGCTCAAAGGCCGAACAGGGTATACTCAGGCTCAACAGTTGCTGATCGAGAACCGGGCCGGGTTCGAGTTGCACCGTCGTGGTAAGCGTACTCGTGAGCAAACTCATCAACATCGGGCGCGTGAACAGTTCTTCGCGGTAACCACCATACGGGCCAGGTAGTTCGCAAATCGGACGCCGCGTGACAGTACTGCCAGTTGGGGGCAAAAACTCGGTCGGAATGACCCCATTGGCAAAGGGTGCCCCAAACAGGGTGCGGTACTGGGGCTCGTCACGCACCCAGACGAACAGTTGCTCCATAATATTGCGCCAGATAACCCCACCACCGGTCAGACTCTCGACCCGGGCGGTTGGCTCATTATTATTGTTGCCCGTCCAGACCCCGACGGTTACGAAGGGGGTATACCCAGCGGCCCAGGCATCGCGCCAATCGTTGGTCGTCCCGGTCTTCACCGCAGCGGGCAGGCTCAGTTGGAGCGGACTGTTCAGGCCCCAGACGGCCTGGCGGGCCCGATCATCACTCATCATATCCGAGATGATCAAGGCCAGATCGGGATCGATCACCTGCTCGCCTGCACTGGGGGTAAAGGCTTCGAGCAGGCGGCCCTGGGCATCGGTCACTTCCAAGACTGCCACAGGCGGGAAGTAGCGCCCGCCACTTGCCAGGGTATTGTAGGCCGTGGTCAACTCAAGCGGCGTCACCTCGCCGCCACCAAGGGTCAGCGCCAGGCCATAAAAATCCTTGCCCCGCTTCAGGCCCTGCTTGATGCCAACTCGATCAAGCAGATCGAGCGTTTCGGCCACGCCGGCAAACTTCAGGGCCTTGACCGCCGGAATGTTCAGCGAGTTTGCCAGGGCGGTGCGGATCCGCACCGGGCCATTAAAGCGGCCATTGTAGTTCAGGGGCGTATACCATTCGGCGTCACTGGCGGCCGTAACCGGGAAATCAGTGGGCACATCCCAGATCACACTCTCGGGAGTCATGCCCTGTTCCATGGCGGCCAGGTAGGTAAAGGGCTTTAGCGCCGAGCCGGGCTGGCGCTCGCGGGTCGCCACATTCACCTGCCCGTCAATCACATTGCCTTCTTCGCCGGGGGTGCGGGTCGCTTCAATCGCGTTGTAATCAATGCTGCCCACCATGGCCAGGATCTCGCCGGTATTGGGCTGCATCACGACGACGGCGGCATTGTGAATATTGCGCTGGCGTAGTTCGCTGATCCGATCAGCCGCAGTTTGTTGGGCCATACGCTGGATGTTCAGATCCAGGGTAGTGGTGATGCGCAAGCCTCCGCCAAAGAGTTGCTGCTGGCCGTAACGCGCTTGCAACTGGTCACGCACATAGAAGACAAAGTGCGGCGCATTGAGCGGGACTTCCTGGGGTGCAAACCGCAACGGTTCGGCCATCGCCAGCCGGGCCTCGCGCTCGGTCACGTAGCCATCTTCGACCATGCGCCGCAGGACGGCGACCTGGCGGGCACGCGGGGGCGTAGTTGGGCGGCTGAGCCGATAACCTGAATCGAGCCAGCCATCACCAAGCAGCACCCCTGGCAGGTACCCGCCCTCGGCATCACGCTCCAGATGGTTGATCGGATTGTAGACCGTCGGCAACTGCGGCAAGCCCGCCAGCAACGAAGCCTGGTTCAGGTTCAGATCGGCCGCACTGACCCCAAAGAAGCTTTCGCTGGCAGCCTGAATCCCATAGGCCAGATTGCCATAAAAGTTCTCGTTGAGGTAAAACTCAAGCACTTCCTCTTTCGAGAAGATCTGATCGAGCTCCTGGGCCAGAATAATCTCTTTGATCTTGCGTTCGTAGCGCCGTTCAGGGGCACGCTCTTCTTCGGTCAGCACGCTATTTTTGATCACCTGCTGACTGATCGTCGAAGCGCCGCCGGTCTCCTCCCCGGCTTGCAGGCTGGTAATCAGGGTGCGGGCAATCCCGGCGAGATCAATCCCGGGGTTGGTAAAAAAGGTCTTATCCTCAATCGCAATCGTGGCACTGATCAGCAGTGGATTGACCTGATCAAGACTGACCTTGGTGCGCCGTCCGGCGTCAAAAAACTCGTAGAGCAGTTCGCCATTGCGGTCAAAGATACGCGAAGTCTGAAACAGTTCGCGGTTATCAAGCGCGTCGAGGCGCGGCTTCAGGATTGCGGCGGTATCGGCATAGGCACTGTAGGCCGTCGCTGCCGCGACCCCAAAGGTTGCGAGCAGACCCGCAACCAAGACCACAACCAGTTGTAACGACAAGCGCGGCAGCATCCCAGGCCTGGTTGGCGTCCGACGGCCCCGCAACAGCCCGGGATAGGCTGGGCGGCGCGGCACGCGATGGCCCCCATAGGTGCGCCGAGCATAACGATCTTTTTGCATAGCATTCCGTACCGACTACAATCTGAGCATAGCCTACGACCGCGTGGTTGCGGCCATAAGCGGCTGAAGTATAGCACGGCTTCGTACCGATCAAGCTGAAGGATGCGTGATAATTGAGACCGCTACGCGGTAGGGACTACGCCGAGTGAATAGGACGCGCCCCGTTGCCGGGGCGCTTCGTTATTCCGGCCCGATGACCGAATCTGCTTGAATATAGACTTGCCAGCCTTCGCGAGAGGGTA
>JBLWKA010000107.1:0-2938 GCA_048381555.1 Oscillochloridaceae bacterium umkhey_bin13
GGCATCGTACAGACGAGGTAAGGCCGGATGCGTCAACGGCGCGAGCATTTCAACTTCTTTGGCAAAGGCCGCACGAGCACGCGGTGTGATGAGGCGGATATGCTTTACTGCCACACTTATATTGGAATGGCCATCAATTGCGTGATAGACCATACTTTGACTACCCGATCCAAACAGTTCCACAATTCGATACCGATTGCGCAGTTGTGAGCCAGGGATGAGTTTCATTCTTGACTGCCTTTCTGCACGACCATTCAACCCAACGAATTATGCCATATGCTTGACTAAGCTCCTGAAAATCGCGGCGAGATCGCGGTTATTTGCGCTGTATTCGTGGCGCTGTTTTCCTTACACTAAGCATACCCCTCGAATACAAAAAATAAAGGAGTGCTGAACTATGGGAGCGTCGGGACGATGTCAACGATCGGTGCTCATCGCGATCACGCTGTTTATGCTGGTATCGCTTGTCCCTTTAAGCGTCGCCGCACAAGCGCCGAGCCCTACAGGCACAAAAACCACCCCTTCTCCGCTCCCTTCGGATGCTGCAACCGCACAAGCCTTCGAACTATTCAGCTATCAAATCGTCATCGCAGGCATCATCAACCATGATGGGCGTGCCGCACGAACGCCGGTTCAAGCAGGCATATTAGAAATTCTATGTGGTGCTAATCTCAGTTCAAATTACTGTGAGGTTGTGCTGAAGGCAGGCGACTTCGTTGGGATTGGGACACAGGCAACGGGTTCATTGCTGGTAGCCTCAAATATAACCCTGATTAGCCGAGAACTACCAGCTCAAACTCAGACTGGCTTAGTTGAAGGTGTCCAAGTCGGTGACGATGTGCATTTCGAAATTCTATTTGGAACGCCTGCTCCCTTTATTCACCCTGGTAGCTATTGGAACTGGGACCGAATCACGGTAGATCCTATCGTGAATATTGAGCGCGGATTGATGCGGCTTATTTTTACGCCAAGCGGTCAAGTAAGCGGTGAGTTTGCTTTTATCGGTTCTAATAATACACCTTTAATTACACGCACCTATGAGGGTCGGATTGATGGTCAGTTCATAACCAATACTAATCAACTCATACCAATGGTGTATTTACCAATGCTAACATCTTGAGATAAACGTATGGCGTAGTAGAGCCTTTCGCTCTTCTTCATTCACGCGTCTCTATTGCTTACGGCGTGGTCGCCCGGCAGCGCCAGAACGTAGCAACGATGCCCTCATCTTCTCTTCCACCTATCTTGGGGTATGGCAACGATTCGTGCAAAATCGCGCCATTTGCTAGGTTTCGCCCGCTCTGATGCGGCATAGCTCTATCGCTACGCCCAGTTCTAGATGCCAGAGAATGCGCCATCTCTGGCAAGGTGAGCTACGCTGGCCTGATATGAATGCCTTCGCCCTTGCATGCCGCCGCTCGATAAACCTGGAGTTCTCTGGCAAACCTCGCCAATACTGCATGCTCAAGCCCTGTAACGTAACCCGATACCGTTTAGTGCGCTCCAGGGCACGGCTGTTAGGACTACCCCCACTAGTCGGGGATCGAGTTGACGACGGCCTTCACCGTCTCACAAGCCAGGAGTAAGTAATGCACCTCAACCGCCCAGTTGGCCCTCTGCTCAGTCTGAGCATACTCGTGATTCTGATCGTCGTTGCATCACACATCCCTCAGGCTGCCAACGCCCAGAGCGACACCTCTAAGCCGCTGCCGGTCTCGGATCTACAGCCTGTCACGACGCCCGGCACGCCACTATCGCCCGACCTCGATGGCTATGTCCCACCTCCCGAGCTAAGTCAGTTGAAGTTCGACAGCATTCCCACACAGACCGCATCCAGCACCCTGGCCGCCACGTGCGCACCGATGTTAGTGAATCCGACCCTGGACTTCGGCACCAGTTGGACACAGATTGAGCCTGTCGTCAATACAGACTACATCTCCTACAATAGCGGGCCCAATTCGTTCCGCATGACTGACGGCGATGACCTCTCGCGCTTCCCGTTTCTTGACACAGCCGACAGCTTTGGGCAAGCCTTTATCATGCCTTCTGACGCCGATAGCGTGCTGGTAGAGTACGCCATCGGCTACTTCAACGCCAACCTGTTCGACCAGATCTACTACTCTTTCTACCTGCTCGACCCATTCGGACAGATCATCTTCCCCGCCGTCGCGACGGGCATCGCCCCGCTTACTATCGACGGGGTCTGGACATCGCAGGGTAGTATCCTGACTGACCCGACGGCAATGGGGCTTTTGCGCGGGCGACCCGTCGCCCTGGTCGTCTCACTGCTTGGCGACGGCCTCTTCCCATACGCCAGCGTCTGGATCGACGACGTACAGGTTACGGCATGCGCTGCAGGGGTGCCGATCCCGCGCGAGCCAGTAGCCGGGCTAAGCGCCACCAACAACAGCCCAACGCTGCTGGGCCAAAGCACGACCTTCAGCGCCACGATCAGCGCAGGCAGCAACGTAAGCTACAACTGGGACTTTGGCGACGGGGTGGGCACGGGCAGTGGTGCGACGACGAGTTACACCTACCCCACCGTAGGCGTCTACATTGTCACCGTCACCGCCAGCAATGCAGTGAGCAGCCAGCAGGCCCAAACCGTGGTGACGGTCACGTCGGCCCCCGTGCCGACCTACACCGTCAGCGGGCGAGTCACCACCGCGAATGGCACGGGCCTCGCGGGTGTGACGCTGAGCGATGGCACGCGCACGGCGACGACGAATGCGAGTGGCGATTATATGCTGACCGGTGTGCCATCAGGCAGCTACACGCTCACGCCGAGCCTCAGTGGGTATACGTTTAGCCCGGCGTCGCTCAGTGTGAGCGTGAGTGGCAACCTGAGTGGGCGCAACTTCACGGCAACGCCCATTTCGGCAGCGACCTACACCATCAGCGGGCGGGTCACTACCGCGAATGGTACGGGCCTCGCGGG
>JBLWKA010000107.1:3038-15390 GCA_048381555.1 Oscillochloridaceae bacterium umkhey_bin13
CGGCGTCGCTCAGTGTGAGCGTGAGTGGCAACCTGAGTGGGCGCAACTTCACGGCAACGCCCATTTCGGCAGCGACCTACACCATCAGCGGGCGGGTCACTACCGCGAATGGTACGGGCCTCGCGGGCGTAACCGTTTCGACCGGGGCACGCGGGGCAACGACGGACTCAACCGGAGCCTATCGCATTAGTGGACTCGTTGCGGGCACGCACCAACTCACCGCCGGATTGAGTGGCTACCGTTTCAGTCCTTCGAGTCGTAGCGTTACCGTATCAACCGCCGTGAGCGGACAGGATTTTGAGGCGACCCGGTTAAGCACGAGTGACACCTTTGATCTGAGTATTTCGCTGTACAACAATCCAACCGGAACGCAACGGATACCCTATGAAGAGATGCTGCGCTACTTTGCCGACGGCGTCTTTGAAATGTCCAATGGTGCCCACAAACTCGGCACGATCACCATCTATCCCAATGCGGGACGGCTGGGACGGGCCGATGTGCAATGGGTCGCGTCCTGCTGGCCGAAAGCCCACGTTGCAGGCTATGGGATCGAGGGCTGGCGCATCCAGATGTGCGATACATTTGGTGCGACGAACTTCCTCCAGCAGGTAGAAGATGGCGGCTATACCCTTGCCCACGAGTGGGGCCACTACTTCTACGGACTCTATGACGAGTATCGCGGCCCTGATAGCTGCCAACCGAATGATCCGGGCTGGCCGTGCAATACCGATATGCCGGTACTGAACTCGATTATGAATGATCACTGGCAAGCCCAAGGCAGTAACTTCGCTTGGCTCAACTTCTCAACTGCACTCAACAATACGCGCAATACCGCCCAACATCGGGTCTATTTGGCGAGTGGTTGGGAGACGCTAGTGCGCCCGTCCGAACTCGACCCCCGTGATGGGTCGCTCCGCAGTTCGATCCGCCGGCCTTACTTCCCCGCCTTGGCAGCCGTAGCCCCCCCTCCCGGCCAAGCACCGCGGATTGATCTTGTGCCCGGCCATACCGCCCGTAGCGAACTCCAGATTGTCTGGACTGCGACACTAGCGAACCTCAGCACTGACGAGTTCGTGGCTGGCATCCAGGCGCTGGATGGCGGGATCGTTAACTACCCTGACCCGATCCGCCTGATCGCCACCCTGCAACGTGTTCAGATGATTACGGGCGCAACCGCGAGTGGTGAGGTGATCGCCCCCGATGGCACGCGCTCGGTCTTTACCCTGCGCGACGACGGGGTTGCCCCTGATCCCGAAGCGGCTGATGGCCTCTATGCCGCCCTGCTCAACTACAGGCAAAACGGCGAGCATACCATTCGCGTACGCTTTACCAACCCCAATGGCACGGCTGCCGAGATCTTCAGCGGCCAGCCTGCCCCGCCGCCACCTGGTAGCTCGGCCACGATCCCCCCACCTGTGCTCATCAATGATCGCTTTGATGTCGAGACTGAACTGACGGTCATAGTGACAGGCGTGCAGACCGATGATCACGGTGACACCGCAGCCACCGCTACGGCCTTGGCAACCACGAATCAGGATACTTCGGGCAGCATTGATCGGGCCGGTGATCGCGATCTCTTTACCCTTACCCCTACGACTTCCGGGCGCCTCGTGGTGCGTCTCAGTAATCTCGCTTTTAATCTCCAACCGCGCCTGCGGATTCTCGCTGCTGATGGTCGTACCGAGCTTGCCACGCGCAGTGGATCCGGGACGGAACCGCTTTGGGTGGAAGTGCGCGTTCAGGCTGGACAGCGACTCTATGCTGAAGTGAGTGACCAGCGCTCAGGTGCCTTCGGTGGGTTCTACCAGATTAGTGCTGGCGCATCGCTCGTGAGCGAACCTAGCGCTACCAGGGATGTCTACTTGCCCCTCATCCGACGCTAGGCGTCCCTCAAGGCTCGTTTGGGTGAAACAGTTTTTGCGGGGAGGGCTTGGCCCTCCCCGTTCCCTTCCCGATCCCTATGCGTCAAGAGCGTTGCAACTTTTTCTATCACGCGGGACGCCTTGATTGGGCAATGATCCTAGCCTTTGGATTCGTCAATGGCATCGTATTGATCAACGCGCTTGTCCATAACCATCGCGTTGGCTACGACACCCTCGACGGACATCTGCCCTACATTGTACGTTTGGGTTGGCTGCAGTGGCCTGATCCCGCAAGCTCACGCTCATTCTTTAGTCCGCCCCTGCCCTACCTTTGGCCAGCCTGGGTCTATCGCCTCAGCCTTGGGTTGCTACCGCCTGCCGTCGCCAGGCAACTGAGGTAAGCTGGGAGCAGCTTGCGTTGCTGATGAGCTGTGACACCCAGCGTGCCTACGAACTCATCCGGCCCATCGTTCTCTTTGGACAGGCCCCCACCGAGCGGGCTGCCGAGACCAACACCCCTGTCCATACGCTCCGCCGACGCGCCCAGCGCTTCGACCTCTTGGGGATGTCCAGCCTCTTTGAGCCAGCCCCTCCTGAGCCAGCCCCGCCGCCGCCGCCAACCCTGCCGAATGCGCTCCCTGACTATATCCGCCAAATCATCATCGACCTCAACATGGAGCATCCCCCGTTGCGGGTCAACGAGATTGCCACCATTTGTTCCATCCGCACGGGATGGCGTCCTGATGCGAAAACCATCAAACGCATCCTTGCCACAACAGTGATCCCGCCTCGTCTCCAACGGCGCTTTCCGCCCTATCATCAGATCAGCGATCCGAAAGCACGCCGCCTTGCGGTCATCCACCTCCACTTGGAGGGATGGAACAAGCAGCGTATTGCTGCATATCTGGAGACCAGTCGCGTCACGGTGCATGCCACTCTGCGCCGCTGGGTGGTCGAGGGACTGGCTGCCATCTATCCGAAGTCGCGCACCCCTTTGCGACCACGGCGCAAGGTCACACTTCGGGCAATGCATGAGTCGCGCACGCTCCAGCGCAATCCCAACCTCGGCGAATTTCGGTTCCACGCCAAGCTCAAGCAGATAGGGATTGTACTCAGTCCCCGCACCTGCGGTCGCATTCTGGCGCGTAACCGTGCCCTGTACGCGGCATTGCGCCAAGAAGAAGCAGCCCACACCCCCAAGCCGATGCCCTTTGCGGCCAGCCGTCGACATGAGTACTGGTCGGTTGATATTCGCTACCTGGATATGCACCAACTGGGTGGCGGGAACATCTATGTCATCAGCATCATGGACAATTACAGCCGAGCGATCCTGGCGAGTGCGGTGAGCCGGAAGCAGGATCTGACCGCTTTTTTGCTGGTGCTGTATGCGGCCATTCGTCAACACGGTGCCCCACACGCCCTCGTGAGTGATGGCGGTGCGGTCTTCAAAGCCCAGCACGCACAGGATCTGTATGCTGCCTTAGGCATCCAGAAGGAGCAGATTGAGCGCCGGCAGAGTTGGCAGAACTATCTTGAGACCCAGTTCAATGTGATGCGGCGACTGACCGACTGGCACATCGAACACGCGACGAGTTGGGCCGCCGTCGTACAGATCCACGCACAGTTCGTGGCCGACTTCAACTACCAGGCCCATTGGGCCCACCGACAACGCGATGATAACCGTCATAGTCCAGCAGAAGTGTTGGGTTGGGTGCGAGGCCGGGTCTACGATGATGCGACCTTACATCGGGTGTTCTATACCACACGATTTAGCCGGGTCATTGGACGAACGGGCTATGTGCGGTTTCAGCATTGGCGGTTGTATGGCGAAGGTGGCGCAGCCCAGCAGCGTGCGAGTTTATGGCTCTATGCAGAGCATCTGACCATTGCGGTGGGTGAGCAGCCGCTGGCGCACTATACGGTACAGACCACGACTGACGGCACGCGGGTGGCGGAGGTCATCGAGTCGAATGTGCTAGAACCTCCAGGGGAGGGAGCGCAGCAAACGGTGTGGTCAACGGAGGAAGATGGCTGGCAAGCGGCAATCCCGCCTGCCACACGTCGGGTTCCCTCCTTGTGGATTGGGACGCCAGACGCCTGGTTCCAGATCATCCTGCAAGCACCGAAGCGACCGAAGCGGCCCCCCGATCAGTACATTCAGGAGCGATTCGCCATCTAGTACGGTGATCGCTGGCACGCGGAGTACCCGGCTCCGGATCCGGTGTTTGACAAGGGGTGTCCAGATATGTGTAAAGGATCCTTTGGCGAGGCTTGACCATGCGCTTACTGGGGGTTGGCAACGATTCGTTGATTCTACCGCCATAGAACATAACGTGCGAAAACTGGGGCGAAAAGTCGGGTTTACGGATGAGTTTGCCAGCCATGAGCCGGGTTATCGGCAGAGTTGACAGCACGAACCTGCCAGGAACTCATCCGTTAAGGCAACTCTGCCGATAAAATCGGTCATCTGGGTGCCTCACAGAGGCTCGAAGCGCATGATTATGTTCTATGGCGGCGCAGTGAAGTAATCGTTGCCCTCCCCCGATCCGGCTTACGCCAAGGCGTTGGCTAAACTAGGCGTCCAAGGAATGCTTGCGAAGACAACGCCCGGCAGCGATATTGTGGACGCGGTGCGACAAATTCGCACCGACGAGCGACTGCCCATGGAAGCCCCCGCACCGTTTGAGCAGAGTATTGCTACCCTCACCGAACGAGAGCAGACGGTGCTTGGACTCTTGGCGGCTGGCTATCGCAATCGGGAAATGGCAGAACGCCTTCATGTATCGTTAAAAACCGTTGAGTTCCATGTAAGCCAGTTGTTAGAGAAGCTGGGTGTCCGGTCAAGAACAGAGGCGATGGGGAGAGCGATTGTCCTTGGGCTCATTACACCCTCAGATGCGCCACCAGACGAGGCATAGCGGTGTCACGTGTACACGGAACCGCTTACTTCCCGTTTTTACACGTATCTCGGCTGTACCCCACATACGGTTGCGGCCCGCCGTTGGCCGCGACGGCTCGATGTTGGCTGGGCCCACCTGTGCCGTCGCGCCGAAGCTGTCGCCAATGTTGTCGGTGATGCTGGCGGCCGCCCTGCACACCGAAGCTTCCCAGCCAACGCGCACCCTGCCAGCGGGCTATCGCCCCGCTAGGAATCTCATGTAGAGCGTAGAACGGCTTCGCCAGCTTGCCCAATGGCACAGACCAACGATAGCTACCCTGTTCTGCGCTTTACGTTTTACGTTCTACGTTTGAGGGGCGGCTCCATTGATGCTGATGTCACTTGTTGGCCTGGGAGTAGCGCTGATTGCCCCACCCGCGAGTCTGCCGCTGCTTATCTACGCGATCAGCATGAACGCCGCAGGGGCAATTGGCGATGTCATGGTCATCGTCTGGATTGCCCGCAGCCCACGCAGCGCACTCTTCCGCGACCAGGGCGACGCGGTGGCCCGCTTTGTGCCGGAGGGGTGAAGGGAGGCGTGTGCGCTTTTATGGTCGCGACCGGCGCGGCCGCCCCGTCGGGATAGCACCAGTCGCGACCTCCTGCTGGTAGCGCTGTACCGCTGCCTCCGAGGTGTACCAGCGCCCGCCGCGCTTGCTCCCCGCGACACGGCCCACGCGCAGCAACCAACTCAGGTAGGCTGCGTCGATCGCGCAGGCCTCAGCCACATCGCGGAGTGGGCGCTGCAGCTCCTGGGGCACAGCATCGCAGGCTTCCAAGAACAGGTCGAGCCCGCCCTCAACCGCACGTCCGATCACATTGACCAGTGGGTTGAACTGCCCATGATGGGCCTGCTCCAGCGCACGGATGTAGGTCGCTCGCCAGCCGCGCAGCAGCAGCGTGACTGGGTAGCCGGCCTGCATCAGTTGGAGGTTCAGGACGAGCCGGGCGGTACGCCCGTTGCCGTCGAGGAACGGATGGATAGCCAGCAGCATCTCGTGGGCGAGCGCGGCGCGCACAAGCGGGGGATAGCGCTGGCCATCGCCGTCCAGCCATCCAAACCAGTCGTGCATCAGCCCAGGCACCTGGGTGTGGTGGGGTGGCCGATACTCTGACCCCGAGATGAAGACAGCACCGCGACGGTAGGCTCCTGCCGTCTCAACCAGATCCTTCGTGATCAGGGCGTGGAGCTGGAGCAGGGCGGCTTCGTCCAGGATGGCGTCGCGCTGGGCCAGATCCTGCACAAAGCTGCATGCGGTCGCGTGGTTCCGCGCCTCGAGGTGCTCCTGGAGCGTATGCCCCCCAATCGTGATCCCGTGCGCGATCACGAGCTGGGTCTCGCCAAGATCGAGGGTGTTGCCCTCAATCGCGTTCGAGTGATAGGTCAGCCGCACCCGCAGGTCTTCGTAGAGCTTCGCGACGATGGCGGGGGGGAGTGGGCGCTGGATGTCCAGGGCGCGGCGCTTCTCGCCGATGCGGCGCTCAAGCCGTGGATCCATGCGGATGTCAGGGTTCACGAGGCTCCTTAAACTATCTCGTTTATACAATTATATCGAAAAGCGAGACGGTTTTCAATGCGTGGATCGACATTGGAGCGCACGCCACATACGGTTGTGGCCTACCGTTGGCCGCGACGGCTCGATGTCGGCTCGGCCCACCTGTGCCGTCGCGCAGAAGCTGTCGCCGTTATTGTCGGTGATGCTGGTGCTCACCTCACACCGAAGCTTCCCAGCCAACGCGCACCCTGCCAGCAGGCTATCGCCCCACTAGAAATCTCATGTAGAGCGTAGAACGACTTCGCCAGCTTGCCCAATGGCACAGGTCAACGATAGCCGCCTCGTTCTGCGCTTTACGTTTTACGTTCTACGCTTGAAGGGCGGCCCCAGTGGTACTGATGTCGCTTGTTGGCCTGGGAGTAGCACTGATTGCACCACTCGCGAGTCTGCCGCTGCTTCATCTATGCGATCAGCATGAATGCTGCCGGGGTAATTGGCGATGTCCTGGTCATCGTCTGGATCGCCCGCAGCCCACGCGGCGCACTCTTCCGCGACCAGGGCGACGCGGTGGCCCGGTTTGTGCCGGAGGAGTAAGGCTACAACATTGCACCATGACTCCACTCCGACAAGCGGCCAGGCACGTCGCGGGCCGCGACCGGCACGAGCAGAATGCGCAAGCTCCAGCCCCAAGACTCCCTTTGCGTCGCCAGGAAGCTATTCACGTAGCGCCACGCCATGGTGCCGCTACGTGAATCCTATGTCCGACGACCCACAGCAGGGCGAGGCGGATCTTCGTACGGGGTGTCCCCGGCTTGGGAATCCCCATACCAGGAGTAGGCCAGCCGCCGCCACGGATCGCTGAAGCGCACCATTGCTGGGTCAAAGTGGGCAGATCATAGCCGTGCGGCAGCCAACGGCGGGTGTCTTCATCCAGCGTGCCTGCCACGATCTCCGCATAGCTGCTAACTCCACCGCAGTCTTCGGGTGGACATGCCCGTGCGCCGCCAATGCAGCGCGGATACCGCACCGTAAAGTCGCGCTTGAACACCGCAACTAGTCTGATCGTGTGCCACCAGTCATCGCCAAAATCATACAAGTAGCGCCCCGTCGGGTTGCTCACGGTGAACACCGTGGCGATCTGGGTCGCCCAGCCCGGTGGGTCATCACAGTCTTGGAGCAGGTTATGGATGCCGAAGGTAAGCGGGCGTCGGGTGCGTGGGTGCGGTACCGTAAATTGGTGCAAATGATAATCGAGCCAGCCCATCGCATCTTGAATCGCTACATGGAGATCCCAAAAACTGGCATCACCTGGTACTTCGATTTCCCGCCAAACCAGCGGGTTGGTCTCCTCAAGTTCGATGCGAAAGCGCATGGCTAACGCCTGGGTAGGGATGATCAGCTCACGCCCGCCTTTGCGTAACTTGGAACGCCCGTCCGTCGAGGTCATGCCCGTGCTCCCCTCATCGTATGTCCTTCCATATATGCTGCCAGATGTGAGTATACGCGATGCACGAGCTAGCGCACGAAGCGATCACTGCGTACAACGCTCGGTCTCGCTAGCGTTCAGCAAACCTGTATCCGGGTCATGATGACTGATACACTTTTTCAAGAGACCATGCGGAAGAATTGCTTCATACTCTTGTGAAGGTACAGGGTATAATCATGTGCATGTGGCGTGATAGCTACGGTCAAATTCATCCGTGTTACTGCTGGGCATGACGACGCTGATGGTAATCACATGACAAGAGGATCGTGCGTATGACGAACATCGCTGCTGCCCGGCTCATTTTTACCGATGCTGACCCGACGGAATCCGATCCTGCCGCAGTCGGTGCCGTAGCCCGTACCACGGTTCACGGACTCCAGAGCAGTGGTGAGCAGATCACCGCCGTCTATACCGGCGAGAAGGGCGCTGCTGATGTTTTCCTCTGGGTCCTGGCTGCTTCCGCTACAGTACAGACTCTGATCGCGCTTCCCGACTTCGCCCTCAAGGTCGCTCAACTCCTCACGGAAGTCAAAAAGCTCCGTGGCACACCAACGCCAAGTGCCCCAAGCACACCCACCCCGCCGCCAATCACGATCATCATTCAGGTCGGAGAGGCCAAAGCGACGCTTCGCACCGATACCGCCCCTGCCGATGTCGCATTGCTCACCGCGCTGCTCGCCGAGACCCTTCCCGCCCAGATTAGTATCGCTGATGTGACCGCTGAAGTCCACGTACCACCGACGCCGCCCAACGACATCTAAGTAGCATGATGAGCGATTCTCCTTCATCGGCCCCCCCCATCCCGGCGCGCACTGGTCATCGGTGTGAACGGCTCGCCTGACGAAGCGGCCGGCGCTCGACTTTTGGGTGCCGAGCGCGATGCCCGTGCGGTTGCGGCAGTGTTGGATGCACCGGCCTGCGGCTTTGCGGTGGAGCTACGCACCGGCGAGCAACTCAGCGCCGACACCCTGAAGCGTCAGATTGAAGAACTGCTCTACGAGGCAACTGCGGAGAGCGATCTGTTCTTTTATTTCAGCGGCCACGCGCTGCCGGTCGCCCGTGGGCCGCGCGACAGCGAAACCTTCCTCGTCACCGGCGACTTCGACGCAAAGCGCGCCGCACGGTTCCCAGAGCGATACCTCTCGCTGCGCTGGCTCTATGAGAACCTCTACCGCGACGAGAATGCTCGTAGCGTCGTGATCTTCCTCGACTGCTGCTTCGCTGGCGACATCTTGGGGATTGGCGATGATCAACTCACGCTGAATCTCCGCGACGCTATCGAGCAGTTCCGCAACGGTCGCGATGCGCAGACCAGGGAACGCTACCTCAACAAGTTGCGCGTGATCATCCCCGTGGTCGGGCCTGGGCAGAAAGCCCGCGAGCAGCAGGGCGCAGGGATAGCAACCAAGGTGCTGCTGAACCTCCTGAACGGTACCGAGGCCCACGAGCACCTCGACGATGGTCGGGTGACCGTGAAGTTACTCATTGATCGACTTGAGAAAGCCTTGCCAGACCATGCACCGGCACCGATGCTTGCAGGACAGGGGCTCTTTGTTCTGGCCGATCACCAGGCTGCGGTGGCAGCAGCACGACTTCCTACACCCGCTGACCATGCCGCCCGCCGCGAGCAACTGCTTCGCGCCTTGCTCCACGATCACTCGGGCTTTATCGCCAATCGCCTTGAGTCCTTCGTTGGACGTGAGACCGAGATGGCTGAGATCCGCGCACGCATCGCTGCGGTTCGCGAGACGGGCGGTTATGTAACGGTGACCGGGCAGGCCGGGCAGGGCAAAAGCAGCATCATCGCTCGCCTACTCCACGAGTTTGGTGTGGATGGAACGGCGCACCATTTCATCCCAATCAAGCCCGGCCCCGATCACCAGGTTGGCCTGATGCTGAACATCCTCGCTCGGCTTATCTTCAAACATGACCTGAACGAGATTTACGTCGCCTCCGATAGTCGTCCAGCTCTCCGGGATTACTTCGCCCAGGCGCTGCGCGAGATCGCCGATATGGGCCGGCAGGAGCTGATCGTCATTGATGGTCTTGACCAGATCGAGGAGGATCTGAACGGCGAGCGCGACCTGAGTTTCCTGCCGCTGGAACCACCGTCGGGTATCGTCTTTTTGTTGGGCACACGCCCAAACGATGCCCTCAAACCGCTGGAGTTGCGCAAGCCCCACACCGAGTACTGGCTCCCGAACCTTAGCCGGGAGGATTTCGCCCTGATCCTTGCCCATCGCGGCGTGACCAACCTCGACGCCAGCCTCGTTGAACGGTTCTACCGTGCCATGCACGAGAATGCGCTTTACCTCGACCTAGTTGCACGTGAGTTGACTCAGCCGAACGCCCTCAACCCAGAATTGCTGATCGCCCGCATCGCCGATGACCCCGAGAACCTCTTCTCGCTAAGCATTGAACGGTTACGAGCTGACCGTCAGCGCTGGCGCACGGTACTCAAGCCCATTCTCGGCCTCTTGCTGGCAGCCCGTGATCCCCTGAGCGAACGAGCCATCCGCGCACTTGCCAACACCGCAGGCGACGAGTGCCACGATGGGCTGCAACGACTTGGTGGGCTGTTGGCCCGCGACGGTGAGGGGCGCTACTACCTCTACCACCTCAAATTCGCCGACTTCCTGCGCGAAGATCCGGGACGACCACAGCGGGCCTTTGTCTTCACGAGCGATGATGAGGAGAGCTACCACCAGATGCTTGCGGACTGGTGTGTGGGTGGGCAGGGCGGTATTGATGCGATCTGGCAAGCCAGCGTAGGCCATGCGCTGGAACGCGAACGACGGAAATACGCCCAACTGCACTACATCCCCCATCTAGCGGCAGCGCGCAGTTATGCCCAACTCTGGGATGTAATTGATACCGGAGCCTATGGCCGGGCGAAGCTGCGTCACGACCCGAGCGGGCGGAGCTACGTGCTCGATCTCGATACGGTGCGCGACGCAGTGATCAACTCAGCAAACGGTGAAGCCGCAGCCGAAGTGGCGATGCTGCCCCGGCTCTGGCGTTACAGCCTCCTGCGCGGCACCATTGCCGACCGCGCAGATAACATCGCGGATGATCTGCTCCTGCTGATGGCGCAGCTTGGCCGTGAACAAGAGGCAGTCAATAGTGCGGAACTCTTGACCGACCCGTTGCGAAAGGCATTTGCGCTGCTGCAGATCGCAGTGGTCTGCAAGGAGATTCCTGCGACAAGCTTGCTGAGTCAACAACTCATTGCCCGCGCCCAGACCATGCTCAGTGACCTCTGTCGCCAGGCACCCCAACGTCTCATCGATCTCCTCAATAATGGTGAACGGGCTGATATCATCATCAAGTTCCTCCTGACTGGTGAGCCAAAGGTCATCGAGGCGGTCTCCCATGCGATGGCACAGATCGCATGGGAGCGGGTGCCTAGTGAAGATACGCGAACCATTCTTACGTTGATCGCCATTGTTCTGCGCATCGCCCGCTCGCTGATTCAGACGGGACAATTTAGCGCGGTGCTGCCTGTAACCTTGCTGGACGATCTGGCAGAAGAAACGCTAAACATTCCTGAGATACTCAAGACGATTGGCAGTTCACTAGTGCAGACGAATGATCTCGATCATGTGCTTACATCTATTGCCACGATAACTATGCCTGAAGTAAAGCTGCCGATCCTCGTAGCTGTAGCCTTTGGATTAGAACACGTTGGACGAGCGCAGGAAGGGCAGCAGATCTGGCAACAGGTCATGACATCAATCCATGCTGAACATGATCGCGACCGTCATGAGCCTAGAGCCAATGCTGCAGCCATACTTATCCTGCTTGATCATTTTGATGAGGCCATCACCGCTGCCCGCGCCATCAAAGACGCCGCCCGTCGCACATATGCCCTCACCGCTGTCGCCACGAGCCTAGTTCATGCCCAGCGATTTGATCAGGCTACGTCAGTAATCGAAGAAACTCTTCTAGCTACTCGTGTCATTGAGAATGCCAACCAGCGCGCCAATGCTCTTAAATCTATTGCCACCACTCTGGCGCAAACCCAGCGGTTTGAGCAGGCTACATCAGTACTCGAAGAGGCTCTTACAATCGCCCGTGTTGTTGTGTTTGACGATGATCGCGCCGATATTCTTGAATCTATCGCTACCACTCTGGCTCAAATCCAGCAATTTGATCAAGCTGCGTCAGTACTCGAAGAGGCTTTGACAACCGCTCGCGTCGTTGAGCCTTACATCCTCGTTTCCATCCTCACCGCCATGGCTCGGAATCAACGATTTGATGCTGCCCTTGCCGCATCTTACACCATCGATGACGCAAAGACTCGCGCATATGCCCTTGACTCTATCGCCACTGCCCTGGCTCAAGACCAGATCTTCGAGACCGCTACGCGGTAGGGACTACATCGAGTGAATAGGACGCGCCCCGTTGCCGGGGCGCTTCGTTATTCCGGCCCGATGACCGAATCTGCTTGAATATAGACTTCCCGAAGCCCTTGTAGCCGCCCGTGCTATTGATGACGTGAAGACTCGCGCCAAATCCCTTAGCTCTGTCGCCACTATCTTAGCTCAGACCCATCACTTCGACCAAGCTG
>JBLWKA010000107.1:15490-18995 GCA_048381555.1 Oscillochloridaceae bacterium umkhey_bin13
CCCAGCGTGTTGATGAGGCCCTCTCTGTAGCCCGCACCATTGAAGACGCTGACCGTCGCGCCTGGGCCCTTGGCTCCATCGTCACCACCTTGGATAAGGCCCAGCGTGTTGATGAGGCGGCATCAGTACTCGGCGAGGCTCTTGCCACCGCCCGCACAATTGACGCCGCTGATAGTCGTGCTAGGGTTCTCTGCTCCATTGCCACCACCTTGGCCCAAGCCCAGCGCGTTGATGAGGCTGGGCCAGTGCTTGATGAGTCCCTCACAGTCGCCCGCACAATTGGTGACGCCGGCCGTCGTGCAGACGCACTTGAGTCCATCGCCACTGCATTGGCCGAAACCCAACGCGTCGATGATGCCATCGCAGTTGCTCACACCATTGATGACGCCGTTGATCGTGCAGACGCGCTTGCGTCCATCGCCACTGCTCTGGCCGAAACCCAACGCTTCGATGATGCCATCACAGTTGCTCACACCATTAATGATGCAGGCTATCGCGCATCTGCGCTTGACTCCATTGCCACTGCCCTGTCCGAGGCTCAGCAGACCGATCAACTACGGGATCTCGTCATCACGGCGTGGCGCAAAGTGGAAACAGCAAATGAACTGTGGCAACTTGCTGATTTGCCACAAGCCCAACTCATCATCGAAATAAGCTTTCATCAACATGTCCTAGATAGTTTTACCTGGGTACGGCAAGCTATCGCTGAATAGACAATTCTTACCCTCCGCCCGTTTTTGCCCCAAGATCTGCACCCCTCAGCTACATCCATCCCACTTCCACCCTCCTCCCCCATCCACAGTCCTGTATCACGCCGCTTCGCGGGCGTGATGCGACCACCGCAGGCTTCCGGTTCATCCAAGGAGCACTGCTGTGGCTGCGTTGCCCTTTTTCCTGGCCCCTGCTGACCTGTCGTTTGCTGGTTCCGCTGACCGTTTTCACAAGAATCTCGCCGCGCTTCAATTGGTGCACGAGTTGGAGACGACGGGCCGTGCTGCGACCGATGCCGAACGGCTTGTGCTGGCCCACTATAGTGCCTTCGGCGAGTCCGCCCTGCTCAATCGGCTTTTTCGCTATGACCCGACGACGCATCGCTATGCCCTGCTCCCCGCCTACGCTGCGTTCCTCAGTCCCGATGATGCCCGCGCCCTGCGCAGTGCCGCCCTCACCGCCTTCTATACGCCCCTGGATCTCATCGCTGCGATCTGGCAGGCCGTCATTCAGCTTGGGCTCGATCACCTGGAACAGCCGCGCATCCTCGAACCCGCCGCCGGCGTCGGCCACTTCATCTCGGCGATGCCGCCCAACCTGCGGGCCAGGGCCGCGATCACGGCCGTCGAACTCGATCCGGTCAGCGCCCGCATCCTGCGCCACCTCCACCCTGATGTCACCCTCCACGCCGGGATTGGCCTTGAGCAGACCGATCTGCCGCCCGCCTGGTTCGATCTGGTCATTTCCAATGTGCCCTTTGGAGCCTTCCGGGTGCATGATCCGCACGTGCCGCCCGCGCTGTGCCACCAGATCCACGACTACTTCATCGCCAAAGCCCTGCACCTCGTGCGTCCCGGCGGCCTCGTGGTCTGTCTCACCAGTTGGGGCACGCTCGATAAGCAGGCCCAGGCCGTGCGCACCTTCCTCGCCGAACAGGCCACCCTGCTCGGGGCCTTCCGCCTGCCCAATGGGGTCTTCGCCAGCACCAGCGGCTCGGCCAGTGCTACCGATTTGCTCATCCTGCAAAAGAAGCCCCAGCCTGCGCCGGAGACACCATCCTGGTTGGCAACCACTCCCGTGGACTACCCGCGCAGCAGTGATGCCCGCCCCATGACGACCGGGTCGCGTTACAGCAGTCCGATCAGCGACCCAGATCAGCTCGCTGCGGCCCACATCACCGTTAATCAGTACTGGTGTGATCAGCCAGCGAGCGTGATTGGCGAGCCGCGCATTGTCGTTCACGACCAGAGCCTCTGGCTGCACGTCGCCCCGCCCCGCGAACCCGTCGCGACGGTGCTCGCTCACCGCATGCGCGAACTGCTGCCGCGTGCGGTGATCCACCCTGCCGATGATCATGAGGACGCGAGCACCCCGGTGCTGCGGGACGCTATCCCCCTTGTTGATCGCCGTGCTCAGCCCATTGCCATGCCGCGCCTCGGCGGTGCAAGCCAGGCCCGCGCCACCGGTCTGGCAACCATCTACAATGCGGCCAAGGCGCTCATTCGGGCCGAACTGCAGGACGACCCCACGACCGATGCGGCCCGCGCCACCCTCAATCAGGTCTACACTACCTTTGTCGCCGCGTACGGCGTCATCCACGACCCACGCAATCAGCATCTCTTCCGCGATCTCCCTGAACTTCAGTTCCTGCTTGCGCTTGAATGCAATCCCCGCCGCACCCCCAGCGGGCGCTGGCTTGCCGACCGCGAACGCATCTTTACCATGCGCACTATCCGCCCGCAGCGCAGCGTCGCCCCAGGTTCGCGCAGCCCCGATGAGGCGCTGCTCTGCTGTCTTGATGCGCGGGGCACGCTGGATCTGGACTATATCGCTACCCTTGCTGGCCTGACCCGAGAACAGACCATCGCCGCCCTCGGCACGCGCATCTACCGCATTCCAGGCAGCCCCACCTACGAACTCGCCGATGTCTATCTGAGTGGCGATGTGGTCACGAAGCTGCGTGACGCCCGCGCCTGGGCCGCCCGCGATCCCGCCTTCCAGCGCAATGTGACCGCCCTCGCAGCGGTGCAGCCCACGCCGCTCGGCCCAGCCGAGATCCGCGTCAATCTGGGGGCGTTCTGGCTGCCGGATGCGGTCGTTACCGCCTTCATCCAGACCCTGCTCCCTGATTGGACCGGGACGGCGCACTATCGCGCTGCGCTCAGCGATTGGCTGCTGAGCGACCCCGGCAATCGGGGGGCCGCTGCGGTCGAGGCGACCACGCGCTGGGGGACACCGCGGGCCAATGCGATGACCATTCTTGAGGCGTCGCTGCGCGGTGTGCCGATCACCGTCTCCGATCTCGTCATCCGCGAGGGTCGCGAGCGGCGGGTGCTCAATCCGGCCGAGACCGTTGCGGCCCAGGAGAAGCAGCAGGCCATCCACGACGCCTTCCAGTCCTGGTTGTGGGAAGACCCCGCACGGGCCGATGATCTCTGCGCCCGCTACAACGCCCGCTTCAATGCCACGCGCCTCCGCGCCTTCGACGGGAGCCACCTCTCCTTTCCGGGGATCACCACCACCCTGCTGCGCGATGGCGATCTGGCCCCTCACCAGAAGGACGCGGTCTGGCAGATTCTCCAATCACCCAGCACCCTGCTCGGCTTCGCCGTCGGTGGCGGCAAGACCTTCACGGCGATTGCCGCCGCGATTGAGGCCCGCCGCCTGGGGATATGTCGCACCCCGCTCGCCGTCGTGCCCAATCACCTGGTCAGCCAATGGGCCAATGAAGCGCGGCGGCTCTATCCGGGGATTAACGTGCTTGCCATGGCCCCCGAGGATATGCGCAAAGACC
>JBLWKA010000108.1:0-18905 GCA_048381555.1 Oscillochloridaceae bacterium umkhey_bin13
GCAAGAGGGGCGATCAGCCTGTAATTAGCCGACAGTCTCCTCCAGGGTGGTGTGGTCAGGAACGCGGGGGGCGAAGAGCGAGAGCCCGACGAACCAGCGCACGACCAGGTTGGAGGCGAGGTGCCATTCGAGGTCGCGCTCGGAGCAGGTCTCGGCCCAGGCGCGCACGATCTCGGCCCGCACCAGCTGCTCGACGGTGAAGGTGGGAGGCGCCCCTGGGCGGCGGGGCGGCGCGCGAAAGCTGGCGCAGGCGGCGACGACAGGGGCGGGGTCGTAGTGGAGGCCGAGTTGGACCAACGGATGCTCGGCGCACTGGGCGAGGAAGTGGCGGGAGATGCGGGTCTCCGCCCAGGTGAGGATGGGGCCGAGGAAGGTGATGAACCAGGCCTGGAGCCAGGCTGGGACTGCGGGCAAATCGGGAGTGCCAGCGCGCAGTGTCGGTGGTATACTGCGAACCATAACCGCCTCTCTGGGAATGACTTCGAGTTTGCACCTGAATCATGCCTCAGAGGGGCGGTTTGTCAAGCCCACAGCTCCGCGTCTCCTGTCAGATAGTTCTCGCCTCGAATAGTTCGAGGAATTCTGCAACAGTCTCACCATGAGGTTTGCAACGATTGAGCCTCACAACTGGCCTCAGGGGGAGTTTATGCGATCGAGTTTGATCATTCTGCTCGTGCTCGGGCTGATAGGAAACCCCCTCAGCGTGGGCTATGCGGCTCCTGCAGCGCAGCCGCCGGCCAATTGCAGCGTGTTTGGTGTTCTACGTGAGGATGTGACCTGGGAGCCGGCCCAGTGTGATCCGTATATCGTGACGGGTAATCTGATGGTGCCGGAGGGTGTCATTCTGACCATCCGTCCAGGAACAACGGTGCGTGTAGACAAGGGATTCGGCATTCAGGTTGAAGGCGCACTGGTGGCGCATGGCTTGCCGACGGATCCGATCATATTCACGTCCAATCAGGCGCAGCCGACAAACACCGACTGGAGCGGGATTGACTTCGCCGACTCTAGCGTTGACGCGGTGTTCGATGAGGCCGGCACGTATGTGACGGGTAGCATCCTGCGGCATGTGGTGATCGAATATGCCGCCGGCGGCGGGGTGATTCCGAACGGCGCGGTGCGGATTGATCGATCCGCGCCATATATCGATTATTCGATCTTCCGCAACAATGGCTATGGCGGGGTTTATGGCTGGATAAACGGCGAGCTCTATATTACGAACAACCTGTTTACCGCGAATCATTTGATGGCGATTGACGTCTCCGGGAATGGGACGCTCCACGCGACCGGCAATGTCATCACCGGCAACAATCCGCCTCGCGCCATCCGATTTATTGCGATTGATGCTGAAGTGGACGAAGCGATTATTCGTCAGAATCGGATTACCGAGAATAGCGGCATGAATCTCGGTGGGTTGCGGATTCAGGCCAAAACGATAACCATCAGCAACAATCTGATTGCGAGGAATATCGGATCGGCGATTGCGGTACGTTCGCTCGTCGAGCAGAGCGTGGCAAGCATAACAGGCAATCATATTGTCGATAATGCGCGCGAGGCTGAACGGCGCGGTATGCCTGGCGGCGCTATTCAGATACGGCAAATCCAGCGCATTGAACTGCGCGGAAACCAGATTGTAGGGAATACCAATGATGATCCGCCGCAACCCGCGAATCTGATCGCCGACCATGACTCGTCTGGTTTAGCCCGAATCGATGCAACCGACAATTACTGGGGCACGACTGATGCAAGCGAGATTGAACGTTCGATCTGGCATTTTGTTGACGATGCCCAACGAGTGGAAGTCACTTATGAGCCGTTTCGCGACGCGCCGATTCCGCTGCCGGTCACTGGCCCGGCGCTGGTGCTCCACGGGTTGTATTATGATGCCGCGCCGGGCAGTGCCATATGGTACGGCGGTGCCGGCTTCCCGCCGAATAATATGGTGGCGCTTTCCATCAACAACCAGCCACTGGGTGAGATTCAGGCTGACGCCAATGGTCACGTCAGTCTGAATCTCCTCACGGATCAGATTGGCGTCGGGCGCTACACGATTCGCGCCACTCCCCGCGACGGCGACCAGAGTGCGTCCACGACGCTCGTGTTGAGCGTCGACGCCCCGCCGCGCACCCGCGAGGAGAACGCGCGCACCCTTACCGCGCCGGCGCAAGCCGCGCCGAGCCCGACGCCAACCCTAACCGCTGTTCCGACGTTGGCGGTTCCTACCGCGACCAGTGTGCCGACTCCGCGCCCCGCGATGTGCGGCGTCAGTGGTTTGATTAGCAGCGATACCACCTGGCGACCCGATCAATGCGATCCGTATGTAGTGACGGGCAATATCCGAATTAACCAGGGCGCCACGCTAACCATTCTGCCGGGAACCGTCATCGCGTTTGAGCCGCAAAACCAGTTGGAAGTCGCCGGGAAACTTATCGCGCGCGGTACTGCCGATGAACGTATTGTGTTTACCAGGGACGCCCAGTCAGACGGCATGTGGAGCGGCATTATCTTTCAGGATACCAGCGCCGACGCTGTGTTTGATACGCAGGCGCGCTATACCGGCGGCAGCATCTTGCAGTATGTGACGATTGAGCATGTGTGGGGGACAGCGCTGCGCCTGGATCAGGCCTCGCCCTTTGTTGATCACGCGATCTTTCGCGCTATCGATCCGCTCTATAGCAGCGTGCTCTCGGCACGCTCTGGCAGTCTGCTTCAGATTACCAACAGCATCTTTGAGGATAATGGCCCAGCCAATTTCGACGGCCTATGCGAAGGGTTGATGCTACGCGGCGCGATCATCAATGTGGAAGGCTTCTTTCTGAATATCACGGGCAATACGTTCAGCGAAAACTGTATTGGGGTGATCATGAGTGTCACCGCAGAGAATGAGGCAGTCATCAGCAACAATACCGTGCGCGACAACAATGCCGAGATTCTGATCTCCACCAAAGCGCAAGGTTTCCCACTGACGATCTCGGGTAATCTGATTACAGAGAATCGCTGCCTTTCCGCTGCCATCATCGAGGAAGATGTAGCCTTCCGCGCCAATACGATCACTGATAATGAACTTATTCCAGGGCCGAGCATTCAGAAGCTGTTCTACGCGCTGGTTGCGAGTTCTACCGGCGGCGACCTCTCCAAACCAATCGATGCGCGTGGCAATTACTGGGGGACGACCGACGCGACGGAGATCGAGAATCTGGTTTTCCACTATCCCGACGACCAAACGCGTAATCTGGTTGAGTTCGAGCCGTTTTTGCTCGCGCCGATCACCGAGCCCGTGCCGATGCCCACCTTCACAATCATGGCGGAGGCGTCCAATACGCAGGTTGCAACGCCGCCGCCCGATCCGCAGGCGACGGTAACGCCGTTATCCGACAATGACGATCCCTCACCCACACGCATGGCGGTTGAACCAACGGCAGTGGCGGCGCAACCCAGCGATGACTCCGGCGGCGCAGCGCTCACCATCGATCTCCGCAGTTACCTGCCGTGGGTCTACGGGGGGTTGCTGGGTCTGCTCGGTATCCTGTGGACGGTCGAAATCGCCACCCGCCGTCGGCATATCGCCACCGCTATCGGTGCCGCGTTCTCGTCGAGCAAATGGCAGGTGCGGCAGATGAAACTGGGCGGCGAGCGTGGCAGTGCAGAGAAGCAACTGGCACAGGCGACCGTTGAGCTTGGACGTCTCGTGTGGAACAAACGCATCCAGCACCCGGCCTATGACGCGCTCTTTACGCAACTGGTTGCGCTCGACCAGCAACGGGGCGATGCCAGCGCCGAACTGACGACACTCGACACGCGCATCCTGCAAACGACCAATAACATTAAGCAGGTGAAGACCGATTTTTCTGGGCGCATCAGTACGGTGCAGGAACGAAAGAAGGCCGTGTCTGTGCGGTGGAATCAGGCGAAAGCCGCGACCCAGGCCGCCGAGAAGCAACTCAACAATATTCAGGGACAGCAGCAGCAGGCTTCAAACGAGATTCAGAATCTGCGTCGGCGTCTCGACCAACTCCAGACCTCCACCGCGCCAGATCGCGATACGCAGATGGCGACCATCACCGGCAGTATCCTGGAGCTTGAACAGGCTATCACCAATATGGCGGGCTTTGAATCGGCAGCACGCGCGGAGGTCGATCGGCTTCAGGCTGAACAGGCGCCGGTTGACGCCGAGATTACCACGCTCGATCAGCAGATCGCGCAATTGCAGCAGGAGCAGCAGCAGGAAATAACACCGCTGGAACGCCGCCGCGACGAACTACAGGCTCAGCGTCGCCAGGCGAACGAGACCGTAACGGCATTGGTCGTCCGGATTGACGGCATCATGAGCGATTTGGGTGCCCAGGCTAGTCAGGCGCGCCCGAATGACCCGGCGCTCAACGATCTGTTCAGCCGCATCGACCAGTTGCAGCAGCGCCTAACCGAGCTTTCTACCAATATCACGATTCTGAATGCGCGTCGGCAAGGGCTCGATAGGGCTAGCCTACGGACGTTTTACATGCTACTGTTCGCGCTGATCGGCACGCTTGGCGCTGTCGCGGCGGCGGTGGTATGGCTGCGCTAGTGGGTCACTTGACGTGCCCATGGCCATTCCGGCGGGGAGCCAGAGGGGCGCTGCCCATCTGAAAACCCTTTTCCCAGCTTGTTTTGGACGGCACCAGAATGGCGCCGTTGCACGCATACTTGCCCAGTTGCGATCACAGGGGTAGCCTATGCAGCCTGGTACCATGCTGATGCACTATGAACTGATCCGCCAGATTGGTCAGGGTGGCTTTGGTCAGGTTTTTCTTGCCCATGATCGCCAGCTCGAGCTTGAGGTCGCAATCAAGGTGATGCGTCCCGAATTGGCGGCCCAACCTGAAATCATCCGGCGCTTCCAGAATGGTGCTCGTGTGGCTGCGCAGTTGCGCCATCCCGCTATTCAGCTCATCTATAGCATGGGCTATGACGAGCGCAGCCAGACCCGTTTCGTTGTGATGGAGTACCTGCCGGGCGGCGATCTGCGTGAGCGCTTAACCCAGACTCCGCTGAGCCTGACGGATGCCTTGCAGAGCTTTGCCACGATTGCGGAAGCCATGGCCTTCGCCCACCAGCAGGGGATTATCCACCGCGATTTGAAGCCTGCGAACATTATGTACAACGCTGCGGGCCGCCTGGTTGTGACCGATTTTGATCTGGCGCGCATTAGTAGCGAAGTCCGGCGCACCCGGGCAGGAACTATGATGGGGACGCTTGCCTATGCCTCGCCCGAGCAGTTGCGCGGCGAAGATGTAGGCCCGGGCAGCGATATCTATACCCTGGGCGTCATCCTCTGTGAGCTGCTGACTGGCCGGCGCCCCTTTACGGGTAACCAGCGTGAGTTGGTGCAGGCGCACCTGAATCAGGCACCGCCGCAACTCAGGAATCTGAACCCTGACTTGCCGGAAGCCCTTGATACCGTGGTGCAACGTGCCCTCGCCAAAGTCCCAGCCGAGCGTTTTGCGAGCGCGACGGCGCTCGCCGCCGCAGCGCTCGCTGCTGGGGGCGCTACGGCTGAAGTTGAGGCTGATAATTCTGGTACCGCTATCAACCCCTTTGCCACGCAGCACCTTGTGGGACTGGCCCAGCCATGTCTGGTGTTACGCATTATCGAAGGCTCGCAAGCCGGCCAGGTTGTGCCGCTGGGTGAGCGCCTGAGCATTGGGAGCCGCAAGGCTCCGAACGATCTGGCTCTTGATGACAAGTTTGCCAGCCGTGCCCACGGGCGAATCGAACACCAGGGTGCGGGCTACCAGTTGATCGACCTCGGCAGTGCCAATGGTACCTGGCTCAACCAGCAGCGGGTGCCGGCCCACCAACCTGTAGCGCTCAAGCCGGGCGATCAAATCCGCATTGGTTATACGCTGCTACGACTGGAATGGCTCGCGTAGACAGCAGGAAAAGGCTCCGCGTATGCAAGATCTGGTTGGTCACAGCCTCGATCACTACCAGATCGTTGCGCGCCTCGGCGAAGGTGGGATGGCGACGGTCTATAAGGCCCAGGATCTGCGCCTCGAGCGCCTGGTCGCGCTCAAGGTGATACGCGCCGACCTAGCAGCCGAGGCTACATTTATGGCCCGCTTCGAGCACGAGGCGCGGGCCATGGCGCGCCTGGATCACCCCAACATCGTGCGCGTCTTTAGCTACGGTCAGGCTGAGGGCTGCCCCTACCTGGTGATGGAGTATCTGCCGGGGGGGAGCCTGAGCGACCGCACCGGGTCGCCGCTCGACCCGCGTGAGGCTCTGATGCTGCTCGCTCCTGTAGCCCGAGCCCTCGCCTATGCCCATCAGCAACAGCTGATCCACCGCGATGTGAAACCGGCTAATATTCTGCTGAACGCCGATGGTCAGCCCTTGCTGGCCGACTTCGGGATCGCCCGGCTGCTTGAGCGCGGCCAGACTCCCGGCCTCACCGCAACTGGCTTTGGCATAGGAACGCCCGAGTATATGGCTCCTGAGCAGTGGGATGGCCGGACCGAGCCGGCAAGCGATACGTACGCCCTCGGTGTGGTGCTCTACGAACTGCTGACTGGACATACGCCTTACGAGGCCGATACGCCCGCTGCGGTGCTGATCAGGCAGCTTCACGAGCCATTGCCGAGTGTGCGTTTCTGGGCTCCGATGCTGCCGGTGGAAGTAGAACAGGTGCTCCTCAAGGCCTTAGCCAGAACACCAACTGAGCGCTTCAGCAGCATGGACGAGTTTGCCACTGCGCTTGAGCAGCTGGCGCACCGTATCGCGCCGCCGCAGCCTCTCCCACCGCCGCGGCGCAGCCGGCGCACGCTGCTGGGCCTCGGCGGGCTGGTCTTGCTGCTTGTGGTTGGGCTGTTCCTTCTCACCCGCCTGCTCAGCAGCGCCCCGGCCATACTTCCAGCGATGGAGAGCGCGGCTCCTGATCCACTCTCTATCAGCGCCGTCGCCGAGACGCCCCTGACAGCCCCGGCGCCTACAGCCAGCAGTGCGGCAGTGGCCATCCTCGTCACCGCCGTCGCCGCCCCACCACAGCCGACCACGGTGCCACAGAGCGCGGCGGTGATGGACGTGCTGCGGCCCACAGTGCAGGCCTTCTTCAAGCAGCCCGAGGTGCAGGAACCGCTGACGTCCACTAATCTGGAGCGTTTGCAGCTGCTTACGAGCCTCAGCCCTGCCGAAGATCCGATTACCGCGCTGCGCATCAACGCCGTGCGCTGGAGCCCCGACGGCCAGCGGCTGGGCCTCGTCATTGGCGGCAGGCTTAACTCGATCACCACTGTAGGCGTGTTGACCCACGATGCCGCCAGCATCGAGCCGATCTGCTGGACGCCAGCCTCGCTGATCAGTAGTCGGAACTGGGCCTTTTCGCCCGATGGACGCTGGCTGGCCCTGCCTCTCTATGACCCCGTCAAGACCTTTGATCAAGCCACGATTGCGCTCTGGGATCTCGCACAGTGCCGCGAAGTGTGGCAACTGGGGCCAGTGCATACCGCTGGTCCTGGAGCCTACATCCTGGCCTTCGCGCCCGATGCGCAGCTGCTCGCCTTTACTGACCCTGATCACAACATCCTGCTCTGGGATCTGGCCAACAGCCGCCAGCGCCAGGTGCTGCGCGGGCATAGCGAGTCCATCTTGAACCTGGCCTTCGCCCCCGATGGAAGCCAACTGGTATCGGTGGCGGAAGATGGGACGGCACGGGTGTGGGATGTGGAGCGCGGGGCGCGTATCCACCAACTCATTCCTGATGACGGCACGCAGCTCTCGGCCAGTCCGATCATCTTCTGGCCCGACGGCGAGCAGCTGTCGATCGCCAGCCACTTCTTTGATCGGGCGAGTGGACGCTGGCTGCAGCGCAACGACGACTGCTGTGGTGTCTTAAGCCCCGATAAGCGCCTATTTGCCCAGCTTGTCCAGCGCATCAGTGAAGGGCGGCTCGCAACACTGTACCGCATGCTCAACGCCGATACGTTCGAGGTGCTCCACCACAAGGACAGCCCGGCCCTGAGCAGTACCTATGCGATCGAGGGCGAGCCTTTAACCTTTGCGCCCGATGGACGGCTGCTGGTGGTGACGGCCAACAACGGATGGGTCGATCTCTGGGGGGTGGTGCCCTGAGCGCCCTGATGGAATCGTGACGGAGGGATGATGCACGACCGCGTCGGCAACCAGATCCCCCACTACCAGCTGCACGAACTGCTCGGCGCTGCGGGCAGCCTCAGCGCCTTCCGCGCCTTCGATCCCCGCCTCGAACGCGCAGTGGCCCTGCTCTACGTTGATGGCACGACGGCAGCCGAGCCGCCGACCCTCGACACCGCCCGACAGGCGACCCAGATCCTGGCGGATCACTTCAGGGTGCTTGATGTCGGCACACTCCCCGCCGGTATCTTCCTGGTGCTCGAGTTTGCCGCCGCCGAGCAAGCTATCCGCCATGCGCTGGCAAGCGCGCCGGCCTACCACACGCTCAGCGCGTTTGCCACTGCCCTGACCCGTTCCGCCGCCGGCCCGGCCTCGGGGACGCACCTGTACCCCGGCGAGGCTGCCTCGGGGACGCACCTGTACCCCGGCGAGGCTGCCTCGGGGACGCACCTGTACCCCGGCGAGGCTGCCTCGGGGACATACCTGTACCCCGGCGAGGTTGCCTCGGGGATGCATAGAATCGCCCCATTGGAAGCCACCGGCACGACCGAGCGGGTTGCGAGTCCGCCAGTCGCAGCGCCGCAGCGCCGCCCGCTATGGCTCGGCAGGCTCCTGGCCATCAGTGTAGTGGTCGTCCTGGGGCTCTGGCTGGGTGGCAATGCTCTGGGCTGGCCCGGTCTAGGAAGCTTGCCTTCACAACCGACCAGCCATTTGAATGACAACCTGATGGTGATCGAGGCAGCAACGCTTGATCAGCTAGAACTATTAGAGACGGTCAATGGCGGCGCCATCATCAGTTGGTCGCCTGAGCATAGCTTGCTTGCTATCAACGACACCACCCGGCTTACCTTTGTGGAACTGCCATCGTTCCGTGAACAGCGCTCCCTCCAGATCAACAGTACCACTCCCCTAACCATTACTTTCAGTGCCGACTGGTCGCGCTATGCGATCGCATCTGGCAGCATCATTGAGATCAGAGACGTGGCAACAGGCACGGTGATCCACACCCTGGCGGGCCACAATGGGGATGTACTGAGTATGGCCTTCGCCCCCGATGCCCAGACGCTCGCCACCTCAGCCCAGGATCAGACCCTGATCCTGTGGGAGCTTGCCACTGGTAGCCTGCTATGGCGCAACGAAGAGCCTGGAGCTGAGATTGTGAGCGTTGCCTTTACGCCCGAAGGTTTGCGCCTCACTACGATTAGCACCAGCGGGAAACTAAGGCTCTGGGATGCAGGTCAAGGAACAGTACTTGGCACGTTTGAAGGTACCTATGCAGACTACCGCGACCATCGGCTTCCCATGCGGAGCTTGATCGTTGCGCCTGATGGGAGTGCAGTCTATGCTACCCAGAGCAGTCAAGCTTACGGCTACCAGAGCATCCTCTGGCGCTGGGCGCTGGTTGGCGAAGGGAGCGGTACACTGGCGACCTTCGATTCGAGCGGTTCAGACTGTCTTGCTGTGAGTCCTGATGGTGCGCTTGTGGCCTACTGTTGGACAACGCCCCAGGTCAGCCTGATCAAGGCTTATGATGGAACGGTGCTGCGCAGCCTGGATCTCATGCAGGGCGGGACGCTGTCCCGCGCCAATCAACTGAGCTTCTCGCCCGATGGCCGTTGGTTGGCCGTGAGGGTCGGGCCACAGATCCAGTTCTGGGGCATCAGCAACACAGCGGAGTAACCATGTCTGCGCACTTGAAAGGGTTCATCGGCCCTTACCAGATGATCGAACCCCTGGGCACAGGCGGTATGGCCGAGGTCTACCGGGCCCATGATCCGCGCCTGGATCGCGATGTGGCGGTGAAGCTGATCCGGCCCGCGCTGCTCGGCCATGACTCGCAGGCGCTCGAACGCTTCATGCGCGAGGCACGCACCCTGGCACGGCTCAATCACCCGCACATCGTGGCGGTCTTTGACTATGGCGAGCACGAAGGTCGGCCCTACCTGGTGCTCGACTACGTCGCCGGCGGGACGCTCAAGGCGCTGCCACGGCCGCTGGATGTCCAGACTGCCGCCGGCTTGCTGGCACCGATTGCCCACGCCCTGGCCTACGCCCATGGCGAGGGCGTCATCCATCGTGATGTGAAACCGGCGAACATTTTGCTGCGGGCCAACCAGCGCCCGCTGCTCTCTGACTTTGGGATTGCCCAACTGATCGCCGGTGACGGGCAGCCGAACCTGACCGGCGTTGGCATGGCCGTGGGCACCCCGCAGTACATGGCCCCCGAGCAGTGGCACGGCAAGGCTGTGCCCGCCAGCGACTGCTATGCCCTCGGGGTGGTATTCTACGAACTGGTAACCGGCCAACTGCCCTTCAACGGGGCAACCGCTGCGGCGGTACTGCGCCAGCAGGCCAGCGGCCCGCCGCCTACTCCCCGCACCCTGGGCGTCGATCTGCCCGCAGCCGCCGAGCAGGCGATCATGCGCGCCCTGGCTTACGATCCGGCCACCCGCTTTCCTCTGGCGAGCTACGCGATGGCGCTCGAGGCTCTTGCGGCTGGTGCTGAGCCTGTCCTGCCCAGCAACTCGGCTGCACCATCCTTCACGGCCTACCCGCCCCGGCCGGAGGTCGCCACGCCGCCGGAACGTCGCCGCCCCTGGTGGTTCTGGAGCCTGGGACTTGTGGCCGTGCTGATAGCCCTGGCGAGCGGGATGCTGTTCAGCGGCATGCGCTTCAACTCTCTCAGCGAACCAGGCGATCCTCTGTCCAGTGCGGACGAGGGAAGCACAGCGAGCACCGGAAACCTGCCTGCGTCAGCCCCCAACGACGAGTCTGGGCCGGATGGGCGGGCCATGATCAGTCCTGACAATGTTGCCCGCCTGGAACGGATCGAGGTGTTGAGCCAGCGCTACAACCTGCTCGCCTGGTCGCCCGACAGCCGCCGCATTGCCGTCAGAGATAGCGAGCGTGGGCTGAGCCTGCTTGATGCTCAGAGCTTCAGCCCCCAGCAGAGCTTTGCGCCGGGTGGGGGCTGGTACCCCACCTTCGCCCCCGACTGGTCGTTCATGGCGCTTGCCAATACTGCCGAGATCGCGCTCTGGGATGTCGCCAGCGGCAGCTTGCACGCTACCCTGACCGGCCACGAAAAGCAGGTGCTCAGCCTGGCCTTCTCAGCCGACAGCCGGCTGCTGGCGAGCGGTGGGCGCGACAACACGGTCATGATCTGGGAGTTGCCGAGCGGCGTCCTCCGCCACCGCCTGCGCGGCCATAGCGCCGAGGTAGACAGTGTCGCCTTTCTCCCCGACGGAAGCAGCCTGGTCTCGGCTTCAGAGAACGGCACGGTACGCTTCTGGGATGTGGCGAGTGGGGCCGAGTTGCAGCAGCGCAGCGGAGCGCAAGAGCCTGGCCTGCCGCTGGGCTTTATGGATCACCTGGCAGTCAGCCCCGATGGCACAGCCGTCTTCGCGGCCCAGCGCCGCAACCAGGGCGGGGCCATCCTCTGGCGCTGGGATCTGCATGGTGGCCCCACGCAGGCGTTACCCTTCCCCGACACCAACGAAATCGCCTGCGTGGCCCTCTCGCCCGATGGCCGTCTGCTGGCGGTCTGTCCGAACGCAACGACGGTACGCTTCTTTGATGCGATGAGTGGGCAAGAGTGGGGGCTGCTCACGTTGGGCTCGCCGCACCAGCGTTTCGAGTCGAAGCACCTCGTCTTCGCGCCCGATGGCGCCACACTGTCCATAACCAGCGCGGGCCGGAGCCAGCTCTGGGCGGTCACCCGTCCGCCACCCAGCGAGCTAGCCGTGATCACAGTTGCCAATACCGACCAGATCGTGCTGCTGGATGCGCTGGGGCCGGGCTGGCAGCCGCTCGATCTGCGCCAGCAGGTGGTACGCTCCGACATCGTGGGCGCCGCCTTGATCAATGGTGGGCGCGGGATGGCGTTCACCCATAGCACGCTATTGAGCTACGAACCGTGGATCACCCTCTATGACATCGAACAACGTGAAGCCATCCAGATCACTCCCCCAACGCAGGAGGCTTTCGTTGGCGCCCCACTGAGTACCAACGCTGGCGCCTGGTTCGCGACCATGCAGCAGATCAACCAGGGAGCGGGGACAGCGCCGGAACACCTGGTGAGCATTTGGGACGCCAGTGCCGCTGATCGCGGCCCGGTGAGGTTACCTCGCGACGATAATGGAGGATGGACGAGCCTTGCGGTGAGTGCGGATGGAACGTTGATTGCAGGCGAACGTTGGCACGCTGTCCAGATCTGGGAGCGTGAGCGTGGTGAGGTGCTCCACGAACTGCAAAGCCCCGGCGCATCACTCGCCTTCAGTCCTGACGGCACGATCCTGGCCGCCGGTGACGCTACGACGATCAAGCTTTGGGACACTGCCACCGGCCAACTGATCCGCACCCTGGATGGCCCGGGCCTGCGCTTAACCTTCATGGCTGACGGAAGCCTGCTCGCGAGTGCCAGCGAAGGTGCGCAGCAGGAGTGGTCATGCTACCTCTGGAACGTCGCTGACGGCACGCTTCGCCAGCAGCAAAAACTGCCCTATCAGCCCTATCGCCTGACTAGCGGCCCCCTTGCGATCAGTGCTGATGGTAGCCTGCTGGTCGAGAACCACGAGGATCAGCTTGGGCTCTGGGATTTGAGCAACGGCAGGTTACTGAGCAGCATTGGCATCAGGGCACGTTTCCTTGCCTTCACGCCTGATGGTCGCCAGTTGATCGCCGTGGGCGAGGACGATGTCATTCGGCGCTGGGGCGTGCCGCAGCCCTGAGTGGGATCTTTGACTGTCTCGACGATGATCGCGATCTGGACTGGCTCAGCGGTGACAAGCGCGTTCAGCGCCTGGTAGTGCTCGAACCAGCCGCGTGCTGCGGTCTGATCGGCAGCGATGGCGATCAGATTGTCGCTGCACCAGTCGATGCCGCTACCGCTCATCTCAGCTAGCTCGTCGTAGCTCAGGTCGGCGAACCAGTTGCCGGTACGCCCGAAGACGTAGCGCATGACCTGGCCGAGATCGATGGGAGTCCCGTCGGGGAGGTGGAATGGCTGCGTGCTCAATGCAGCACAGAGCACCTCCA
The DNA here is from genome assembly GCA_048381555.1 of Oscillochloridaceae bacterium umkhey_bin13. Lineage (GTDB taxonomy): Bacteria > Chloroflexota > Chloroflexia > Chloroflexales > Chloroflexaceae > Viridilinea. The sequence goes on from JBLWKA010000108.1 coordinate 13,165, forward strand.
TGTCAGTGGTACGCTCTAGCTGCGGGAGCCGCTCGATCTGGGCGGCGCGCTCCGGGCTGATTGCCACCTGGTCAACCCAGTCGTCGATCACCTCCTCCATCTCGAACATCGTCGCGCTCCAGGCGGTGCGGTCAGCTATCGACCAGAGCACAGCGACCAGCAGGTTGCGGCCTTCGCCAAACAGTTCCTCCTGCTCGGTCGGGATGCCGTAGACCTCCGGGCAGACCTCGTCCAATCCCCAGCCGTGAAATTCCTCCAGGTAGCTGAGCGCGTCGTCGTCGCTCAGTGCCGGGTGGAGCACGCGCAGGGGGTCGTCCGGGTCGATGGTCAGCGCGTAGCTGTGGTCAAGCTGGATCACCTGCTGGGCCAGCGAGAAGAATGCCTGGACGACGCCCAGCAGGTGCGGTGGGGTGGTGCGCAGGTCGGCGACATGGGCGGCGTAGAAGTCGGGGAAGCGCTGCCGGATCAGCGCTGCGGCCTGCCGGCCATAGTGAATGGCGGCGAGCTGTTCGCTCTCGACCAGGCGCGTGATTGCGTCGGTGTCGGAGCGCCTCACCACCCGACGACGCACACCGACGCGGGGATGGGACGCACGGTGGATAGTCGGTCGCATAGGATTCTCCCAGGTCGATTTTGGCGATAGGCGATGGCCGCGCAGGCATCGAGGGCGGCCTGGATCTCAGGCTCCAGCGCCTGCGCGAAGGTCAGCGTGCCGCTCATGAGTGGTTGGAGTGTCGCGAGCGGGTTGGCGGTGTCAATGGGCTGCGCCGGGATCGCTTCGAGCAGGGCGATCAGCGCGGCGTTCGGTTCTGGCGGATGCATGTGCGCCTCCAAATGGATCAAGGCCGGGATCAGGACAACAGCCCCGATCCCGGCCATGCAATGCAGCAATGTTCAATACCGGCGCTACCCCTTCGTACCGGCCTTCTTGATAAAGTCGACCGTCGCGAGGGTGCGACCATCGTGATGGGCCGTGCCGGTGCGAATCTCGGCGCCGGCGAGATTAGCGAAGCCCTGGCGGATCAGGTGCTGGCGGACCGTCTCGTTGTCGATACCGGTAGCCACCAGGAAGCGCTGGCCTTCGACGATCACCAGCTTCTCGTTCGGGTCAAGGCCTGCGGCTACCGGAGTGGGCTCGGTGCGCAGCTCCGCCTCGTCGTCCGGGTTGGCAGCGCTGACCGGCGTTCCAGCCTCGGCATCCGGCTCGAGCTTGGCGTCAGCCTGTTCACGGGCGGTCAAGGCTGTCGGCGCATCGTCGTCGAGCAGGCCGTCAAGCATGGTCGTTGGCGTGGTCATCATTCTTCCCTTTCTGATTAAACTTCGGTGTGGCGGAAACAGTTCGGCGGCGCTGGTCGGCAGCAATGTCTGCGCGGTCGCGCAGATACCGCCGCAACGCGGTGCGATAGCCCTGGATCAGGGCGCGCAAGTAGGCGCGGCCGTAGATTTCCAGGGCGGCAGGCGCGTCGAGGCTGGGGATGGTAATGCCGATAAAGGCGTCGCTCTCGTCGGCCAGGCGCCGCCCGGCTTCAACACCCATCTCCCAACCCAAGGCGTGGATCTCCTCAGGCGTTGGTGGGGGGAATGCGAGCATACGATCTCCTTTCGTGATTACTCCGTTGACAGCAACAGCTGCTGCCGGTAGCGTGGTACAGGCGCGGCTGCCACCAGTTCGTCGATCGGGCCGCGCTGCTGCCAGCTGAATCCGCTAGCCTGTTCGTAGGCCCGCACCCGCGCGATCGCCGGCGCCATAGCGGACGGGTCGTTCTGGAGCGCGGCGGCCAGGTGGCGCGGGTGAGTAAAGATGCAGCAACGACACGAGAGCCGCGCCCGACCCTGCCGCTCATCGCGGTGCGGGTCGAGCATGGTCTCCAGGGTCTCGCCCTGGGCAAAGTAGCCAGGGTGAAAGGGCTGGCCGCAGGCGTGGACGTAGGCATTCACTTGATGCCAGGCCCAGGCAATCACCGGGCGGAGCCAGAGCAGCCGCCAGCCGGTCGGATGCTCGGCGTGGCCAGGCTTGAGTGTGAGCGCGTCGCGCCACTCCCAAGCGGTCAGCCGACGTTCGCGACCAGGTGACTCGCGCCAGCGTTCGCCGGTGATCAACACTGGTTGGTCGCCGAGCAGTTGCCGGTTCCGCCGCGCCCAGGCGTCGAAGAGCGCAATCTTGAAGTAGTGGGTACACCAGCGGATGCGTGCGGTTGGCGGCTGGCCGTTCCGCGCCGCCATAGCAAAATCGAGCAGGGTGCGGATGCTGTCGGGGTACTGCGCCGCTGTGGCTGGCCCTTCAGCGTCCACGTCGTGGATGGCGGCGAGGGTGACGCCCTGATTGCTGGTTGGAGTGAGTTTGCCGGTGCGCCGGTAGACGGCCTGTACCGTCACCTGCTGGCCACCAACGCGACCAGCCAGAGCGGCGAGCGCCGCTGGTGTCTGCTCCCAGTCCATCTCGTCGAGCAGGGCGTGCCAGATGAGGATCGGTGTTTCGGGCCAACGCCAGCGTGCCCAGAGGATAGCGGCGTGGCTGTCATTGCCGCCACTGCTGCTGCCGATGATCACGCTGGGCCGCTCGCTGAGCGGCGGCGGGCCGAGCGCGGAATGCTGCGGCAGTTCGCGCAGCGATGGCGGAGGAAGGTCGGGCATAGTAGTCGCTCTCTGAGTGCGCCAGTGAACCCTGGTCGCGCTCGCTAGCGCGGAACCAAAGAGAACCCAAACCGTTGACCTTCGGTTTGGGTTCCCATTGCTTCCCGATGCTGATGATCGCGGGCTAGCCGTGCTGTTCCCAGAGGGAGATCAGCCCCTCGGTGAAGGACTCGCTGCGGATCGCCGTTACCTCTGCCCAGGTCAGGATGAAGCGTTGGAGCGCAGCCTCATTTCGAACGTAGAACGCAAAACGTAGAACGTAGAGCGGCTTTCATAGATGAAGCATTGCCTTCAAGCAAGACTCGTTCTGCGTTCTACGTTCTACGTTCTACGTTTTTAGTGGCGTGGGCTAGCTCGTGCAGCAGGCGGCGCAGTGTCTCAGCGGGGTCGTCGCTCTGCAGCACCCAGATATCGCCGGTGCTGCGGTTCCATGCGCCGCCAATACGGGCAGCGGTGAGCGGTCGACGCAGGATGACCAGCTGGCCGAGCGGAATACCTGCGGTGCGGGCGCGCTGCCAGAGCATCCGACACTCCAGCGGCGGCTCAATTGCAATGTCGTGGCCGGTTGCCTGTGCGGCAGCGACCCGTTCCTGCAAGGTTAATTCGAGCATGGTTGTCTCTCCCTATTCCCTATGCTGTGGAAACAAGCGAACCCAAACTGCTCGCGTGCAGCCTGGGTTCGCGCTGTGTTCCGATGAGTTGGATCGTGCCGGGGCGGACTTTTCATCACGACCGAGCGGATGAGAACCTGCGTGTCAGCGCTGCGGCGGCGTCCCAGCCAGCGATGAACGTCTTGAGCTCTTCGCGCATACGCTCGGAACGGGTCAGGGCGACCGAGAGATCAAAAGCGCCGTAGTATCCATCGTTCCAACGCTCAAGATCGAGCAGGATGTCAGTAGCCAGATCGAGATCGAAGTCCTCCGGATCGTCAGGTGCCGCCATCGCTGCAAGCTCGGCCATCAGTGCTGGACGACGAGCGTCTTCGTCGTATGGCGGCAGTTCGATCGAGTAGACGGGTTCCAATGGATCGGGTGCGGGGAGCAGCTCCATGGCCTTTCCTTTCTAGGACAACACGGAGTAAGCGGCTGATCATGAGCGTGGCAGCGGCATGGAGCGAGCTGTTCAGCGCTCCTCCGGCGGCAGCAGGATGGGGCGGCGCTGACAGGCAAGCCCACGCGTGCGGGCTGCCTCAGCGTCCCACTGCTGGGCGAACTGCTGGAGCGACGGGCGCTGTAGCTGCGCGAGGTGAAAGGCCGTCGTCGGCGAGACGCCGGTGGTTGCAGCGATCTCATCGGCCAGGGCCTGCAGGTCGGCGTCGATCGGCGTGTCAGTGGTCGGATGCTTCGTGTTCATCGTGGCTCTCCTCGTGGTTGTCATTGGTATCAAGCGCCAACAAAAAAGGCCGGACGCCGCTTCTCAGTGGCATCCGGCCCATGTGGGCGCAATCGTCGTCCGAACAAAAATCGTGGTTAGTTCGTGTGCGTGTTCTCCTTCCTCGCTATCGATAGGGGTTGTTGGTTAGGCCAGCGCCACCTGATCCCAGTGTTCGAGATCGGCGGCGGGAATGAGTGCGAGCTCGCGATCGTCAAGCAGGGCTTCCGCATCAACCCGCTGCCAGGGAAGACCGACCCGCGCCCGATACTCGGTCACGTGGTAGACCAACCTGGCCTCGCGCGAGCGGCGCAGCTTTGCGACCGAGAGGCCATAGGTATCGGTATAGGCGCGGCTGATGCCCTGCTCAAAGCCGATCAGGGCCAGCCGGGCCGGGCCAGAGCTGTCGAAGCTCATCACTAGCGGCGATGCCAGTACCCAGGAGGGCCGGCCGACACCCAGCAGGTGGATGCGGCGCTGAAATGGGTCGAGCGTGACCGCTAACTCAAGATCGGCAATCAGCCGCTCGTACCAGCAGGCCGATTCGCGGCTATAGTGGGCCGGCACGAGGCCGCCGATCGCACAGACCGGCCAGTCAGGCGGGCCATCCGGCTCATCGGCAAAACCCCAGTCCAAGCGTTGTGCCAGCTGCGCCTGCTCATCATCGTCGAAGCACAGGGCGCGGTTGCGCAGCAGGTCGCCGATCATCACGTCAGCGCCAGCACATGGGTAGTGGATCACCGGGACAATCGGCGGGTCGGGGGTACGGCAAAGCTGGCCGCAGAGGGCCTGCAGCTGCGCGTCGTCGTGCTCGCTGGCAGCGCCATCGCCAATCGTGTCGTAAGACACTGCCCAATCGAACCAGGGCGCATTGAGCCAGCCAGACTCAGCAGCGTAGCGCGTGCGCGCGTGCCAGCCAGCGACCAGGTGAGCATAACGGGCGAGTGAGGGCCGCACCGGGTTGCCCGGCGGGAAAGCCCAGGAGTCGAGGACGACATGAACACCCGGCGTGCGTTGCAGTAGCCGGTCGGCGGACGACCCGGCCGGCACCAGGAAGTGGTGTTGACCAGCGAGCATGGCAACTAGAACGTCTCGCGGTCGGGGTCGCGCCCCCACCGCAAAATAGAAGGTCGGCGGGGGCATAGGTTTCTCCAGCGCAAAGCAACAGCCCGATGCACCAAGGAAAGCTGAGCGCTGAACGTCGAAAGCTGAAAAAGCCTTGCGATCAACGTGATCGCTGAGACTTTCTGCTTTCAGTTTTCTGCTTCCAGATTTCCCTGGCGTCGGGCTGTCGTATGAGGGGGACTATCGGAGGCGAGAGGGGATCGTCACGCGCCCTCAGCGGCACATCGGCGACGGTGAGTCGCGTCGCTGGTCATCGGCGGCGCGCTGCTGATCAGCAGCGCGGCGCGCCAGGGTGATGAGCGCCACGGGCGCGTGCGCAAGGGCCGGCGGTGAACGCCGGCGGGCGGAGCCTCACTGGTAGACGATCAGAGAATAGGTTGCTGAGCGTGTCAGTGAGAGGTCATAACAGTATGGAACTAATCATAAGGGCTGGCATCGTATGAAGTGCTTGATCCTCACTTCATCTTTCTGATGATTTCATGTGTACTATGACGCCTTGCTGCATTTCTGGGGTTTGAACAAAGGCGTTTCCAACTGCCAAACGTTCGATCTGCGCCGTAGTGTCTTGTAAGTTTTTTAGCTGCACATACGGCGCGATCTTCTTTGACTCA
>JBLWKA010000109.1:0-18765 GCA_048381555.1 Oscillochloridaceae bacterium umkhey_bin13
CGCACCGGGACGACGGATCACGCATCGTTGGCCGGGATCGCACCGGGACGACGGATCACGCATCGTTGGCCGGGATCGCACCGGGACGGCGGATCACGCATCGTTGGCCGGGATCGCACCGGGACGGCGGATCACGCATCGTTGGCCGGGATCGCACCGGGACGGCGGATGGCGTATCGTTGGCCGGGTCGCACCGGGACGACGGATCACGCATCGTTGGCCGGGTCGCACCCGGGCCGCACCGGGATCGCATGCGTAGCCTGTGCTATCATATCCATACGCATTGCCTGGAACGCGATGGAGGTACCCAATGGAATTGCCTTTCCCTGGCATGGATCCCTACCTAGAGCGCCCAAGCCTCTGGCCGGATGTGCATACTGGTCTGATTACCGCGATGCGCGACGCCATTCAGGCCAGGATTGCGCCCAACTATGTGGCCCAAATCACGCCTTATATTGCGCTTGAAAGCATTGATATTGCCGTGCCCCGTCGGGCGATTGTGCCCGATGTCGCGGTCTATGAGCGTGATCAAGCCCCCGGTGGGCTTGCCGTGGCGACCATTGATGCGCCGGCAATGCGTGGCACGGCTACCCTTGAGGTGGAAACCCGCTATGGGCGCATCGAGATTCGTGCCGTGAATAACGAAACCTTAGTCACGGCAATCGAACTGCTTTCGCCAGTCAATAAACGGCCCGGCCCTGAGGGGGCCGACGCCTACGAGAAGAAGCGCTACGAACTGTTTAACAGCGGCGTGCATCTGCTCGAGATTGATCTGCTGCGCTGGGGCCGCCGCCCACAGTTTGCGCCCTCGACGGTCTTGCCCGACATGCCTTATTTTGTCTTTCTGGCTCGTGCCGACCGCTGGCCCGAGATCGAAATCTGGCCGTGTGCGCTCCAGCAACCCCTGCCCACCGTGCCCGTCCCCCTGCGCCGCCCCGATCCCGATGTGGCCCTACCCTTGAACCCCTTGCTGCATCAGGTCTATCGCAACGCCCGCTACGATTTGCAGGTAGACTACCGGGCAGCCCCACCGCAACCCGACCTCTCGCCTGACGATGCCGTATGGCTGGATACACAGTTACGCGAGTGTGGAAAAAGATGACCAATCGTGAATTTGCAACTATGGCACACTCGTCCAATCTCGGGTAAAATCCCGCTAGCACCTTGTTCGTTCTGCTGCCTTGAAGGAAATCTCGCTTATGTCCACGCCACAAACCCTGTTTGATAAGGTCTGGGAGGCCCACGTCGTTCGGCCTCAGACCGCCGAAACCCCGGCGGTGCTCTACATTGATCTGCACCTGATCCACGAGGTGACCTCGCCGCAGGCCTTCACCGAACTACGCCAGCGCGGTTTGCGCGTGCGCCGCCCCGATCGCACCCTGGCGACGATGGATCATAGTACGCCAACGACGCCGCGCAACGCCCTGGGAATCATCCCGGTGATCGATCCGATGGCGGTGGCCCAACTTGATCAACTGCGTGCGAACTGCACCGAGTTTGGCATTCCGCTGTTTGAACTCGGCACGCTCAATCAGGGGATTGTGCATGTGATTGGGCCGGAACAGGGTCTGACCCAGCCCGGTATGACGATTGTCTGTGGCGATAGTCATACCAGTACCCACGGCGCGTTTGGTGCCCTCGCCTTTGGCATCGGCACCTCAGAAGTGGGCCACGTGTTGGCAACCCAGTGTCTGTTGCAGAGCCGCCCCAAGACCTGTGCGGTGCGGGTTGATGGTCGGCTCCAGCCGGGCGTCACAGCCAAGGATATTATTCTGGCGATTATTGCCAAGTACGGTGTGGGCGGAGGAACCGGCCACGTCTTCGAGTATATGGGCGAGGCGATCCGGGCGCTTTCGATGGAAGAGCGCATGACGATCTGCAATATGAGTATCGAAGGTGGGGCGCGGGCCGGTATGGTCGCCCCCGACGAGACGACCTTTGCCTATGTTGCCGGGCGGCCTTTCGCCCCCAAGGGTGCCGACTTCGAGTCCGCCGTAGCCCGTTGGCGCACGCTGCCGACCGATGAGGGCGCAACCTTCGATAAGGAGATGACCCTCGATGCGAGTAGCCTGGCCCCGATGATTACCTACGGCACGAACCCGGGCATGGGTGTGCCGATTGATGCACCAGTGCCGACCCCTGCCGACATGCCTGATGCGGCGAGCCGCCAGGCCCTTGATGCGGCGCTGGCCTATATGGCACTCGAACCGGGCAAACCCTTGCTCGGCCACCCGATTGATGTGGTCTTTTTGGGTTCGTGTACCAACTCGCGCATTTCCGACCTGCGCGCCGCCGCCGCCCTGCTCAAGGGGCGCAAGGTCGCCGATGGTGTGCGCATGATGGTCGTACCAGGCAGCCAGCGCGTCAGACGCCAGGCCGAAGAAGAAGGGCTCGATACGATCTTCAAAGAGGCCGGGGCCGAATGGCGCGAAGCGGGGTGCAGTGCCTGCCTGGGCATGAATGACGACAAAGTGCCGCCCGGCAAGTATGCGATCAGTAGCTCGAACCGCAACTTCGTTGGCCGTCAGGGACCAGGGGCACGCACCATGCTCGCCAGTCCGCTCACCGTGACTGCCGCCGCCATCACCGGGGTCGTGACCGATCCGCGGACGTTCGTTGAATAAGGACTTCCCAATGGAACCAATTACCACCTTCACCGGCAAGGCCGTCGCTTTGCCGATCGACAATGTAGATACCGACCAGGTGATTCCGGCTGAGTTCCTGAAAGTGACCGACAAAAACGGGCTGGCCGAGGGGCTGTTTAAGGTCTGGCGGTACCTGCCCGATGGTAGCCCCAACCCCGATTTTCCGCTTAACCGCCCCGAGGCAGCCGGGGCCAGCGTTTTGCTGGCCGGGCGCAACTTCGGCTGTGGCAGTTCACGCGAACACGCGCCCTGGGCCTTGCAGGGCTATGGCTTCCAGGCCGTGATCGCGCCTTCCTTCGCCGATATCTTTCGCGGCAATGCACTCAAGATTGGCTTGCTGCCGATCATTGTGGACGAAGAGAGCTACCACGAACTACTGAGCCATATCAACGAGGATCCGGCAACGACGGTGCAGATCGATCTGCCCAATCAGCGGGTGATCATGCCGGGCGGGCGGGCGGTCAGTTTCCCGATTGATGGGTTCGCCAAGCATTGTCTGGTCCACGGCGTTGACCAATTAGGCTTCTTGCAACAACAAGAAGAGGCCGCCCTAGCCTATGAGGCGGCCAACCCTCCGCTGGTGAATACGTTGCAGGCCCTGCATGGATAACGAAGTCGCCCCAGCGGTTCCCTGGCGTTGGCACGAGGTGGGTCTGGTAGTCCTGGCGGCAGTGGTGATCACTGCCGCTTTGGCCCTGCTTGCCCGTAGTGTGGTTGAGATCCTGGGCTTGGGTGAGCAGAATAGTCTGGTTTCGCCCGCCCTATATGTCGTCGGCACGGGCTTTTATCTGGCCCTGATTGGGGCGATCTACGCTTTTGCGGTGCGCCGCAGCGGCTGGGCTGCGCTTGGGGTGATCCGCACCGACCTGCGCAACTATACCCTGGTGCCGATCTTGTATATTGTGGCCCTGCTGAGTGTCGCGGCACTCAATACCCTGATTGGCCAACTCAGTGGCGGCTTCGAAAATCCGCAGATCGATGCCCTGACTGGTGGGCAGGCGCTTGATCCCCGTGAACTGCTGATGCTCTTTCTGCTGGCGGCAGTGCTGGTGCCAATTGCGGAAGAACTGTTTTACCGCGGCTTGATCTATCCCCTGATACGCGAACGGTTTGGGTCATGGTTGGCGATCAGCCTAAGTGCGCTGCTCTTTGCGGTGACGCATTTTATTCTGATCCTGATCCCTGGCCTGTTCGTGATTGGCTTCCTGCTGGCCTATTTGCGCGAACGCAGCGGCAGCATCGGGCCGAGTATCGCCCTGCACGCGATGCAGAATGGCCTGGTGGTGCTGTCACTCAATGCCATTCTGGCGGCTGGGTAAGCATCAGTTCACAAACCCTTCCAGCAGGCTGACCAGATTGCGGCCCAAGGCGTTGATCGCATAGCCGCCTTCTTGCACAAACAGGGTCGGTAACCCCAATTGGGCAATCTGCTGGCCGATCTGCGCAAAGCCCGCTGTCGTCACGGCGAAGTCGCCTAACGGGTCGCCCGCAAAGGTGTCAAGGCCCGCCGAAACGATCAGGTAACGTGGATCGTACCCCTGAATTGCGGTCAGGGCCTGCTCAAGCGCCACTAGATAGGCGGCATCATCTATCCCGGCGGGCAGCGGCAGATTCAGGTTGTAGCCCTCGCCCGCATGGGCACCCCGTTCGTCGGCGTACCCCAGAAAGTAGGGATACTCACGATCCGGATCGGCGTGAATCGAGACGAAGAAGACATCGCTGCGCTCGTAGAAGATCGCCTGGGTGCCGTTGCCGTGATGGAAATCGATATCGAGTACGGCAACCACGGGTGGGCGCATAGCCCAATTGGTCGGCTCGCCCTGATCACCCGCCGTGGCAAGATAGTGCGCGGCAATGGCGGCATTGTTGAAGAAACAGTAGCCCCCGGCCATAGCTGTGGCCGCGTGGTGACCGGGTGGCCGACAGAGCGCATAGGCGGCTCGTTCACCAGCCAGCAGCAGCGCCGCCCCACTCAGCGCGACTTCGGCACTCGCCAGCGCCGCCGTGTAGGTACCTGCGGTGATCGGCACGCTCAGATCAAAACTGTAGCGCCCTGCTAAACCCTGGAGACTGTTCGAGCGCGCGCGCAAACCGGGCATGGCAAACGTACAGGGCTGCACCGCCGTGCTTGGCAAGCCCGCTGCGACCCAGCGCTCATAGGCCGTTGCCAGATACTCGGCATAATCGGGTTGATGAACGGCTAAGATCGGTTCTAGCCCAAAGGCTTGGGGTGCCTCGGGCACCGGAAAGCCCGCCGCTGCCAGGGCCGCCGTGATGATCGCCACCCGTTCAGGCGACTCGAAATACGGTTTTAGCTCGCCGTCAAGAATTTCGGAGGGCGGATTGTGGTGAGCGTGGAGGGGGCTAGTGATGATACGCATCATAGGGAAAGGTAGGAAATAGGAAAGTAGGAAATAGGAAAGTGGGAGGAACCCGGTTGCGCCTCCTTGTTGGCGCGGGCCAGGGCGGGCATGGAACTTCCTGCGTTTAGGGTGCTGGCGATGCGAGCAACGTCGCTGCGCCTCCTTGTTGGCGCGGGCCAGGGAGTACATGGTACTCCCTGCGTTTAGGGTGCTGGCGATGCGAGCAACGTCGCTGCGCCTCCTTGTTGGCGCGGGCCAGGGAGTACATGGTACTCCCTGAACCCGCTACAGAGGCAACGAGCGTGCGCTCGTTGCCTCTGTAGCACCTACCGACGACTAATCTGACTGCGCAGCGTATTAATCAATTGGGGTGGTGCCACAATGATCGGCTCGGGTAGGCGTTGGGTCTCGAGCAGGGCCGGTACCGCCACCGGGGTGCCACTCAGGCCGATGACCTGGGCCCCGGCGCTGCGCAGGATGGCAAAGCCAGCCGCGAGATCCCAAAGGTTAGCGCGCCCAATCAGCGCACCGACGGCGCTCCCTCGGGCGACGTAGCAACAATCAGCGGCAACACTACTCAGGCCGCGGGTCTTGCCGGGAAAATCAATCCGGAACTGGCGATGGGCATAGGACGAAACCGCGAGCCAGTCGTTGGAGTCGACATGATCGGCCTGCACCACACTGATCGGCTCGCCATTGCGAAAGGCCAGACCACCCTGTTCGGCCCAGTAACAATCACCCAGAATCGGCAACAAGATCACGCCCAGGTAGGGTTCACCGTGGCGCAGCACCCCAATCGAAATGCACCACGAAGCCAGTCCCGATAAGAAGGCGCCAGTCCCATCAATCGGGTCAAGACACCAGACAAACTCGTGATCCCCGGCGACCCCACCCTGTTCTTCGCCAATAATCCCATGGTCGGGGTGGCGCGCCGTAATGTGGGTACGCAGCATGGCCTCGATCTCAAGATCGGCCTGGGTTACGAGGCTACGGTCAGCTTTGCGGCGAGCGGTCACATTGTTGAAGTAGCTGCGGGCCATCGTTCCCGCCTCACGTGTCCAGGCTTGCACCTCATCGATCAGAATCGCACTCACAGAAACTCCTCGTTAGAGCCGATGCGCAGGATGCGCGTAGGGCGTTTGTAGGTTGTGGGGCCGTAGGGACGCAGCGTGCTGCGTCCGTGCTGCGTCCGTTTCGGGTAGAATAGCCCGACACGATGAGCCTCGTTGATGAAAGTGATAAACCATGGAGCGACAACAGATTAGCACGGGAACGCCTTGGGAAGCAATGGCCGGCTATGCGCGAGCGGTACGGGTCGGCCAGACCGTCTATGTGGCAGGCACGACCGCCTCGGATGCGGCTGGCGTGGTGCAACACCCCGGTGATGCCGGCGCACAGACTCACTATATCATTAATAAGATTGCAGCGGCACTGGCTGAGGCCGGATCGAGTTTGCACGATGTTGTGCGTACCCGGATCTATGTGCGCTCGATCAGCGATTGGGAAGCCGTCGCCCGTGCCCATGGCAGCCATTTTGGCACGATCTGCCCGGCTTGTACCCTCGTGAGTGCGACTATGATTGAACCTGATATGCTGGTGGAGATCGAGGCTGAGGCGGTGATTCTGGCCTGAAAATACATGATGCAATTAAAGTTCTCACTCCGTCTAAACAATGATTTGCCGGTGGCGGCCTACCCAACCCTGGCGCGGGCTGCCGAAGCGGCTGGCTTTGATCAGTTTTGGGTCAGCGATGACCTATTTTTGCGGGGGGTCTGGCCGATCCTAACTGCCTGCACCCTCGCTACCGAATGGATCAGCCTTGGTACCTGCATTGTCAATCCGGCAACCTGTCACCCGGCCGAGTTGGCGATGCAGGCGGCCACCCTTGATGAGTTGAGCGGCGGGCGGCTCTTGCTGGGCCTGGGAGCCGGGGCGGGTGAGTTTCTGGGCTGGATCGGTCTGTCCCACCAGCGCCCGTTGCAAACCATGGCCGAAACGATCCGCCGCTTGCGGGCCTTGCTGGCGGGGGAACGTGGCCCGTTTGATGGGCCAGGGCTACCCGCCTGGAGCGCCGAAGCGTTTCTGCGTTTTCCCAGTCGCCCCATTCCACTCTATCTGGCCGCGCTCAGTCCGCGCATGCAGCGCTTAATCGGCGAGGTTGCCGACGGTGGCTTGCCGTTGCTCTTTCCGCCCGAGCACTACCCCGAAGTTGCCAACCGAGTACAGGCTGGTGCACGCACCGCCGGGCGTGATCTGGCCCAACTGGATCTGGCCGCCTGTATTTGGGTGAGTCTCGATGCCGACCGCGCACGGGCCGAGTTGGCTTTGCGCAGTAAAATCGCCTACTATGCCAACGCGCTCAGCGACGATATGCTGACCCGGCTAGGTGTTCCCCGCGCCGAGGTGCAAGCAATTGCTGCTACTTTGCAGTCCGCTGGGCTGGCGGCAGCCGCAGAACAGGTTTCGCCTGCCCTGTTACGGCTGGGGGTGGCGGGTGATGCCGCTACGCTGATCGCACGCCTCCAAGGGTTGCTCGACCTGGGCGTGCGCCACCTGAGTTTTGGGCCGCCGCTGGGGCCTGATCCGCTGGCAGCAATTGCCTTGTTGGGGCAAGAGGTTTTGCCGCATTTGCGGTAATCGGAGGGCCGACCCGGCATGGTCGCGCGGTGTAATCGCGTGGCGGCCCGGCCTGGTCGCGTGGCGGCCCGGTGTGGTCGCGTGGCGGCCACGATACCGTAGGGGCAGCCTGCGTGGTCGCCCGGGGCAGCCACGCAGGCTGCCCCTACGAACGCGGTTCGCACCGACCCACACCCCATCCTTACCGTAACGCTGCGACCGCTGCGCCCAGGTCGAGGTTGGCAACCCCGGTTGGGGTCAGCGGGGTCAGCGAGACGTAGCCATCACGGACGGCCCCGTCGTCGCTATTGGCGGCGAAGACTGGCATGCGTTCGCGCACAAACCGCAGCCCTAATTTGCGCCGTCCTTCGTCATCAGCCTGGGCGGCGAGATCAACCTCGACCACATCACCATAAAAGAAGTTCGAGAGTACGGTCTGGCGGAAGCCCCTGGTTTCGCTCAGGCTCGGCAGGTGCGGCACATTCAGATTGAGCACAATCGGGCCATTGCCACGGGTCGCTTCGAGCAGCGGAACGACCTTCACGGCGGCTTCGGCGGCACAGTCCCAGGGCATCGGGTCTTCGCCAATGAACATTTGCGAGACCGCCAGGGCGGGCAGGCCCCAGAGCGCAGCCAGCATCGCGGCCCCAACCGTACCGCTCAAGAGGACATTCGTGCCGGTATTCAGGCCACGATTGATCCCTGCGACAACCAGATCGGGGCGGGGGGCCACTCCGGCCAGCACCCCGGCCAGCACACAGCCGACCGGGGTACCACTGAAGGCATAGGCCGCCATCCCAGCAAACTGGGGCCCAGGCGCAGTGACTTCGCGCAAGGTCAGATCGCGAGCAAATGGCAGCGCCATACTCGTGCCACTCTGCTCGGTCTCGGGGGCCACGATGGTCACTGTGCCAAGCCCAGCATCACGCAGCGCGGCCCCCAGGATCCAGAGGCCCTCGCTGGCAATGCCATCATCATTCACAACCAAAATCTGCATCAGTTGATCGTCTCCACCGTATTTGTGACCAAGTAGATCACCCGCTCACCAATATTGGTGGCCCGGTCAGCGGCGCGTTCGAGCGCATGGACGACATCAAGCATATCAATCGCGGCTTCGATCATCGCCGGATTGGCCTTGGCCGCACTGATCAACTCGGCCCGCAAACGATCCTCAAGATTATCTACCTGCTCGTCCAAACCAGTCAGGCTATGGGCCAGATCGGCATCTTGGCGCAAAAAGGCTTCGAGGCTGATATTGACCATTTGGATGGATAAGCGCCCCATGTCGTAGACCTGGGGCGGCGGCGGCAACAGTGCCGGACGGCGGGTCGCCGAACGCACCCGTTTCGCGATACTATTGGCATAGTCACCAATCCGTTCGAGCTCGCCCGCAATCGCGGTCACAACCGTGCAGAGGCGCAAATCACTGGCGACCACTGGCTGCTGGGTCGCCAGCAACGTGATCGTACGCTCCTCGAGATTGCGCCAGACTTCGTCAATTTTGGCATCATCATGGATCACCTGGGCAGCCAGCGTTGTATCCCAGGTTTCCAGGCTGGTGATTGATCGCTGCAGCGCCTGCTCGACCATACTTCCCATTCGGAGCAGATCATCACGCAGGCCAGCGATCCGGTGGGCATAACGTTCCCGAAGCATACAGGATCTCCCTCGTTTGGTACCAGACGCATAGGTGGCGTGCGGCCCTCTCCTTCCGCGCACCACCCATAGGATACCATATTGCGGATGCTAGCGTAGAAAGCGGTTCTATGGAGCTACATATTAAGGCGGCTCAGATCACCGATGCCGAACGTCTCGTCCAGATCCAGATTGCGGCCTTCCATCACGATGCGGTGCTCTACCCCGACGTCGGTTTGGGTGGGCCGCCTGGCTACGACTCGGTTGAGCAGCTGCGTCAAACTATTGCCCAGCACCCATGCTACAAGCTTCTCTATGACGACCAGGTTATTGGGGTAATGGTGATCATTGTCAAGGGTGAGCAGCATACGCATCTGGATCTGATCGCGATCGATCCACACTATCATAATCGGGGGCTGGGCACTCTGGCAATGCAGTTTCTTGAGCAAGCCCACCCAGCTCGGTGCTATACGCTTGATACACCAAGCTGGGCGGTGCGCAACCAGCACTTCTATCAAAAGCTGGGATATGTAAAAGTCAGCGCGACGACCTATGCCGATATTACGTTTCGGAATGACAACGCAGGCGCTGCGGCTCCGTATTATGAACCGTTTAGCCTCCCCGCGTAAAGCTAAAGCCCTGCGGCCCGCCGTCTACCAGAATGGTATCGCCTTCACTAAACTGGGCCTGGAGCAAGGCCATCGCCAGCGGGTTCTGGATGCGTTGCTGGATCACCCGCTTGAGTGGACGCGCCCCGTAGATCGGGTCGTACCCCTCAATGGTGAGTTGGCTCAGGGCACTGGCACTGAGTTGGAGGTTCAGTTTGCGGTCGGCGAGCAGACTGCGCAGCCGTCCCAGTTGAATTTCGACGATCTGGCCGATCTGATCCCGGCTAAGCGGTCGGAAGACGATCACTTCGTCAATCCGGTTCAGGAACTCGGGCCGCAATTCGCCGCGCAACTCGTCGAGCACCGCCTGACGAATCTCCTCCTCGGCAACCTTGTCCTGGGTCATGTCCTGGATCATGGCTGAACCGATGTTGCTGGTCATGATCACGACCACGTTCTTGAAGTTGACGACCCGGCCCTGCCCATCAGTGAGCCGTCCGTCATCAAGCACTTGCAGCAAGACGTTGAAGACATCGGGATGGGCCTTTTCGACCTCATCGAAGAGTACGACGCTGTACGGTTTGCGCCGGATGGCCTCGGTCAGTTGGCCGCCCTCATCGTAGCCGATGTAGCCGGGAGGGGCACCGATCAGGCGGGCCACGGTATGCTTTTCCATGTACTCGGACATATCAATCCGCACCATGGCCTGCTCATCGTCAAACAGGAACTCGGCCAGGGCGCGGGCCAGTTCGGTCTTACCGACACCGGTTGGCCCCAAAAAGAGGAACGAACCCAGCGGGCGGTTGGGATCTTGCAGCCCCGCCCGCGCCCGGCGCACCGCATTGGCAACCGCCGCCACCGCTTCGTCCTGGCCAACTACCCGCTGGTGCAGGCGCTGCTCCATCTTGATGAGCTTGTCTACCTCACCTTCGAGCAGTTTACTGACTGGCACGCCCGTCCAACGGGCAATAATTTCGGCAACATCCTGTTCCCGCACCTCCTGGCGCAGCAGGCTCGATCCACCCTCGGCATCAAACCGGGCTTCAGCCTCGGTCAACTGCTTTTCGAGACTCACCAGGGTACCGTACTGCAACTCGGCGGCCTTGTTATAATCGTACTGGCGCTGGGCTTGATCGATCGCCGCCCGCGTCTGCTCAATCTGCTCCTTCAGATTTTGCACCGTTTCGATCAGTTTGCGCTCGTTCTGGAGCTTGCTCTCGACCCCGCTGCGCTGCTCACGCAGATTCGCCAGTTCCTGCTCAAGCTTTTCGAGCCGTTCTTTGCTGGCGCGGTCGGTCTCCCGCTTCAGCGCCTCGCGCTCGATTTCGAGTTGCATCTGGCGGCGTTTCAGATCATCAAGCGCCTGCGGATCAGAGGTGATCTCCATGCGCAGACGAGCGGCCGCCTCGTCAACTAGGTCAATCGCCTTATCGGGCAAGAAACGGTCGGCGATATAACGATCCGAGAGCACCGCCGACGCGACCAGGGCCGCATCGGTGATCCGCACGCCGTGATGGGTCTCGTAGCGCTCTTTAAGGCCACGCAGAATGCTAATTGTATCCTCGACACTCGGCTGATCAACCACCACAGGCTGGAAGCGACGTTCGAGCGCGGCATCCTTTTCGATATGCTTGCGGTACTCATCAAGAGTGGTCGCACCAACCAGATGCAGTTCGCCGCGGGCCAACATCGGCTTGAGCATATTGCCCGCGTCCATGGCCCCTTCGGCCGCGCCCGCCCCGACCATAGTGTGCAACTCGTCAATAAATAGAATAATATCCTCGCGCTCCTGGATCTCTTTGAGCACGGCCTTCAGGCGCTCCTCGAACTCGCCGCGATATTTGGCCCCGGCGATCAGGGCACCGAGATCGAGCGCCACGACTTTGCGATCCTTGAGCGATTCGGGCACATCGCCACGCACAATCCGCTGGGCCAGCCCTTCGACGATGGCAGTTTTGCCGACGCCAGGTTCGCCAATCAGGACGGGATTGTTTTTGGTGCGCCGCGAAAGAATCTGAATTACGCGGCGAATCTCTTCGTCACGGCCAATCACCGGGTCGAGCTTGTTCCGCTGAGCCTGTTCGGTCAGATTGCGCCCATACTGTTCGAGGGCGGCATAGGTGCCTTCGGGGTTAGGGCTGGTGACACGTTGGGCACCGCGCACCTCGCGCAGGGTCGCCATCAGCGTATCGCGGCGCAGCCCGGCCTGCTTCAGCAGGCGCTCGGCTCCGCCCCCGGCATGATCAAGCGTCGCCAGCAACAGATGCTCGGTCGAGACATACTCATCGCCAAAGCCAGCCAGTTCGTCGTGGGCACGCAAAAAGACATTGCGCAAACGCGAACTGTAGGGCGGCTGCACATTGCTGCCACTGACGCGGGGCAGTTTCTGAATTTCGGCATTCGCCTGCTGCTTGAGGGCACCAACGGCCAGGCCGAGGCGGGCCAGCACCTGCGGCACAACCCCATCGCCCTGGTCCAGCAACGCATAGAGCAGATGCTCGGGCTGGACTTCACTATTGCCATTGCGTTCGGCCGTATTCTGAGCGGCGACAATCGCCTCGTACGATTTTTCGGTAAACCGGTTGGTATTAAACGACATAGCTTTGCTCCTTAAGATCAGCACCGCCAGCGGGCCAGCGAATAACGTAACCGGCCTAAGGGCGAGATCATACTAGGCTGATCGTAACACGCTGCTATCTATGACGCACTAACACGGTGTAAGAGTTGCGTTAGAAGCGGGGCAACGCAAAAAGAGACCCCACCGGGTTTGGTGGGGTCATCACCCTGGTTGCGCTCCACGCCAATGGCCCGCAGGCCATAGCATACTTAGGCATCGTTCAAAAGCGGCCATTCCAACGTGACAATTGTGCTACGTCCAAGGCGTCGGGCTGAAGCCCTGCCTGAGACCCAAAGCCCTGCGGGCTGCCAGCGGAACTGGTTCTGATGAGCCCGAAGGGCTTGGTGTATCAGCAAGGGCTTCAGCCCGGCGTCGGGGTAGTTGCTGTCAAGGACATGTGAACGATGCCTGAAAAACCATCAGCCCGGCGGAAGGTAATTGGTTAAGGTCCGCTTCATTAGCGCTTATCGGCCTGCCCACGGGTATTGAGTTTGAAGGGCAGATAGAGCGGGCAGAAGCTGATCACACTAGTAGCCACGAAGATCACGGCCAGGACACCCAAAATGATCGCCCACACCCCTTGCACAACACCACTGATGATCAATCCGGCCACGACCAGCGCCACCGCGACCCGCACCACCCGATCAATCGTACCCATATTCGCCTGCATGAGTGTGCTCCTTAGATTTAGCTATGCGTTTACCTAAACTCAGGATAGCAACTGCGCAGGTCGCTGTCTGTGACAAGGTCACACAGGGGCTGCTTTGGTGTTAGCGCCCATCGGCGCGCCGGGTCAGGCCAGCGTAGTCCTGAATGATGATACTGCCGCGACCAAGTTGGACCAGACCAGTCGCAGCAAAGTCGGCCAGAATGCGACTGACAACCTCGCGTGAGGTGCCAATTTCGGCGGCGATCTGCTGATGGGTCATCGTAACTGGTTGATCGACAGTAGCTGCCGTGCGCAGCAACAGGGCTGCGATCCGCACATCAACCCGCTGAAAGGCAACCTCATCTATGATTGCCATCACGGTCGCAAGGCGCTGCGAAAGCAGGGCAAACACATATTCACGCCACACAGGGAAGGCATCAACCCACTGCTTAAAGCTGGTATTGGGCACCACAAAGGCTTCTGCGGCGGCTTCTACGGTGGCAATCGCCGGAAACCGGTGCGTACTGAGGATACAACTCACCGTGAGAATGCAACTCTCGCCGCGAGCAAAGCGGTACAGCGTGATTTCGCGTCCGGTCTCACCAATCTTAAAGACGCGTACCTGACCCTGAGCCAGGATCGCAAAGGCGCTACACTGATCGCCTTCGGCAAACACCGTAGCCTGGGCTGGGAGGCGGATCAGACTGGCCTGACTGGCAAACGCCTGGCTCACTGTGCTCTGTGGATCAGCCAGGAACGGCAACAATTCAGCGGCCGCGCGGCGCTCTGCTGCGTTAAGCATGGGGATACCTCATTGGTTGGCTTGCGTTCGTGGCCACAGGCATAGGCGGAATGGAAACGGTAGATGAGCGCGTTTCACGTATTGTAGCTTACCGTGCGCTAAGGTGTGAGCTGTTTTGCATAGAGGTACTACCCTCGCTACCACCGGCGGCCTATTCACGTGGTTCGCTCAGGGGCGTATAGTAGACCTGGGAGGCTCCGCTCCATTGTTGCTCTGGCTTCCCTGACTGCGAGGACGTCCATGCTTACGAATCTGCTCCAAGAGGAGACCCGCACGTACTATGATCGCCTTGAGCGCTCCCCATTGTTGCACATGCTTGCCAGCGAAGCGTTGTCGCACCGCCTGTATATGGCAACCCTTGGTGTGCAATACGGTTTCTACGCGCCCCTCGAAAACCGTTTACTGGCGCTTGTAGACTGGTGGACGCTCGGGTTTGATCTTGAAGCCCGCCTAAAGACGCCGCTGCTTGCTGCTGATTTAGCCCATTACGGCCTTGACGGCGAACTCTTGCGGGCGCTGCCCAGTTGTCCCAGCCTGCCGCGAATCGTCGAACTGCCGGCGGCCCTGGGCTGTTTGTATGTGTTAGAAAGTTGCACGCTTACCGGTCAGGTGATCGCCCGCCAGCTTGCCGGGAGCTTAGGCTTGGATGCCGATCATGGAGCGGCCTTTTTTAACAGTTACGGTTTACACTTAGGTGCCCAGTGGCGGGCGTTTCGCAGCTTCCTTGATCACACCGGCACGGGCCACGAAGATGCGGTGATCGCGGCTGCCTCGGCCACCTATGCCGCCCTCGAAAGCTGGTACAGCACGAGCTACCGGGCGATTGTTGGTACGCGCCTCCCAACCCCAAGGTATGTTGCGACCCTGTGTTGATTAGCGACTCATCAAGGCTGCCTGCACCGCCAGTCCAAACAGGTCGGGTAGCAGGCCACTGATCGGCGTGGCAACCTGCAGCAGCGGGGCAGCCAGCGTCGAAGTCGCCACGGCCTCTGACCAGAGTGGTAACGGGAATGTGACCATCGCGATCAGCATGATCGCTCCGCCAAGCACGGCCTGAATCAGCCCGAGTACCGCCCCCAGCAGATGGTCGAGCCAGCCTAAAAAGAGCAGGCCGACAAACATGCGCAGCACCGACGCCACCAGGCTGGCTGCCGTGCTCACCAGAAAGAGCACGCCTAGAAAGGCGACGGCCCCAGCCACCTGTGGGTCGGCCACAAACGAACTGAGCCAGACCGCCACTTCGGGGCTGAGCCGCCCAGCAACCACGACGCCCACCACCAGCCCGACCACCGAAAGCACCTGGCGGATCAGGCCCCAGTACAACCCGAGCAGCATAAACAGCCCGGCCATCATCAAGAGCGCAACATCAAGCGTATTCATGCTTGATAGAACGTGGCGGCGCGCTGCATTGTTGCGGGAAGGACACCCTGTGATGGCGTATTTGGTATGGGCATAATCAAGGGTTGGAACGGCTGCCAAGCCAGTGGCGTAGCAGTGGTATTATGGCCGTCACACCATCCTTGACGCTTCGCCATGCTATGGGCTACAATCGAGCGCCAGGATCAGCGAAGGGAAGCCCGTATGGCCCAGTTTCTTGTCACTGTTACGCCCCGTGAGCATAGCTCCGATGAGGTGGTCGAAACCCTCTATGTGTTGGCTGGCCCTGATCTGTCTGCTGCGGCGGTAGAACAGTTGGCGACGGCCCTTTTGCACGATCCGGTCGTCCAGACGGTGCGCTGGCATGCCTTGACCAGCGCCGATCTGGCTGCCGAGCCGGCCTTGGATTGTGGCGTGGTCGAAGTCGCTTATCGCCCCGGTGTTACCGATAATGAGGGCGAGAGTGTGCTTGAGGGTGCCCGCCGCCTCGGGCTGACTGGTCTGATCCAGGCCCGCGCCCTGCGTCGCTTTCGGCTCGCTGCGACCACCGATCCCGCCACGCGGGCCGCCGAGTTGGCGATTGATCTGGTACAGATCACGCTTGCCGCTGCCGCCCCTGGGCCTACCGCCGAAGCCCGCTTGGCCTTTTACCAAACCTTGATCACTGCGCCTAGCGCCAGTATGCCCCAGGTCGCCCATGTGCCGCTGCGGGCGGCTGATGAGGCTGAGTTGCTGCGCATTAGTCGTGAGGGTATTCTGGCGCTTGACCTGGCTGAGATGCGGGCGATCCAGGCCTATTTTGCTGCCTTAGGCCGCGATCCCAGCGATGGTGAACTGGAAACGATTGCCCAGACCTGGAGTGAGCATTGCAGCCATAAGAGTTTTAAGGCCCGGGTGCGTTATCGCGGGCCAGCAACGCCTGTGCCTACCCCGACTGAGCCGCTCTACCCAATGTTGCAACTCCTCGCGTCGGGCGAGGTCGAACTGGATAGTTTGATCAAGACCTTTTTGATGGTGGCAACCGAGCAGGTCTTGGCAGCACGGCAGGATGATGAGTGGGTGCTATCGGCGTTTGTGGATAATGCCGGGATTCTGGCCTTTGATGCGCAGCACGAAGTGTCGTTTAAGGTCGAGACCCATAACCATCCGAGTGCGCTCGAACCGTTTGGTGGGGCCAATACCGGGGTGGGTGGCGTGATCCGTGATGTGCTTGGGGTCAGTGCCGAGCCGATCGCCAATACGAATGTGCTCTGTTTTGGCATGCCCGACGCCGATCCCGCCAGTTTGCAGGCGGGCGTCTTGCCGCCACGGCGCGTTGCCAGCGGCGTAGTTGCCGGGGTGCGCGATTACGGCAACAAGTTGGGCATTCCGACCGTGAATGGCGCAGTGCTGTTTGATCCTGGCTATACCGCCAATCCGCTGGTCTATGCGGGCACGGTAGGCATCGCGCCCCGCGGTCGCCACCCGCGCAATGTGCAACCCGGCGACGCGGTGGTGGTGGTTGGTGGGCGCACCGGGCGTGATGGTATTCACGGGGCGACCTTCAGTAGTGTTGAACTGACCCACGAAACCGCGACGACGGTCGGCAGTGCGGTGCAGATTGGCGACCCGATCACCGAAAAGAAGTTGCTTGATGTTTTGTTGCAAGCCCGTGACCAGGGTCTGTATAGTGCCATCACGGACTGTGGCGCGGGCGGCCTCTCGTCGGCGGTCGGCGAAATGGGGGCCGAGTGTGGCGCGGAAGTCGAACTGAGCCAGGTGCCGCTGAAGTATGCCGGGCTTCAACCATGGGAGATCTGGCTTTCGGAGGCCCAGGAGCGTATGGTGCTGGCGGTGCCGCCCACGCATCTGGACACCTTTCTGGCGTTGTGTGCGGCCGAAGAGGTCGAGGCGACGGTGATTGGTACGTTTACCGCCGATGGGCAGTTGCGGGTCAGTTATGCGGGCTTGCCGGTGGTCGTATTGGCGATGGACTTTCTGCACGATGGGCGGCCGCAACGGGTGCTTGAGGCCGCGTGGACGCCGTCTGCGCCTGCCGCCGCGCCTGCCGTCGCCAACCTGGGTGACCCGGCCGACCTGCTCTTGCGGCTGTTGGCCCACCCGAATATCGCCTCCAAAGAACGGATTGTGCGCAGTTACGACCACGAAGTGCGCGGTGCGACGGTGATCAAGCCCCTGGTCGGAGCCAACATGGACGGCCCCGGCAATGCGGCGGTCTTGCAACCCGTAGCGACAACTACGCGGGGCCTCGCCCTCGGTTGTGGCCTCAATCCACGCTATGGGCGGATCGACCCGTACTGGATGGCCTTGGCGGCGGTTGACGAGGCGCTGCGCAATGTGGTTGCAGTTGGCGGTGATCCCGGGCGTACCGCGATCCTCGATAACTTCTGCTGGGGCGATCCGCGTCAACCCGACCGTATGGCCGGTCTGGTACGCGCCGCAGCGGGTTGCTACGATGCCGCCGTCGCCTTCGGTACGCCCTTCATCTCGGGCAAGGATTCGCTCAACAACGAGTACCGCGACGAACACGGGAACCGCGTCGCCATCCCGCCCACGCTCTTGATCTCGGCGCTGGCCGACGTGCCTGATGTACGGCGCTGTGTGACCATGGATCCCAAAGCCCCCGACGAGATCGTCTACCTGCTGGGGGCCACGCGGGCCGAGTTGGGTGGCTCACACCTGGGCGCAATCACGGGCGGCGATCCCCTGGCGGGCCACGTCCCCCAGGTTGATCTGGCGGCCGCCCGCAGAACCTTTGCGGCGCTCCACACGGCGATCCAGTCCGGTCTGGTGCGGGCCTGTCACGATCTCAGCGAAGGCGGCCTGGCGGTGGCGGCCGCCGAAATGGTGATCGCCGCCGATTTGGGCTTAGAACTCGACCTTGATCTGCTTACCGCAGATCTCGATATTACTACCAAACTGTTCAGCGAAACGCCGAGCCGCTTCTTGGTCACGGTCGCCCCTGAGGCGGTAACGGCCTTCGAGGCAGTCATGGCTGGCGTGACCATGGCCCGTGTGGGTCAGGTGACGACTGCGCCGAACCTGGAGCTACGCAGCGGTTCGGCGCAGGTGCTCACCCTTGAAGGGGCCGTCTTGCGGCGGGCATGGCAGCGTGGTCTGGATGGCTTGGCGTTGTAGGGATATCCGCCGATCATTCCCATGGCGTGGCAAAGACTTGCGTCCAGTAGGTTCGCATACGACTTGGATCGTCAGGGCGTTCGAAGTAGCCAATCCCGATCTCGGTGAATTCGCAGCGCAAGATGTTGGCACGATGGCCGGGACTATCCATCCAGCCAGCCACGACTTCTTGGGGGGTGCGGTAGCCACTGGCAATATTTTCGCCCACCATCTGCCACTGATAGCCGGTGGCATCAACGCGATCAGACGGATCGCGGCCCTCGGGCGAAAAATGGCTGAAATAGCCGCGCTGGGCCATATCCTGACTATGCCCCA
>JBLWKA010000110.1:0-11875 GCA_048381555.1 Oscillochloridaceae bacterium umkhey_bin13
CGAGGCCAAGACGACGAGGGGCGGGAGGAAGAGCCGGTTGAGTCGTCGCAGGCCGCGCATTGATGGTAGCAACATAGGCCCGCAGTTGATCGAGCCAATTTTGCTCACGCATCATGTTGCTGCTCCTGATGTAAAAATCCAGTAGACCGATAATCTGAGGGCATGCCACCGTAGATTGTGCGTGCCGCGCCTTGCTGATTGATGGATCACGCCTGGGTGACTGCCCCAGGGTCATCAGGCGAGACGTTCACAACCACACCAAAGTTGCAGGTATGCTCACAAATAAGTACATTGAGCTATAGATTGCCTGCATCCCGGTTATGATTGACCCTTCAACCAGTATACCTGGTTGTAGGATGTCCGCAAGGGCGAGCGAGGTTTTACACTGCCAATTGATCCTGACTGACGACTCGATTACGGCCAGCGTGTTTGGCGGCATAGAGGGCCGCATCAGCCTCGGCGATCAATTGCTGCGGCAAGCCACAACTGGGTTCCCAGGCTGCGACCCCAAAACTCGCCGTGATCGTCCAGTCTTTCCAGGTCAGGGTGTTGATCGCATGACGGCAACGCTCGGCGGTCTCGAACGCCCCCACCAGATCGGTTTCGGGCATCAGGATGGCAAACTCTTCGCCACCATAGCGGGCCACTGTATCCGAAAGGCGCACGCTGGCCCGTAAGACTCCGCTAACCACCTTCAGGACGTGATCGCCCGCAGGGTGGCCGAAAGTATCGTTAAAGCGTTTAAAGTGGTCAATATCAAGCATAATCAGTGCCAGGGGGCTGGCGGAGCGGCGGCTCAATTCGACCGCTGCCGCCAACTTTTCCTGGAGCGCTCGATGGTTGGCCAGGCCGGTCAACCCGTCGCTCGTCGCCAACGCCTGGAGTTGCGCATTGGCAATCAGCAATTCACTCTGGCGCAGGCGCAGATCCTGTTCGATCTGGTAGCGGTCATGGACATCGGTGTGGGTGCCGACCATGCGCAACGGATTGCCGTCCTGATCCCAGGTCGTGACACGCCCGCGATCAAGGATCCAACGCCATTCGCCGGTTTTGGTCAACATGCGGTGCTCACACTGGTAACGTTCAGTCTGACCGCTGAAATGGGCCTGGAGCGTTGCCTCGAGCAGGGGTAGATCATCAGGATGCACCAGCCGCTGCCAGGTGCTAATGAACGGCGCAAGCTCGTCGGGTGTATAGCCAAGCATCGTGGCCCAGCGGGTACTGTAGATCACCGCGCCACTGGGAATGTCCCAATCCCAGAAGCCATCATTCGAGCCTTCGAGCACCAGGCTTAGCCGTTCCTCGCGTTCGCGCAAACGAGCTTCGCTGGCATACAGAGCGGCTTGCTCATGGGCAAGTTGATCACGAGTCGCCAGAAGTTGTTGGTATGGTTCAGCAATCGCACTCTTAAGCAGGGCACGGTACAGGAAGAGATAGGCCAACACTTTATAGCCGTGACCAAGCAGATTAAAGCCGTCCGTGACCTCGGCATAGAGAATAAAGCAGATCTCGCTGGCGATCAGGGTGAAGAGCGCAGCCAGCAGATCAACGGGTTGAACCGGCCCGCGCTGATCACGCTGCAGCAGCAAGGCCAGGGCGGCTGCGATCAGAAGGGCAATAATCAAGAGCTCGGCCCCGATCTTAAAAGGCGTCAAGCCTTCATCGGGGATGGAGGTACGGGGCAACAACGCATCGGCGTGCCAGAGTCCAAGCCAGATGGTCAGCGTAATCAGACTGAGACTGACCCCGAGCACGATCAGGCGCATGGGCTGACTGGCCTGCGTATGGCAGGAGCAGAGCACCAGTACAAGTAACGTGATTGCGGTGATGGAACGAGCCACGAGCCAGAAGAAGATTGCC
This sequence comes from Oscillochloridaceae bacterium umkhey_bin13, assembly GCA_048381555.1. Classification (GTDB taxonomy): domain Bacteria; phylum Chloroflexota; class Chloroflexia; order Chloroflexales; family Chloroflexaceae; genus Viridilinea. Next base: position 1,861 of record JBLWKA010000110.1, read on the forward strand.
TTTTCGGGATCGGCTGGCATGACCAGATCGAGCATCCCAAGATACGACAGGGTATGCAGCAGATCGATCATGCCAACCATCAGGAAGCCCCCGGCCATCACAATCGTGAGCCGGGTGCGTGGCGGGCCAGCTCTGGTCCAACCAACCGAAAAGATCAGCAGCGCCCCTAGAACGGCTAGCAACTCGAGCAGGGTTTGGACGCCTGCATAAGCCCCCTGGCTTAACTGTACCCTGGCCGGCCCGAGCACTGCAACCCCGATCATGCCCAGGCTTAGCAAGCTTGCCAGGAGGGTAAGGGCGATCAGGGTCTGGTTGGGTGGGACAAATGACCACCGTACCACCGAGAGGGTCGGAAGTTTGCCCCGGTCAGGGGGGCGGGAGGGCGCGTTCATGGCTGCCTCGGTCTGTTCGATGAAGATAAAACCCCAGACTTAGGGACAGCCAGGGCGCAGCGCGTACAGCACGTCCTTCGCTACCCGTCAAACGTGTCTTACTTGATTATATCGCAAGTGGGTTACGGATAACGGGCAGAATAGTTGGGATTTCCGGACAATTCAGTCTGTTCTTTACACAATATTTTATAGTCGTAAATTCTTAAAAAGGTGGGCTGTATCTCTATGATCCAGCCCGGAGGTAGCACAGACGGAGCCGGTCGCAGCACGGTCGCAGCAGGCTGCGTCCCTATGGGTTGATTGGGGTTAAACGCAAGACAAAACCCTGTTGGGCGGGTAACGTCGCCAGGGGGACAAAGCCCTGGGTGGTACCACCCGGGCCAATCACCAGCGTGCCCGGGGCGTCAGGTGGTAGGCCAAACAAGGGCTCAAGGCTGTACGAGCCGACCATTAAGGAACTGCTTGCCAGATCAAGCGCCACTGCTTCCAATGGCTCCAGGCCAACGTTGATCACAACCAGCACGGCCTCTTCGTCGGCGATCCGCAAGAAGGCAGCAACAGGACTCGGGCCGCCCGTTAAGGGCACAAACCTGCCGTTGGCCAGAGCCGGGTTCTGGATGTGCAGGTGGATCAGTTTACGATAGGTATTCAGCAACGAGGCGGGATCGGCATCCTGCATCGCTACATTCTTGATCGGATAGTCGCGCTGGGGGTTGCGCCACGGGATGCCACTCGTGAAGCCACCAAACTCTTCTTTGGTCCAGTGCATGGGGGTACGCAGATCCTCGTCGGGCTTCAAACCGAGCATGCCGATCTCCTCGCCATAATAGACGTAGGGCATACCAGGGAGGGTCAGCAAGGCGATAGCGGCCAGGCGGGCCTTATTCATATCATCGCCCAGATTGGACATAACCCGGTTCTGGTCGTGATTGGTCAAGAAGGGTGCCCACCGTTGGTAGGGCAACCGATCATAGTTGCTGATCTCTTGCATGTAGCGCCGCGCATCACCAAAATTGGCGGCCAGTTCGATGCCACGCCCGAGATTGAAGGCGAAGTAGTAGCCAAGTTGGTCCGAATAGTAGGGGGCAAGATTGTCGGGGGCAGCATTGAAGATCTCGCCAATGGTATAGGTGCCGGGATGGTTGGCATCAAGCCAGGCCCGATATTCGCGCAGCCAGTTATGGGTCTCGGCGGTATCTTCTTGCACCGCCCGATACTCAATCAAATGTTTGATCGCATCAAGCCGAAACCCGGCCACGCCCATCTCGTCAATCCAGAAACTACTGATCCGGCGGGCCTCTTCGGTGACAGCCGGGTTGCGGTAGTTCAGGTCGGGCATGCCCCCCCAGAACAGGCCGTAATAGTATTCGTCGGCAACTGGTGACTTGTGCCAGACCTCGTTGCCGCCAAAGGGGCCTTTGTAGGGCGGCTTGATCGCGGACCAGAGATACCAATCGCGGTAGGGCGAGGTGGGATCACGCAGCGCTTCCTGGAACCAGGGGTGCTCGCTCGAGGTGTGGTTGAGCACCAGATCAATCACGATCTTGATCCCACGGGCCTCGGCCTGACGCACCAACTCCTTGAAATCGTCATTGGTGCCATAGGCCGGATCAACGGAGTAGTAATCAATCGTATCGTAGCCGTGGTAACTGGCGGCTTTGGCAATCGGCATCAGCCAGATACAGTTGGCTCCGAGATCGGTGCGGCTATTGGGATCGCCATCATTGATATAGTCAAGTTTTTCGATCAGCCCGCGCAGATCGCCAATGCCGTCGCCGTCGCTATCGAAAAACGAGCGCACGAACACCTCGTAGCAGACCGAACTGTCCCACCACCCGGCTTCGAGCGGAGCCGGCGGCGAGGTTGGTTGGGGGGTGATGCGCGGCGGGGCGGTTGGCAAGCGCGGATCGGGGGTCGCCGTCGGGTTAGCGACAACGGCAGGGGTGACACTCGCGGCGGGGGTGGCACTCGCGGCGACGGGCAGATCGGTGGGGGTCTGCGCTGTTGGGCTGCCACAAGCTGCCAAGGCGAGCGTCAGGCTGAATATGACCAAGAGCACACGCAGCATTATTCCTCCTCTAAAGTTTAGGCGTCTGGACAATACGCACATCGTGCCGTGAAGATGTGGTCAGGCTAGCGGCTATTACCTATTCGCCTCAGCGCCGCAACGTGGCCGCAAAATGGTTCAGACCTGCGGCAAAGATGCGGGCACCGCCTTGGGCCGGGTGGCGCAGTTTGGTGTAGGGTACCCCCAACGCAGTCAGGGCCGTTGCGGCGACATTGCCCATGGCGACTACCGGGGCATTCGGGAATAAGTCAAGAAAGCGGATCAGGAACGGTCGCCCCAAGACGGTCTCGGCGGGTCGAGGGGTGCGGTTGCTCTGATCATTGGCGGGTTGATGGGGATGCAGCGGATAGGCGTTCCAGCCCGCAGCAAACAGTTCAAGGCGACTCAATTCACGATAGACAATCGTGGCGGTCTGCTCCGACGAGATCCGACCATCATCGGTTGCCAGCGCAAAACCGCGCCCGGCCCCAAACTGGCCTAACGGCGAAAGCCCGTCGAGCAGCAGCCGTTCGCTGGTAAAGGGGATGCCAGTACGGCGCGCTCCATTGTAGCCAGGGGCTTCGCCGATCAGCAACAGATCGGGGCCGCGTTCGCGGGCCAGGCGCAAGGCCAGGGTCATGTTGGCCCGGCGGATCCGATTCCCCGGCGGGCCATCAGGGGCGTACATATTCACCGCATCGCGCGGGGCTTGGAGGTTGGCAAGGTCACTCATTAGCGCATCAATGCTCATAGGTGTATGATAGCACGGTCACATCAAGGCTTAGGTTGCGCGAGGTACGCTCCATGACCTTGCCTGATACACCTTTTGGCAGCCAGCTGCGCCTGCTGCGGCTCCGTGCCCGTTTAACCCAGGCCGAACTTGGGCGGGCCGTGGGCTATAGCGACGCGCAGATCTCGCGGCTTGAGCAGGGCCGCCGTCCGCCTGCACTGAGTGTGCTGCGGGCACTTTTTTTGCCGGCCCTGGGGTTGGCCCCAGAATCGGACGAGGCTCAGCAGTTGCTGGCCTTAGCCGTAACTGCCCGGAACCATACGCGCCCCGATCCGCCACCTGTCGAGCGCGAAGCGACTCAGTTCACCACCGCCGACCTGACGTTGATCTATGCTCAGTTGCCCGTTACCGCCCAGATTTTGTTGGCGCGGCTGAGCATCTGTCCTGGCCCGTGGCCGCAGACCTTTGCCCTGGCGGTCTGTGATCCGGATCAATGCGGGGACGAGGGGCAACAGGCTGACTGTGCGTTACTGCTACGCTATGGCTTGATGCAAGATGATCCCAAGGCCGATCCCGCAAGCCTGCGGATGACGGCCCAGGTCCATGCCTTTGCTCAGGCACGGTTGGCGGAACGGGGGAGCGAGCAGCGCCAACTCGCCCAGCGGCTACGCGATAATTGTTTGGCGGTGGCCGAACAGGCCCGCCCCGCCATGAGTTATGGCCCCGAGCTTGCGCCCTGGATGCAACGCCTGGCAGCGCTCGAAACGGCTTTTACGGTTGTGTTGCGGGATACGCTGACGACTGACGCGGCCGTGTGCGGCTTGCGACTGGCCAGTGCGCTCCGGGTCTTCTGGTATACCGGTGGGCAACTCCGCGAGGGCCGTCACTGGTTCGAGCAACTGTTGGCGCTGGCGGCCCAGGCTGATCCACCCGTCCCCGATCAACTCTACGCGACTGCGCTTGATGATGCCGCCTTGCTCGCTTGGCGGCAGGGTGATTATCACCAGGCCGAAGAATGGGGTAGTGCAGCGCTCGCCCGTTACCGCTCCCAAGCCAACCAGGCGGGTGAGGCGCGGGTCTTGATGCACCTGGGGCTGTTTGCGTTTGATCTGGGTGAAACCGCCCGTGCTCAAGCACGTTACGAAGCCAGTTTGCCAATCTACCGGGCCTTGGGCAATCCTCCCGAAACGATTGGGGTCGTACATAATCTGGCGAATTTGTACAACCAACTGAATGCCAGCGAACAGGCGTTACCTCTCTATCAGGAGTGTCTGAGCTTTTACGAGCAGAGTGGCGACCAGAGTGGGATCGCACTGATCAGTCTGGGCTTGGGAACAATCTATCGGGAGCAGGCTGAGTATCTTCAGGCGGAAGCGGCCTTTTGCCGCAGCCTGAACCTGGCCCAAACTGTGGGTGACGATTGGAGTGTTGCGGTTGCCGAGCTCAACCTGGGTGATCTGGCACTCGATCAAGGCGATCTGGTCACGGCGCGCCAGCGTTTAGCGACGGCGCTGACTCAGTTCGAGCAGATTGGCGATCAGCAGCATGTCAGCACGACCCACGGGCGCTTAGGCGAGGTGGAACTAGCGGCAGGCCATCAAGCCGCAGCCCTGGCCCATTTTCGCCAAGGCTTGTTGTTAGCCCATGCAATTGTCTTTCAGCATGGGGTTGCCAGTGGCCTGGAAGGGGTGGCTGGCTGCATCGCGAGCAGCCAACCGTTGCTGGCGGCACGCCTGTTGGGGTGTGCCGCCAGCATCCGGGTCACCACGGGCGTGCCGCTTGCGCTGACGGATCAACCCCGCTTGGCGCGAATTATGACCCAAGCGCAGGCGCATTGCTCCCCTTCAAGCTGGGCGGCAGCCTGGGCCGAAGGGGAGCACCTTGCGCCGGCGCGGGCGATCACGCTGGCACTTACGATGTAAAACTTAGCGTCGTACCACGAGGGGCAAAAACAGGCGTTGAGCTGTGACAAGATCGCCTGGCAACTGGGCAACCAGTAGGCGTGCCCGCCCCGTTGCCGCCCCGTGGATCTCGGCGGAAATGCCCAGGGTCGCATTCACCAATCACGGGCAGATCGAACAGCGCACTCGCACCAGGAATGATCGTCACCTGGCCTAACTCTTCACGGAAGCTGAGTTGATACCGCTGGCGACCCGATGTGCCCCCGTGGCGACCCGGTGTGCCCCCATGGCGACCCGGTGTGGCGGCCACGATTCCGCGTAGGGGCAGCCCGCGTGGCTGCCCCGGGTGACCACGCCGACGCCGGGTCGCCCCTCCCGATCCGCACCGTGTCCGCCAACGGATCCGTGCCATGTCCGCCATCATTCGCCAGCGGTATCGGATGTTGCATCAACCCTGTGGTAGACTAGCCCTCAGGCGAAACAGGGTAATCAGGTACTCTGTCAAGAGCATGAGGCAACTCAGTGCACAAGGATAGTTGCAATGGCGCATCAACTGGTCTGTCTGGGCGAGATTCTGATTGACTTTTTGCCGCTTGGCGCGGGCGACGAACCCTCGGGTTTCAGTTTGCACCCCGGCGGCGGGCCGTTTAATGTGGCCGTGGGCCTGGCCCGGCTCGGCCAACCAACCGCCTTTGTGAGCCGGATCGGGGCCGATTATTTTGGCCGTCGTTTGCGCCGGGTAGTACGCGCCGAGCAGATCGAGGATCGCTGGCTGCTGGATACGGCGGCACCTACTACGCTGGCCTTCGTCGCGGTCGAGGATGGCGAACCCAGTTTTACCTTTTATGGTGACGGAGCCGCCGATACCCTGCTGACTCCGGCCGACCTGCCCGACGAACTGTTTGCTCAGACTGCACTGCTCCATTTTGGTGGGATCAGTCTGTTGCGCGGTTCGACACCCAGTGCCGCCCTATTTGCCGCCGAATGGTTGCGCGGGCAGGCCCTCGTCTCGCTTGACGTGAATGTGCGCCCGCGCCTGATCCACGACGAGGCGGCCTATCGAGCTACGGTGGCCCGTGCTATCGCTGCCTGCGACCTGCTCAAGCTGAGTGCAGCCGATATTGCCTGGCTTGCCCCCGGCGCAGATCCGTTGGCCTACGCGATCGCTCAGCTTGCGAATGGGCCAAGTCTGGTCGCCCTGACCCGGAGCGGCGACGGCGTAAGTGGCTTACGTTACGGACTTGATGGGCAGATCGAACAGGTGGATGTGCCAGTGGTTCCTGTAGGGGTGGTTGACACAGTCGGGGCCGGTGACACCTTTACGGCGGGCCTGTTGGCGGCGCTGGCCGAATCCAACGCGCTGAGTGCGACGGCGTTGCGGGATCTGCCAAGCGCGACGTTACGGGCAGCTTTGCACCAGGGTGCGGCAGCGGCGGCATTGGCCTGTACCCGCCCCGGGGCCGACCCACCAACCCGTGCCGAGTTGGCGGCGTTTTTGGCTGACCGGCCGTAACTATGTAGCGCGTGGCTACGCCGCACGGATCGCTGCGCCCCCCATTGTCATGCCGAGTGAAGCGGAGCGCAGCACCATCCTTGTCATACCGAGCGGAGCGCAGCGCAGCACCATCCTTGTCATGCCGAGCGAAACGCAGCGCCATCCTTAGTCATTCCGAACGAAGCGCAGCGCCATCCTTGTCATTCCGAACGGAGCGCAGCGCCATCCTTGTCATTCCGAATGGAGCGCAGCGTAGTGAGGCATCTTCGCTGATTCTCATTGCAGACCCCTCGCTGGCTCCTCAGCAACAAACACTGTGGTCACCTCGAACGGAGCGCTGCGCCCCCATTGTCATGCCGAACGAAGCGGAGCGCAGTGAGGCATCTGCGCTGATCCGCAGTGCAGACCCCTCGCTGCGCTCCTAAGAAACAAACCGTGTTGTCGACGTACAACGCTCCCCATGTCATTCCGAACGGATCCGCAGGCGCAGTGAGGAATCTGCACTGATCCGCGCTGAAGACCCCTCACTTCGTTCGGGGTGACATGGCAGGCAGCGCACCCGCACGGTTTCTCTCCACACCACTGGCCGACGGGCCATAGGATACTCGGGGTGACAAGGTAATCCTAGCCCATAACTTCCCGGGCCTGGGTAGCCGTGGGCAACAGCGCCACAATATCACGCTCGATCTGTTCGGGGGTGTCGGTAGGCGCGTAACGGCGCACAACCTGCCCATCGGGGCTCATCAGGAACTTAGTAAAGTTCCATTTGATCGCCTCGCTGCCAAGAAAACCCGGTTGCTCAGCCTTCAGGTGGGCATAGAGCGGATGGGTGTCCGGGCCATTCACATCAATCTTGGTAAAGACCGGGAAGGTCACACCATAATTGCGTGAACAGAACGCGGCGATCTCCTCTGCGCTCCCCGACTCCTGAAAACCGAACTGGTTGCACGGAAAGGCCAGGATTTCGAGACCGGCTTCGTGGTAGCGCCGGTACAAGGCTTCGAGACCAGCATATTGCGGACTGAGGCCACACTGGCTCGCGACATTCACAATCAGTAGTAGTTTGCCCCGATAGTCGGCTATGGGTTGGGGCCTGCCATCGAGCAACGGAATGGTTAGGGAGAAGGGATCACACATGGGGGAACCTCAAGGTTTCGGCATCGTTCAAAGTTGCTTGACAGTCTGGGGAGGTGAAGAGCTGTGGAGGTGGAGAGTGTCTGTCAAGCGAGAAGGATCGATTCCGAACTATGCCGTATGACGAAACGATAACTGATGTCTAAACCGCAATCAAGACCTGCATATTTCTGCTAGGCTGTAGGATAGGGGGTATTTTGCACAGGTTTTGCATTGCAGTTGTTCATAGTATACCATAGGTACTCGTACGATGTAGCAATGATGGCGGATCCGGTGCGGATCGGTAGGGGCAGCCCGCGTGGCTGCCCAGGGCGAGCACGCAGACGTTGCCATCGTCCTGCCTACGCCCAATAGCGTCCGATCCCGGCACAACTCCGACACAACGTCTGCGTTTCGACCTGAACCTCACGTTGGTTCAGGATCTCTTCGCCGCAGGCCACACACCTGGTACGCATGCCGGGACGACTGATCAGGGCGGATAGATCGATGCTCAGCGTAACGGGATGGGCGCAGAGCAACTCATTGATGGGCATGATCTGGTAGGCTGCCAGGTAGGCGTGCCAACGGCTTTTGGCCCCCGGTGCATACTGAGCAGCGCGCTCGCGCACTGCGGGCTGCGGCCAGATCCGCAGGGCCTGGCCGCTGGTGGTATCTACAAACGTCGCGGCAGTCTTGCCTTCGTCCATCAAGCGCATGGTGCGTCGTCCGAACCAGCAGCCAGTTGCCACGCTGACTCCATCGGCAAAGCAGCCGTCGGTTTCGACAAAAGCGAAGAGCCGTTTGTTGATCTGGGGGAGCGCAAGGCCAAGCAGTTCGCCGGCATAGCTGCCCATGCGTGCCCCGAGTACCTGGCGGGGGCAGAGGTGGCGGTGGAGTTCGGCAGATTGGCGTAACAGCGCCGCCAGGGCTGGTGGAGCAAGCAGATCTTCGGCAAGGTGGGCAGACTCGGCGGACACAAGGCACTCCTTCGGCAGCACGCCCAACCTGAGCGAGCAGCTTATTCGGCATGGGCAAACGCGGCGCGTACCCAACTCAAGGCGGTCATCATGGTTGGGAAACCCAGGGTTGTGATGCCGATCAGCACCGCATGCTCAATCTCGGCGCGACTGGCACCGGCGGCCAGGGCGCGATGCACATGCGAATGGACAGCACTTTCAGCTCGTAAAGCTGCGGCCATGCCCAGTTTGATCAATTCCCGGCTCTTCTGATCAAGCGGCCCGGCCTCGGCTGCGGTAGCCCCGAGCTGCTCGTAGGCGGCAAAGATTGCAGGCTGATCGTCGGCAAAGGCTCGGTAACGTTCAGGGAGTTGGCTCATCAGGATTCCTTTCGATCCAATCCGATCCATCAACAAGCATAGCATGGCTTGTGACGCTTTTAGATTATGGCATTGAACAAATACCCGATCAGGATAATCCCGCTGGCGACAATCGCAACAAACGTAGCAATCAGGCGTGGTTTGAGCACCCGGCGCAGAATGATCAGTTCGGGTAAACTCAGGGCGACGACCGAGAGCATAAAGGCCAGCATGGTACCCATGGCGGCCCCTTTGGCCATCAGGGCGTCGGCAACTGGAATGATACCAGCGATGTTGGAGTAGAGCGGCACGCCAATCAAGACCCCCATTGGTACCGACCACCAGGCTTCGGCCCCCATAATGCCGGCCAGCGCATCTTCGGGCACAAAGCCGTGAATCCCGGCCCCGACCGCGATCCCGAGTACTACAAAGGGCCAGACCTTGCCAACGATCTCGCGCACCTGATCCCAGCCCTCACGAAAACGTAAGCTCCAGGTCAACTGTTCCTCGGCGACGGCCCCGCCACCGCCCTGGATCTGCCAGACAAACTCTTCGACGTGCTGTTCCATCTTCAGACGCCCGATAATCATCCCGGCAATGATCGCAATGCTCATTCCGGCAACCAGATAGAGTCCGGCGATCTGCCAGCCAAACAGGCCGAGCAACATCGCGAGCGCGACACCATCAACCATGGGTGCCGCAATCAGGAACGAGAAGGTTACGCCGAGGGGCACGCCTGCTTTGACGAAGCCAATAAACAGCGGCACCGCCGAACAGGAGCAGAAAGGAGTCAGGACGCCTAGTCCAGCCGCCACGAAGTTGCCCACGCCTTCGCGTTTGCCGCCCAGCAGTGCCCGGGTGCGCTCGGGACTAAAAAAGGTGCGCAGGGTACTGATCACAAAGATCATGCCCGTGAGCAGCAGCAGGATCTTGGGCACATCATAGAGGAAGAAAGCCACCGCTTCGCCCAGATGCGAGCTATGAGCCAGGCCAATCAGGTCATAGGTGAGCCAATCGGCTAG
>JBLWKA010000110.1:11975-17970 GCA_048381555.1 Oscillochloridaceae bacterium umkhey_bin13
GCGGCAACCTTCTGTGTTGGCTGGCGCGTCCGCAGCGGGAATGAGAATGCGCCGAGCCATTACACGAGTCCTATGAACACACATCATGCCCGTGTTCGCGCCGCATGTTGAGGATGGTTGACCACGTGTTCATCCAGAAAGGAAGACCCCGATGCTGCGTTCAGTTCGTCGTGCCGCCGGATCGCTGCTACTGCTGACCCTTGCCGCCATAGTTGGGCTGGTGGGCGCAAGCCCGGTGCAGGCCCAGGGCGGGCCGCAGGTGGTGAATGTTTATTCGGCCCGTCATTACGGAGCGATGGAACAGGTCTTCCAGCGCTTCACGCAGGAGACCGGGATCGAAGTGCGGCTTTCGCAGGGTTCGGCGCAGTCCCTGGTCGAGCGCCTGCGCGCCGAAGGGCGGCAAACCCCGGCCGATGTCTTCATGTCAATTGACGCCGGCACGCTCTGGATTGCGGCCGAAGAGGGCCTGTTGCAGCCGATTGACTCGGCCCTGTTGCGCAATACGATCCCCAACAGCCTCCGCGACCCGCAGGATCGCTGGTTTGGCCTGAGCCAGCGGGCGCGGGTGATTGTCTACAATCCGAACCGGGTCAACCCGTCTGAGCTTTCGACCTATGCGGCGCTGGGTGATTCCAAATGGCGCGGACGGCTCTGTTTGGGGCCCAGTTCGCACATCTACACCCAGGCCTTGGTTGCCAGTTTTATTGCCTTGCACGGTGAGCGTGTGACCGAGCAGCAGATCGTTCGCCCTTGGGTGCGCAACAACCCACGTTACATTGATAGTGATACCCGGATTTTGGAGACGATTGCTGCTGGTGGTTGTGATGTGGGGATTGTCAATCACTACTACTTGGGCCAGCAATTGGCGCGCAATCCGAATTTCCCGGTACGCATCTTCTGGCCCAACCAGAATGAAGCCGGTGCCCACGTCAACATTTCGGGGATGGGTGTGACCGCTGCGGCCCGTAACCGCGCCAATGCCATTCGCCTGATCGAGTGGATGGCAACTGATGGCAAGGGCCAGGGCGCGACCGCTGATACCTTGCCGGGGGGTAACTTCGAGTTCCCCGCCAATCCGCGCGCGGCTGTCAACCCGATTATCGCGGGCTTCGGCAGTTTCAAGATTGACCCCATGGGCAAGTTCGAGTACGGGCGCTTCCAGCCGAGTGCGATCCGCTTGCTTCAGCGGGCGGGCTATCGTTAAGCTGGAACGGTCACGCTCCTAAGAAACAGACCGCATGCCCATGTTAGCGAGAGCGCAATGCGCCCCATGTCATTCCGAACGAAGTGAGGAAGCTGCGCTGATCGCCAGTGAAGACCCCTCACTTCGTTCGGGGTGACAGGGTGGACGTCGGGGTGACAGGGCGGGCTACGCACCGGCACGGTTTTGCTCAGCACCACTGGGGGCCAGTGGATCCTCAGGATGATATGGATGTCGTATCTTCAAGGTGATTGATCTAAGCAACGTATGCGTAGCTATCAACTGATTCTTAGTGGCCTGACCGTGATCATTGCGGCCCCACTGTTGTTGGTCGCCAGCCAGATCTTTCGCCCCAGTGTCGAGATCTGGCTGCATCTCTGGGAAACCCGTTTGCTCGAGATGCTGAGTCAGACGGTGTTGCTGGTGGCTGCGGTTGGCTTGGGCACACTGCTGCTGGGCACTGGTCTGGCCTGGCTGGTCAGTGCCTACCACTTTCCGGGTCGGGCCTGGTTCGCCTGGATGTTGGTCTTGCCGCTGGCGATGCCAAGCTATGTGCTTGGGTTTGTCTTTATGGCGACCTTCGATTTTGCCGGGCCAGTGCAAACAACCTGGCGGGATTGGTTTGGCTTCGAGGCGTGGTTCCCCGAGATTCGCTCGTTGGGTGGGGCCGCGCTAGTCTTAACCCTGGTCTGGTACCCGTATGTCTATCTGCTGGCCCGGGCTGCCTTTGCCGAGCAATCGGCACTTACGTTTGATGCGGCGCAGGCGATGGGCCTGAGCCGTTCGGCTGCATTTGTGCGTCTGGTCTTGCCCTTGGCCCGCCCGTCACTCGCGGCCGGCGTGACCTTGGTGATGCTCGAAACCTTGACGGATTTTGCAACTGTGCGTTATTTTAATGTCCTGACCGTCAGTGAAGGTGTCTATCGGGTTTGGGAGGGCATGATGGATCGGGCCGCAGCCCTGGAATTGGCAACGTTGCTCTTGCTTATGGGCCTGAGTTTGGTGCTGCTGGAACGGGGCTTGCGTGGTCAGGGACGCTATACCCAGCCCGGTGGCAGTGTCCAGCGCCTCATGCTGATCCATTTGCAGGGCTGGCGGGCGGGCCTCGCCACGGCAAGTTGTCTGCTCGTGCTGGCCCGCGCCTTTGGTTTGCCGAGCCTCCAACTGATGAGTTGGACGCTAGCCGAGGCCCAGAATCCTACCTTATCGAGTGCCGATGGTGTGGCCGGGCGGTATATTGCGGTAACGCTCGGGCTGGCCTTAGGCGCTGCGCTGCTGACGGGTTTGGTCGCCCTCTTCCTGGCTGCCTGTGGTCGCTTGGTAGGGGGGCGCTTCTGGCGGGGCATGATCCGCATCGCCACCCTTGGGTATGCCTTGCCCGGTGCGGTGATTGCGGTTGGCACCCTGAGCTTGCTTGCCATGGTTGATCAAGCCTTGCTGGCGCGTGATCTGGCCGGAAGCCTGATCCTGACGGGCTCGCTGGCGGGGTTGTTGTATGCGTATATGGTGCGTTTTGTGGCGATTGCCCATAGCAGCACCGAAGCCAGTCTGGATAAGGTGACGCCCCAGTTGGTCGAGGCGGCGCGCTGTATGGGGGCCGGGCAGGGCCGGATTATGCGACGCGTGCATACACCCTTGGTACGTGCTGGGCTGTTGGCCGGAGCGCTGCTGGTCTTTGTTGATGTGATGAAAGAATTACCGGTGACCTTGATGCTCCGCCCGTTTGGCATGGATACCTTAGCCATCTGGACCTATATGCTTGCCGCCGAATCGTTCTGGCAGGCCGCCGCTTTTCCGGCACTAATTATCGTGACGGCCGGCGTGCTGCCCGTTGTGCTGCTGGTGCGGGCCGGTGATCGGCTGGTGACACGATGAGTCAGGTAATTGAGTTACGGGCGGTGCATAAGCAGTATGCAAGCGGGGTGCAGGCGGTTGCTGGCATCAACCTGACGGTGGCCGAGGGTTGCCTGCTGGCCTTGCTGGGGCCAAGTGGTTGTGGCAAGACGACCACCCTACGCCTGATCGCGGGCCTTGATCGGCCTGATCACGGGACGATCCTGGTGGGTGGGCGCACAGTCGCTGAGGCAAGTACCTGGGTTGCTCCCGAGCAGCGCCGGGTCGGGCTGGTCTTTCAGGATGGGGCGCTCTTCCCGCATCTGAATGTGGCCGACAATGTGGGCTTTGCGCTGCATGGGCTGGCCCGCCCGCAGCGCCAGCAACGGATCGAAGCCATGCTCGATCTGGTCAATCTGGCCGGACTGGGTACACGCTTCCCGCATCAACTCTCCGGCGGCCAGCAACAGCGGGTGGCCCTGGCCCGTGCCCTCGCCAACGAGCCAGCCGTGGTCTTGCTTGATGAACCGTTTGCCAACCTGGATGTGGCCCTGCGCGTCGAATTGCGCGAAGAGGTGGCCCAGATTCTGCGCACCGCTGGCACAACCACGATTCTCGTCACGCATGATCAGCAAGAAGCCCTGAGCCTGGCTGATCAGGTGGCCTTGATGTTGGAGGGCCAGATCGCCCAGCACGGTTCGCCGCAGGAGTTGTACAGCCAACCGGTGAGTCCAGCAGTTGCCAATTTTTTAGGCGATGCTAACTGGTTCCCTGGCGAGGCCCATGGCCCAACTGTGCAATCGGCCCTTGGCCCGCTGGTCTTGCTGACTCCGATGCATGGCGCGGTAACGATTTTGGTGCGCCCCGAGCAGATCACGTTGCAGCCCAATCCGGCTGGCCCGTGGCAGGTGCAGCAGGTACGCTACTTCGGCCATGATCAGCTCGTGACGGTCACGGCGACCAACCAGACCCCACTCCAGGCGCGTACCTCTGCCCGGCTTGGCTTGACGGCGGGCCTGCCTGTCCAGTTGGCGATTACGGGTGCTGTGCAGGCGTATCCGGCATAATGTCGATTACGGTGCTTCGCGGTGGCTGCTGCGCCCCTACGAAGGCGACCGGGGTGCTGCCCACCAGGCGAGCGCTACGCCAACCGCACCGACGAGTGCCATCGCGAGCATGCCAAGGATATACTCAGGCGGGTCAACGTGCTGATCGGCAGGTACTGCCAACTTAGCGAGCCAGTATGCGCTATGCGCGGCCGCAAATAGCACGGTCACAAGCCAAAGGCTCCAGCGCTCGCCACGTTGAAGCGGGTTCCACGCCAGGACAATCATGGCCAGATTGAGCGCGGTTAGCCAGATCCGGCCCTCAACCAGGTGGAACTGGGCGTGGGGCGGCCAAGCAGCCTCGCCCACGTGCTCATTTATAGCGGAGAGATAGCCCAGCGCCTGAGCCGTACAGGCAACCGTGATCAGCCAAACAGCAGGACGCATCATGGGTTTTCCTCGTCAGGCAAAGAGTTCACGCAACCCATCGTTCAGAAACATGCCCTCCGGGTCGACGCCTAGCTCAGCCTTGATCTGGTTAAAGCGTGCGATGTTCGATCCCAGCCCGGCCCGCATATGCTCTAGTATCCCTGGGATGTGACGGTACTGTTTCGCCCAATGCGGCAGCGCCTGCGGCAATTGCAGCCAGTCGCAGGCCACCTCGCCAGAGAAGCGCTGCCAGAGGGCCGGGTCGCCCGCGCCCAGGATCTCGATATAGCAGGTGTGGCCTGGCCCGTAGGCCGGTGATAGGAGGCAGTCACTATTGTGGATGAAGCGTGCGTTGAGCGTCACGTTCAGTGGATACTGCCCCTTTGCCGCGTAGGCCTGCACGCGGCCGAGGGCTACCTCAATCGCCCAGCGCGCATTGGCAAAATCAGGATCAAGCTTAAAGGCGACCTCGAGGCAACCCATGCGCGCAACCTCGATGGCCCGCCGGTAATGGATGGCTTCGACAATTGGCACGATCCGGTCGCCGTTCGAAGGGGTGAAGGGCAGCAACCCTCGACAGATCGCTGGTGTCAATGGTGGCACTGCCCGGCAGAGGCCCAGTGCCCCTCGGTGCATCTGCGAGGTCGTCCAGGCCCACGCGGCATCTACGCGATTGTGGCGCGGGCGTGCCGTCGCCGGTTTGGCGCTGCGATCCCAACTCTTTACCCACAACCGCTCGCAGAACGGCCACCAGAAAAGATCCAGGTTCTCGTGAGCAAGCACCCACTGCTTCAGGTTTGGCAGAACCTCGGCCGGGGGCACCAGGCGGTCGCGGGCACGCACATTCCAGGTCGGCTGCACGTTAAGCGTGATGGTTGCCGTGAGGCCGAACATCCCCAGGTGCATCCGCGCCGCGCTCAGCACCTCCGGTGTAGCCACGCCCACCTCGAAGCGCCGCAGCGTACCCGTGGCATCAACGATCTCGATCGCATGGACGAGGTCAGAAAGGGTCTGGTTGTTCCAACCCGAGCCGTGGCTGCCTGTTGCGACCAGCCCACCAAAGCGCACGCTCTCCAGCACGACATTAAGCGGTAACGCATAGCCGTGGCGCTCAAGCACCGCATTGACCTGCCGCACCGTTGCGCCGCCGCCAACGATCACGCGGGGCTGCGCCGGGTTGCGCAGATCCATAACTACGTCGTCTAGCCCAGCCATATAGACAAGGATATCAGTCGTCGGGACGAGGGCCGACCACGAGTGGCCTGCGCCAACGGCCCGCACCCGCCGACCTGCGCCGTGGGCAAAACGTACGATCTGGCAAAGATCATCGGTTGAGCGAGGGTAGCACGATAGGGCGGGCAAACAGCCGACCGTTCTGGCCCAATTCATCCAGGGCCGGTCAGGCCGAGCGGTCAGGGTCATAGGCAGAGTCGCATAGCCTCCAGCCTTGAGCGTGGCTTCGGGGGCAGTGGTCGTCATCATCCTT
>JBLWKA010000111.1:0-17837 GCA_048381555.1 Oscillochloridaceae bacterium umkhey_bin13
GCCAGCGGGGAAGCATTGGGCTGTGAGCAGTTGCCCGTAGGCCGTCAGATCATTCGTTAGGCCGAGTAACGCCTGGAGGTCAAGCGCCAACGGGGCCGCCGTCGCGAGCATGACCGGAGCCGCACTTTCCGGGTTGGTCAGGCGTGCATCGGCAAGATAGCCCGCCCCAGCAGGGCGCAGGCTCAGTTCGAGATCAACAGCCACACGGGGATCGCGCATGCTCGGCAGCCTCAGGGGTGAAACACAATTCGGATCGGCTAACGTTTATGATACACGACACAAACCTGTTTGGTAGGCTCAAAACCCTGTTGCTGCTTCATCGTCGTCTTCGAGCGAGGAGACAAAGAACCGCACGTGGGTATAGAGCGCATCGTTGGTTGCGATCTGGGCCGCCAGGTGCGCAGCGTCGGGCCGTTCAAACAGCAATTCGGCGGGGTGAAGATTGAGGGCGGCAGCGATGGCGCTCAGCCGCTCGACCGTAATCGCCCGCCGTCCCAACTCGAAATTGACCAGCGTCTCCCGTGACCAACCCAGTTTCTCGGCGAGCAACTGCGCCGAGAAGCCGGTGCGCTTGCGGGCCTCGGCGATACGGCGACCGATCGTGCGGCTGTCATCATACGTCCGCATCACCTACTCCAAATCCCTGGCCCACCAGGCACGACCGGCGGGGCTGGCTCTGGCGACGGCGCGGGCGCAGGGCGGCCTAGCGATCAGCGCAGCGGCGTCGCGCGGCCTGGGAACGGGAGAGAGGGAGCGGTTGCTCACGGGCCTCCCCGTGGGTTCGTCGCTCTCCGGGTGCTGGCGTTAGCAGCGTGCCACACCCCCAACCCCGGCTGCAAGGGGGCCACCGTCTTCCGGGGATCCCTGCCCCGGACAAGACTGGTGGCCCGATATAGCGCATTAGGACGATTTAAACAGGGCAAATGGCATGATTTTACACGAATCGTTGTTATATCCCGAGTAAGGCGGCCAACGCGTTGTCCATCTGAGCAGGGAGCCATTGCACGAGTGCCCACACGACTACAGCCAGGTCCCCACCACCAGCCCAAGCCAGGCACACAGGAGCCCGAGGGCTGGCTGGCTCCACACGTTTACGAGGGCTGCCCAGCGGTTGCCCTGCCGCCAAAGCTGCGTGGTCTCGAAGATGAACGAGGAAAACGTCGTGTAAGTGGCGCAGAAGCCGATCCCCGTGATGGCCTGGATCGACGTGATCGGCCAGTCAGGGTGCGTAGCCACCAAGCCGCCGATCAGCCCGAGCAGGAGGCTTCCGCTGAGGTTCACCAGAAAGGTGCCGAACGGAAAGCGGCTGCCGTAGCGTGCCTGGATAAGCCGTACCGCGTGGTAGCGGCACAGAGCCCCAAGGATGGCCCCGACTTGATCTTGTGCGCCATCATCAGTCCAATCGCCTCGGTGATCGGCGTCGCGGGGGTAACCGTGATCACGGGGCTGCTCATGACGTCGGCTGCCGTGCGTCCCTTCGCCGCCAACTCCAGCCCCTCGGGCCGCGTGCCGCCGCTGAACCAGGCCGCGAGCCGATGGAGCGTGCTTCCCTGCACCCGCCGCGCCGCCCGGCGGAGCACATCGCCGTCAGTAATGATGCCGACGACCTGCTGGTCGTTGTCGACGACCACCACCCGGCGCTTCTCCGTCTCGAGCAACTGGTCGAGCGTCTCGGCCAGCGGCGTGTCACGCTGCACAACCGGAACGTCGACGATCATTAGCCCGCCGACCGTGGTGGTGCCACCAGACGCGAGGCGCGGTGGTTGCTCGGGGCGCTGGCGCAGCCCCTCCGCAACCGTCTTGAGCAGGTCGTAACGGCTGACCATGCCGACCAGGTGCCCGCCGCCATCCACCACCGGTAAGCGCTTGAGGTTATGGTCGGCCATCACCGTCGCGGCCTGGTCGAGCGGCGTAGTTGCCATGAGCGTCACCGGGTCGCGGGTCATCAGGTCGGCGGCGCAATGGGGCTGGGCGGCGAGGGCATCCAGTTGCGCCACCCGTTCGCCGAGGGGGAGCAACTGCTGGAGCCGCACGGGCAGCGTGGACCCGCCACGGGCAAGCAGGTCGCCGTCGGTGATGATGCCCACCACGCGCCGCTCAGCGTCGATGACCGGTAGCGCCCGGACGGCCCGGTCAATTAAGAGGCCGACGATCTCGGCGATGGGCACCTCGGTGTTCACCGCGACCACGCTGCGGGTCATCACATCAGCGATAGTGAGATGGTGGGGGAAGGGCCCACCCTCGCGGTGGCTGTGCTGCACCACCTCCACCGGGCTGATGGCGATGAGGCCCTCGGTGACCAGGAGACGCAGCGCGTGATCTGGGGATATAGTGATCGTAAGACACCCGCGATGAAGCTCGCCTACCGCCGCACCCGCGGCTAATAGCTTCTACCAGTGCGGCCCATATGGGCCGCCGGTAGAGGCTTTTTTGTTTGACGAACGGCGAAGCGAGAGGACGGGTTCCGATGCGCTTCCACAGCATTCTGTTTCGAAACCCCGAGGACGGAACGTCTCCAGCAGTAGACGAGGTTCCGGCCTGCTTTCACGATCTGAACCTTGACCAAATCATCGGCACGGTGATCGCCGGTAAGAAGGAATACAACCTTGCCCCGATCTTCTTCGCGCCCCTACGCGACCACGACGCGATTGCCTACCGCCAGGCTGTGATGCGCGATCTCGAGGACAGCTTGTTCTCCGAGCAGATCGTTGCGTTTTCGGCAAAGATGACCCGCATGCGGCGTTTGCTCGTCCTCTCCGACAAGACGGACTATCACCACAGCAAGGTGGCCTGGTTCTTCGAGGCGGTCAGCGTGTACTGCGAAGCGGTAATCCACCTCGCCACAGACCTGGCAGGTGCAGCGCCGCAGTCCCAAGGTCTGTCCGCGTTTCGCACGTATCTCGCCGCCTACGCCGCATCCGCAGGCTTCACGGCGCTTCACGCGTGGGTCGCCCGCTTGCGCACCAGTCTCGCCGGCATCACCTACGGTCTGCTGATTCGAGACAACAGCATTCCAGACCGTCGTGGTCTCCCAGCTGCTCATCCGGTGCGCAACGGCGTGGCGGCGTCGGGTGGTGCATCTCTTCGACCGGGGCTATGCCAGTTTCGTCATGCCAAACGCACCTTACATAACCGATGTGTGTGCATCAAGTTGCTGCACGAGCGTCTCGAACAGGTCACTCTCGGTGATGATGCCAACAACCCGATTCTGGTCATCTATCACGGGAAGGCCACCGATCTTATTTTCGATCATCAGCATGGCTGCTTCGCGCAGACCGGTTTCGGGGATGATCGCCAATGGCGTCTCGGTCATGACCTCGTAGATGCGAACTTGACGTAACGCATGGGCAATATCCAGAGGGTCAAGGCCAGCGATGCGCATCACATCGGCCCCACGAATATCGCCCTGGGTGATAATACCCCGCAACTCGCCCGTATCAATCACAACCGGTAGGCGGCGTACATCGTGTTCGCGCATTAGGGCCAGGGCTTCGCTTAAGGGTGCGGCAAGGTTGATCGTGACCGCCGGAGTGCGCATATAGTAGCGAACTTCTTGTTCGGCGGGGACACGTGGGGCACGAGCCGAATCCGTGGTGGTCTGCATGACGTGCCTCCTTTCAGATTGGCATGCGACACTGAATGCTGTGTGCATATCGTAGCCGCCGCTATCCGGGAACGGAAGGCAAGGTCTGCTTACGTAGCGTGATCATTCGGCAACCGGTTGCCGCACCCCGAGGGCCATGGTATACTCGTAACCGCTTGGGGGCGTGGCGGAATGGCAGACGCGCATGACTTAGGATCATGTGCCGCAAGGCGTGAGGGTTCAACTCCCTCCGCCCCCACCAATTGTTTTACTGCTCTTCGGTCTGATCGAGCGTGATCCGCGCATTGGCCTGGCTACTTGACTCTACATAACGGCCAGGCATCAAGAGGCTGCTCCAACCGCCCGCGTCACGTAGCGCAAAGGGGTCGCTTTTGCCCCGGGCCGCCCGAGTGGCCCAGGTATGACGCAGATCATGCGGGGCCAGATCGCTGATCCCAATGCGCTCGCCAAGCAACGCAACCCGTTCGCGGATGGCGCGGATCGACATGTCCTTCCAGAGTTCGCCGTTCTTGCGTGAGCCACGCAGCAGTTGGCCGCTCGCGAGGGCGTCGTTCGCCAGATAGGCCTGTGCTGCCGCCAGGGTATCGCCGGGTAGCCGGTGGGTCTGGGTCAGGTGGACTTTTTCGCGGTAGAAGGTCAAGGTACCGGCCTCGCCATCAAGGCTACCCACCTGAAGACTGGCCAGTTCGCCGACCCGTAGCCCCAGGTCGGCCAATAAACAGATCACGAGCGCATCACGGCGGCCTTGGGGCGTGTCCGGTTGCTGCTTGAGTTGCTGCACCTGGGCGCTGGTCAGGACGCGGGCCGCAGGCTTTTTGGCTCCCACCCTGGTTGGGGTGGCCTGTTGCTGGCGCTGGCGATCAAGCGATCGGGCCTGCCGCCCACTGTAGCCGCGCACGGTGCGAATCAAGGCCAGGGCCTCGGCCGAGAGCACCCCGGCGCTGTAGGCGAGGCCGCAGTAGCGGCGCACCGTCGAGAGCCGCACATTGATCGAGCCGACCGCATAACCCTGTTGGAGTTGCCAACGCAAAAAGGCACTGATCAGGCCGTGAGTGACATTGGCCCAGACCTGGGGCTGGGTTGGCAGGCGCGCCCCAAGCGCGGCGGCACTGCCTGGCGGGATGGCCTGCACATCCTCCAGAAATTGCGCAAACAGGGCCAGGTCGGCCTCCTGACGCCGTAGCGTATCGGTATCAAGGCGCGAGCGATAGTCGGCGAAGGCATTGTCGGCGGCTTGCAGATTGGCCGCTTCGGCCGCACGCGGATTGATCGTGAAGGGGCTTTGGGGCGTTGGCACGGCGGGGAGATTGTTGGCAGGAGGGCCAGGGCGATCATGTTCGTTTTCAGAAGTTATGTCAACCATTTTTAGGTCTTTTTGCTATAAATTCCGATTACTGCTACTAATCGGTAGTTATTATAAGCTGCCAGACCCGGCCATGTCAAGCCGTGATTCGCTGCCGTTCATTGTGCGTTGAACCCTGAACCATGCTATAATCCCTGCGCCCTAACGATGGTTCACACCTCGGCTTACCAGGTTGATCGCTGCTCCACAACGCTCCAGCGCTCCTCCCCGTTCCCGTAACGTGAACCATACATTATACTATGTGATCCTCCATCGGGGTGCCTGCGACCCCGCCTTTTGTTCTCTGTTTTGCCGAATCACGGAGTGTGCCGATGAAGCTGACCTGCCTCCAGGAACACCTCAAGCGCGGCTTGGCGACCGTCAGCCATGCGGTCGCGAGCAAGAGTCCCCTCCCGGTGCTGTCGAATGTGTTGCTGGCAAGCGATGGCGGACGCCTCAAGTTGGCGGCGACGAATCTTGATGTGGGCATTACCCATTGGATTGGGGCGCAGATCCTTGAGGAAGGCGCGATCACGGTTCCCGCAAAACTGTTGAGTGATGTGATCGGTAGTCTGCCGAACGATACGGTGACCTTGACTCTGGATGCCCGTACCCAGACCGTCAAAATCGAGTGTGGGCGCTTTACGAACAATATTCGGGGCATCGAGGCCGAGGAGTTTCCGACGATTCAGACGATCACCGGTCAGCCTCTTTTGATGGCACTACCACCTGATGTGCTGCGCGAGGCGATTGATCAGGTGGTGTTTGCCGCCGCCAGCGAAGATGCCCGCCCCACCCTCACCGGGGTGTTGATGCGCATGCACGATTCCCGCCTGTTTATCGCGGCCTCTGATGGCTTCCGCCTAGCGGCTCGTACCCTTAATCTGCCTGAGCCCGTGGCCCAACCCGGCGAGATCATTGTGCCGGCCAAGGCCCTCGCCGAGTTGTCGCGGATTGCCGCTGAGACCCAGGGTTCGGTCAGTATTACGCTGTCGCCGAACGGTAATCAGGTGCTGTTCCATACCGAAACGACCGAACTGCTCTCGCGCTTGATTGACGGCCCATTCCCTGATGTGCAGCGGATCATTCCCCAGCAGTATCTGACCCGTTCGGTGCTCGAAACCAACGAGTTTGCCAAGGCGATCAAACTGGCCTCCTTCTTTGCGAATGCGAACCAGAATGTGGTGCGGCTGCGCCTCGAACCCGGTAACGAAACTGGCCCTGGCAAACTGGTAATTAGTGCCAACGCCGCCGAAGTGGGCGACAATACCGGCGAACTGGATGGCATGATCACGGGTGAAGGCGGCCAGATTGTGCTCAATGTGAAGTATTTGACCGATCTGCTCAGTTCGCTTAAGGGTGGCCAGATCGCGCTCGAAACCCAGGGCCCCCAGAACCCCGGGGTCTTTAAGCCGGTTGGTCAGGATGGCTATGTGCATATTATTATGCCGATCAGGCCGCGCTAAGGTGAACGAGCCGATACTTTAAACGAATCAAATCTGCCGGGTCTTACGCGAGGGTGCTTCTAGCTGCCTATGGATTAGACCTGGCAGATTTTTTACTAAGGAATGCATGTGAGCGGCATGATCGAAGCAGTGCGTGGGATGCATGATGTGTTGCCTGCCGAACAGCAACGTGCCGCCAGAGTGCGCCGTCAGATCGAGGCAACCTTTGCGCTCCATGGCTATCAGGCGCTTGATCTGCCCATCATCGAAGCCCGCGATCTCTATCTGCGCAAGTTGGGCGAAGAGATGGCCGGGAAGGTGTATGAGTTCAGTTTTGGGGGCCGTGATCTGGCCCTGCGCCCCGAATGGACGGCGTCGGTCTTGCGGGCCTATGTCGCCCATTTGCAAGATCAACCGCTGCCGCTGCGGCTCTGTTATGGCGGGCCGGTGTTTCGGTATGAGCGGCCGCAACGCCATACCTATCGCCAGTTTACCCAGGTTGGGGTCGAGATTATTGGGGCACCTGCGCCACGAGCCGATGCCGAAGCCCTCGCCCTGGCCTGTGCTGGGCTCGAAGCCGCCGGGGTTCACTCCTACCGCATTCTGATTGGGCATATGGGCCTGGTGCGCCAGATCCTGGCTCAGCTTGATCTGACCGAACGTACCCAAGGTATGCTGGCATGGAGCCTCGAACGGCTGCGGCAGCATGGCCCGGCAGCGTTGCGTGAGCGCTTGCGGGATGAGAGTGAACTGCTGCCTGCTGGGCTAGAGTTGCCCCCTGGCCTGAGTGAAGCCCAAACGATTGCATGGCTTCAGCAAGCCCTGAAGGTGATGCAGATCGAACTGAGTACCGGTACCCGGACGGCGGATCAAGTGGTGACTCGTTTGTTACGTAAACTCCGCCGCCGCGAAGAAGGGCCAGCCCTCGAACGGGCACTGACGATTCTGAGTGCGCTGGTGGCAATGAGTGGCCCTCCCGCCGAGGCGATGCCGGCGCTGCGGGCGTTGTTAGCGCAAGAACAGCTCGATTGTCCTGCCCTTGCTGAGCTAGAGGCGATCCTGGGCCTACTGGCCGCCCACGGGCTAGACCCCAGTCGGCCCCAGATTGATTTTGGGCTTGGTCGGGGCCTCAACTATTATACCGGCCTGATCTTCGAGCTTGATGATCACGCCGGGAACCAGTTGTGTGGCGGTGGCCGCTATGATGAACTGGTCGCCGCCCTTGGCGGACGGGCAAGTGTTCCGGCAGTGGGGTTTGCCTATGGACTGGAACGGGTGGCCGCTGCGGCACCAGCGCCGAGCCCGGCCCGCCCAGCCCAGGTGCTGGTAGCGCCGGTAACCGATGCCGATTATGCGTATGCCCAGACTCTGGCCCGCCAACTCCGAACCCACGGGGTGATCACAACAGTTGATCTGCGGGGGCGTAATTTGGCCCGCAACCTGGGCGATGCCGCCCGGCGCGGCTTTGCGTATGTGGCGATTGTGGGGCTGGAAGAACGCCAGAGTAATACGGTGATCTGGCGTGATTTGATCGAACGTGACGAACGCCGCCTGCACGTGCCAACCGACTTGGCAACAATGATCAACGCAGTGGTGGAGCACACTCCATGACTACTACGCTGCCCTGGAATCGTTATGTCGAGTTACGCCCCGAACAGCTTGACTACTTTCGTGCGACCATCCCAATCCTTTATTTGCCGTGTGGCGGCTTAGCCTGGCGTGGCCCCCATCTGCCGGTTGGGCTTGGCACGATTATGGCCGAGCATGTGGCCGAACGCGTGGTGCGTCGCACGGGTGGGGTGCTGCTCCCGACCTTGCCCTGGCCCAGTGCGGGCATCCCCCATCCAGCCAGTCTGGTGCTGAGTAGCACAACCACCCGCAGTGTGCTTGATGAACTGCTGGCCCAAATTGCTCAGAGCGGCTGGCAGATTGTGGTGCTGGTTGGTGGTCATTATAGTCAGGCCCATGATCTGATCTGTATGGAGGCCGCCGAAGCGGCGATCAAGCAGCATGATCTGCTGGTGCTGGCCCTGCCGCCCCTCGCCATGGTGGATGAAGAGATGCTTGATCATGGAGCGCTCTGGGAGACCTCGGCGATGTTGGCGATCCGGCCCGAACTGGTGCAATTAGATCAGTTGGGAACCGATCCGATGACCCCCCACCAGAGTGGCGTGGTTGGACGTGATCCCCGTTTAACCGCTTCGGCCTCCCTGGGGGCCAGCGCCCTGGGGCTTGCGGTCGAACGCATCAGCATTGCCGTGAATGATCTGCGAGCCAAAGACGAGGCCGCCCCGTTACTGGCCCTGTATCAACGCCGTCGTGACCATTACCGGGCCTTCCTCCAACGCTATGGCGATGAACCCGTTGCGGCGGTGCGGGCCTGGTGGACGAGCCTGAGTACAGCCTAGAGGTTCGGTATGTTGCGGTTTGCCATCCCTTCCAAAGGTGGGGGCTACGAAGCCTCGTTAGCCTTGCTCGAGAGTTGTGGCCTGCGCGTGGTGCGGGCCAATCCGCGCCAGTATACGGCAGTGCTGCGTGGTCTGCCCGATACCGAAGTGCTGCTGCACCGCGCCCACGATATTGTCGAAAAGGTTGCCGAAGGCACGATTGATCTAGGGATTACTGGCCTTGACCTGATGACCGAACAGCGTGGCGATGATCCCGATGTGCTCACGGTCGTTGATGACCTGGGTTTCTGGCGGGCCGAACTGGTCTTTGCGGTGCCCCAGGGTTGGCTTGATGTGAGTAGTTGGCAGGATCTGGCCGATCTGGCCGTCGAGTTACGGAGCCAGGGCCGCCGTCTGCGGATTGCGACCAAGTATCCCGAAACGATCCGGCGCTTCTGTATGCGTCAAGGGATCAATTTCTTCGAACTGGTTGACTCGCAAGGCGCGACCGAGGCTGCGCCTGGGCTTGGGTATGCCGATGTGATCGCCGATATTACCGAAACAGGCACGGCCATCCGCGATAATCGCCTGAAGATCGTCGGTGGACCGATCTTGCGTTCCCAGGCCGTGTTGATCGGCAGCCGCCGAACTCTGCGCCAGCAGCAGGCCAAACTGGCATTGGTGCGCCAACTGCTCGAGTTGCTCGAGGCCCGTCGGCGCGGGCGACTGTTCTATTCACTGACTGCTAACCTGCCTGGCGATTCAGTCGAGGCGATTGGCCGCCTGGTGACCAGTCGCGTAGAACTGGCCGGGTTGCAAGGCCCAACGATTGCCCCGGTCTGGAGCAAATTCGCGGCCAGTGGCACAGCCCCCCAATGGTACGCCGTCAATGTGGTCGTGCCCCAGGACGAGTTACTGCCAGCGATTGACCATTTGCGCAACCACGGGGCGGTCAGCGTGAGTACCGTCCAGGTACAACACGTCTTTCACGCCGAAAGCGAAGCCTACGCCCGGCTGATCGCGGCCCTCGGCTGAGCAGGGTGCCGCAAGCGCCCAAGCAGGATGCCATGGCTGATGATCGCCAGTGGCACCTGAAACAGCGCAATCAGGGCCAGGGGATGCAGCCCGATCAGTGCTGGGGCTGGTACCGCCATGATCAAACCAAAGAAGACCAGGCCCACATAACTGATCGAGTTGGCAAAATCGGCCAAACCTAACATGTTCCAGCCCAGGGCCGCCGGGCGTGCCCAGGTTGCCTGGCGGGTCAGGCCGCAGGCCAGCGGCAGCGCCGTTAACCCCACCAGCAGATCGGCCAGCCCCGTACTGAGTGCCCACCAGAACGGGGCCTGACCGTTGATCAATAGCACCAGAAAGATCATTCCAGCGAGACGGTAGACCTGAAGCCCGGTCAGCCAGCCATTCGGGATGGTCGCAACGAGGGTCCGCAGATCTGGGCTGCGCCAGAACGCCAGCGCAAAAAGCGTCGGTGGCAGACTCATCAGCGTACCAAATAGGCCGAAGCCAAGCAGATCGGCGGTTCCAAACTGGTCGGGGGCCTGAAAGAAGCCGACCAACGACAGGCCCAGAGCTGCCGCAAGCCAAAACCAGATCCCGTTGCGCAGACGCCAGGCCACCCGGGTCAGATCGGGCTGAGCAGCCGCAACCAGGCCGATCTGGCGACTTACGACCCAGGCGACGCTTACGGCCACGGCAACAATCACGAGTGACCAGGGCTGAAACGGACTCATCGAATTTCCTTTCAAACGGTGCTTATAAAAAGAACAATGTTAAGTAAATAGTAAAAAAATTACGGGGCCACCCCACGCAGCGCGGCCTCAATCACTGCGGCGAAGGTCGGTTCCTGATCGGCGGCCCCAAACAGTTGCGGCATCGTGATCGCCAACGCCACCGCCCCATGGACACTCGCCCAGATCAGGTTACTCAGCAGCAGCGGATCGCCGGGGCGCACCACCCCCGCCGCCTGGGCCTCGCTCACTGCCTGACGCAGAAACTGGAGCGCATTGGCCCTCGGTTGCTGGCTTCCGGCCTTCCACTTGAGCAAAAAGTCGGGGCGCTGCAAAAAGATCACCTGATACGCTTCGGGCTGCTGCCGCCCAAAGGCCAGATAGGCGGCCGCCAAGGCCCGCAGCCGCTCGGCCGGGTCTGGCGTGCTGGCATAGGCTACTTCCAGGTCACGGGTAAACTGATCAAAGGCTTGGTCAATCACCGCAAACAGCAGATCGTCCTTGTCGGCAAAATGCAGATAGATCGTCGTGGGCGTATAGCCGATCGCTTCGGCTACCTGGCGTAACGATAACCCCGCATAGCCATGTTCGAGCAACAGACGACGGGCCGCCGCAAGGATCGTTTCACGCAGGGCCTGACGCTCGCGCTCGCGGCGCTCACTCGACGCGGTTTTGAGCCGTTGACTACGGGTTGAGCGTGACGACATTGATACACCAGACATTTGAATAACACTGTTAAGCAAGAGTATACTGGTTTGACTACTGCCTGTCAAGAAGGAGCCGTTCGTGACGATCAACGAGCTGACCGCCCAGATCAACCAGTTTGTGACCGCCAAAGGCTGGTACGCCGCCGACTCGATCTTTCCGCAAACCCCGCGCAACATTGCCACCTCGGTGGCGGTCGAGGCGGCCGAACTGCTGGAACATTTTCAGTTCAGTGATGAGCCGAAGGATCGGGAGGCTCTGGCGGGCGAGTTAGCCGATGTTGCCAACTATCTCTTTCAGCTCGCCTATCTGCTCGAAATTGACCTGGAGCAGGCGATTGTGGCCAAGCTCCAGGTCAATTATGCGCGCACCTGGGAATAGTTAGGCCAACTCAAGCCCATAACGGGTCAGCATGGCCGCATCCTCCAGCATAGCTGCGCTTGGCCCATCAAAGGCCACCGCGCCGCGTTCGAGCACAATCGTACGCGGGAAGATCTCGGCCACCATGCGCAGATCGTGGGTCGAAACAAGCATGGCCTGGGGCAAACTGCGCAGCAGTTCGATCAGGCCACGGCGCGCCCGTGGATCGAGGCCGGCCGAAGGTTCATCGAGGGCCAGCAAAGCGGGATCCATCGCCAGAACCGTTGCAATCGCTACCCGCTTCCGCTGGCCCAGACTCAGGTGATGGGGCATGCGGCGTTCAACCCCGGTCATGCCTACTTGTTCGAGGGCACGGGTCACCCGCACGCGCACCTCGGCTTCATCCAGGCCCATATGTAGCGGCCCAAACGCGACATCATCAAACACCGTGGGCGAAAAGAGTTGGTCATCAGGATCTTGAAAGACCAGCCCGATGCGGGCACGCACCCGCCCCAAATTGCGGGCTTCGACTGGTTCACCGTCCACCAGCACACTGCCGGACGACGGGCGTAACACCCCATTGAGTTGCAGCAACAGCGTACTTTTACCGGCCCCATTCGGCCCAACAAGGGCGACCTTCTCGCCGGCTTGCAGGCTGATCGAAACCTCGCGGAGCGCAGGAGTCCCATCGGGGTAGGTATAGGCTAGCTTAACGAGCTCAAGCATAGGAAGTTGTTCAGAATAGATACGCCAGAAAAACCACGGCAGCGAGTAGGCCGATCCCCAGTAGCAAGATCCCTTGTTCGGCACTCGTGAGCGGGCGCGCCCCAAGGGTTCGCAACTCGCCCTGGTAGCCACGAGCCAACATTGCGGCATAAATCCGTTCGCTGCGTTCGTAGGCCCGTAAGAACAGCGTTCCCGCCATCTGCCCGACGACGGCGGCCCGCCAGGCTAGTGAGCCACCGGCACGTTGACCGGGTACGGTTGCCGAACGGCAGGCCCGCGCCCGTAACATACGCTGGGCCTCATCAACCATCACAAACAGGTAGCGGTAGGCAAACCCCAAGATCGCTACCAGCACTGGGGGCAAACGCAGCGCCCGTAGCGCCGCCAGCACCTCGGTAAAATGGGTCGTAGCCGTCAAGAGTAACGCCGCCTGCACCGAGAGCCATGAGCGTACCAGGACGCTCAGGAAGGCGACCAGGCCCGCATCGGTTGCTACCAGTTCGAGCGGGCCTAAGGCAAAGCGCCATAACGGTTCACCGGTCCGACTAAAGACCAGCGTCACCGCCACCAGGGCAAACGGCAAGGCCACCAATGAACGGCTCATGATCATGGTCAGCCCCACCCCTGAGCGGAGCGTCGCAGCCCAGATGAGCAGCGCATAGGCGAACAACGCCACCCAGGCCCCTGGTGGCAGCAGGGCCATCGTGAGGATACAGGTCAGCGTCAAGACCAACTTGACCCTGGCATCGAGGGTATGGATGGGACTCTGACCGACGATATAACGGTCGAGCTGTTCAGGGGTCAGGGTCATGACGAGGACGACGGATCACGGCGACGCCCGCGCAACAGTAGCGCCAGGCCATAAATAATCGCAAAGGCAATCAATAGACCAATCATACCCGAAAGAATCGTCGAGATTGGTCCGTCCAGGCCGGGAATCGTATAATCGGGCAGAATCTCGTACACGGGATCGAGCGCCCGTTCAATGAACCCTTGGTCTTCGGCTACGCGCTCCAGACCATCAGGATCAGCCGAGGCCAGCGGCGAGATCAGGGCAGCCCCAAGCGCAAAAGCCAGACCAACGACGGTCAGCACCACCAGCGAACCGCGGGTCGCCCGGGTCGAGCGCTGGCCCAGACCTGCTGGCAGCCCCGGCACCAGATCAGGCCGTGTACCGACCACAAAAGCGAGCGCGGCGACCGTAATTAAGCCCTCGCCAATCCCAATAAACGTATGCACAAAGAGCATCGCCGGAAACACAATCCCGGCCGGTAACCCCGACAGTACCAATTGAATTGCGGTCAGTACCGCAGCCACCATGACCGAAAGCCAGGCGGTCACAAAACCCACCGTAATCAGGGCCGCTGGCCGCCCACCCATCACTCGCAGGAGTGGCAGGCCCACAAATGCGCCCACTGCTGCCGTCGCAATCCCCATATTAAAGATATTTGCACCCATCGCCAGCAGGCCACCATCCTGAAACAGCAGGGCTTGTAAGGCAATGACACAGGTCATCACTAGCATCCCCGCCCACGGACCAAGCAGCAATGCCGCTAGGGCCCCCCCCAACAAGTGACCAGACGTACCACCCAGCACCGGGAAATTCAGCATTTGGGCCGCAAAAATAAATGCGGCCATCACTCCCATCAAGGGGATCTGCTGCTCATCAAGCCCACCCACCCGTCGTACTGCAACCGCAAGTGCCGCTACGGTCAGGACCCACCAGACCAAGGCAACCGGTACAGTCAGAAAGCCATCAGGAATATGCAGCGCGAGCAGACCCGAACGTACGAGAAGGTCGAACAACACAGGAGCGTTCCTTTCCAGTAATGGGGTGGCAAGTCAGGGCTATCTTCTAGTATAGCGCCGGATCGCCGACTCGCGTAGTGACGGTGCAATGCAAATATAATCCAAAATCAGTCCTCTCAGGGGCTTGTCATCCGATAAAAATGTGCTATGATTAAGCCCGTTGCCAACGTTACATGGGAGCGAGACCCGCATCAGAGACTGCAGTTAGTTCCCTGGTCGCTCGCCAGAACTTCTTCGCTCGAAGGGTGTGTTACGTTGTGAGGGCCGGAGCGAGACAGTTAGCGAAACGCTGATTGCCGGCGGTACGGGTTGTTCTGGTTCGTTATTTGACGATGGCAGCGGTGCCCTCGTCGTGTCAACACTGCGCCAAGACGCAGAGGAGAGTAGTTCTGATGCTGGTCAAGCTGTTTGTTGGGAATCTGCCGTGGAGCGTTGGTGATGAGGAATTGGCGCAGGTTTTTTCGCCCCACGGTGAGGTTCAGAGCGCCCGTGTGATTACTGACCGCGATACCGGTCGCTCGCGTGGCTTTGGTTTCGTCGAGATGGACGTTGATGACATCAATTCGGTCATCCGGGCCACCGACGGCCACGAGCTCAATGGTCGCCCGATCCGCGTCAACGAGTCCGAAGATCGTGACCGGGGCGGTCGCAGTGGTGGTGGTGGTGGTGGTGGCGGTCGCGGTGGCAGTGGTGGTGGTTATGGTGGCGGTGGGCGCAGCGGCGGTGGCCGCGGTGGCTACGATCGCTACTAAACCTACCCTGTAACTCACACGATCAGAGGCGGGGGGCCAACGCCCCTCGTCTTCTTGCGCGTTATCCTAGATCGTAAAGGTATCTCTTGAATTTTAACTCATTTGCGCTCCATCCTACCCTGCTTGCTAATCTGCAGGCCCAGGGTTTTGCGCAGCCAACGCCGATTCAGGTCGAGGCAATCCCCCCCGCGCTCGCCGGTCGTAATCTGGTCGGCCTCGCCCAGACTGGCACCGGTAAAACTGCCGCCTTTGGGCTGCCCATACTCCAGCACCTGCTTGCCGATCCCCGGCGTGGCACGCTCCGTGCCCTGATTATTGCCCCGACCCGCGAATTGGCCGATCAGGTCAATCAGGCGATCCAAACCCTGGCCCAGGGGACGGGCTTGCGCAGCGCCGCGATCTATGGCGGGGTCGCGATCGAACCCCAGGAACGGATCCTGCGCAATGGGCTGGATCTGCTCGTCGCGTGCCCCGGTCGGCTCCTCGATCTGCTCAAGCGCGGCAGTGTGCGCCTCAGTTCGATCGAGATCCTAGTGCTTGATGAGGCCGACCGCATGCTCGATATGGGCTTCTTGCCCGATATTCGCCGCCTGCTGGCTGCCATCCCTTCCCGCCGCCAGACCATGCTCTTTTCGGCGACCCTCTCGCCCGAACTCGAGGGTCTGGTTGCAACGACTGCCCCTAATGCCGCCCGCGTGCAGATCGGTCAGGTGCGCCCGGCGCATACTATCGCCCACGCCCTCTATCCTGTGCCCGGCCACCACAAGACGGCCCTGCTCCTGGCGTTGCTGCGCCATACCAACGATGGGTCGGTGCTGGTCTTTACCCGCACCAAGCATCGTGCCAATCGGCTGCTTCAGCAACTCGCCCGTGAAGGCCATAGCGCGGCGGCGCTGCATAGCAATCGGTCGCAAAATCAGCGCAAACTGGCGATGGATGGCTTTCGCAGCGGCCATGTGCGTATTCTGGTTGCTACCGATATTGCGGCCCGGGGGATTGATGTCGAACGGGTCTCCCACGTGATCAACTTCGATGTGCCCGATACCGCTGATGCGTATATCCACCGCATTGGGCGCACCGGGCGGGCCGAACGCAGTGGGACGGCGTTTACGCTCGTGACCCCTGAAGATCACGATCAGGTGCGGGCGATTGAACGGGCAGTCGGCCGTTCGATCGAGCGCCGCGAACTGGCCGGGTTTGATTATGCCGCACCCGCTCCGCCTCGCGCTTTCAGCGACAGCCCAATCCCTCGCCATACTCAGAGTCAGCCCCGCCACGCGCAGGGCCAACCCCGCCACGCGCAGGGCCAACCCCGCAGTGAGCAAGGCCAACCGCGTCACGCGCAGGGCCAACCCCGCAGCGAACAGGGCCGTCCCAGCCCACGCACGCAGGGTCATGATGGGTCACGGAATGCCCGCAATGCCCGTTGATCGACAGGGGGACCACCCGGTCGCCCCGTGATCCGGTCGTGCATCGCACCATGGGATCCGTGGCGGGATGCCCCTACGGCGGGTAACGGAACCGTAGGGCTACCACACCATCCATCGCCTGCCCCGCGATCCCTCAACCCATCACGCTTCGCGCCGCACACCCTCACGATCCGCTTTGCTCTGGCTTTCGGTCGCCGCTGGCGCGGGTGCAGTTCCCGGTTGAGGCTCGGTCAAGGCTTCAATCGAAGAGGCCCCCATTAAGCGGGCCAGCCAGCGCGTTTCGTCGTAGCTGTCGAGCAATACGGTCAAGAGGACCATCAACGGCATCGAGAGAAAGGTGCCGGGTGGGCCAAGCACCCACGTCCAGAAGAAGAAACCAATAAAGACCACCGTTGGCGATAGGCTTAGGCGTTGCCCAATCAGGGCCGGGGCAACCAGGTTCTCGAGGGTCAGATTCACGACCGTGATGATAGCAATCACCAGACCGGCCCGCCCAAACCCATGCTCAGCCAAGGTCAGCAGCACCGGCGGAATCATCGCCATCGGGATGCCAATATACGGGATGTAGCTGAACAAAAAGAGGATCATCCCCCAGAGCGGCGCAAACGGGACTTCGAGCCAGGCCATGCCAATCGTCGAGCCAACCGCTACCACCAGGTTGATGTAGGTGCGCACACCAAAATAGGCCAACACACTGCCCCCAAACCGGCGGAGCCGGGTCAGCAAGGGGTTCGCGTCGCCTAAATCGGCCCGGAGCCGTTGTCGAAAGGCTGGGAGCTCAACCAGGAAGAAGAGCACCATTACGACGACGACGAAGGTATTGCCGAGCACATTGCCGATCCCGGTCAACATCATGCCGAGCACCCGAGTCAGGTTAGCACTATTGATCAGGCCGAAAAACTCGATGTCGGATTCGACCAGCCCATAATTGGCTAACCAACTGCGTAATACCAACTCTTGTTGGGTCAGCATGGTCTGATAGACCGCTAGCTGGGCGGTCAACTGGCTCAGCGAAACCCCGATAAAGGTGCTCAGCACCGAGGCCCCGCTCAAGAAGGCGATGACCATCAAGAGGAGCGCGAGCCACGAGGGCAAGCCACGCCGCTGGAGCCATAGGTAGATCGGGTTGCACAGCAAGGTGATAATCAGCGCCAGCAGGATCGGGTTCAGAATGGGTGCCGCCAATCGCATCGCCCCGATGATGATCATTGCTGACGCAATGATGACCAGGGGACGTACAATCGATGTGGTCTGGTAGGGGGGCAGGCTCATAAACTGCTCACTCTGGCGTTGCTGGCGACACTGACATAGGCATAGCAAACTTTGCTACGCATAGCCTATGTATGATACCATTTTCGTAGATTATCTGCCGATGATATCTTTGTGATCTACGGGGTTTGGGGTGGCTGCGCCACCCCCAACCAAGTTTGCGTGGTGTGGGGGGGGGGCCGCGCCCCCCCCCCCCCCACACCGGGGGGTGGGGCATGTGTCGGGGGGGGCACCCCCCGGGGGGGGGCCCGCTCGCGCCCGGG
>JBLWKA010000112.1:0-17830 GCA_048381555.1 Oscillochloridaceae bacterium umkhey_bin13
GGCGATAACGTCGTGATGGGTGTCGAACTGATCGTGCCCGTGGCGATCGAGGAAGGGCTGCGCTTCGCCATCCGCGAAGGTGGCCGCACCGTCGGCTCCGGCGTCGTCACCAAGATCCTCGAGTAAGCTACACCTTGGTTCTTTCGTGGGGCGAGTCCCGCATCACTCGCCCCACTTCATTGCGCTAGAGGGACATTATGGCCAAGCAGAAGGTTCGCATTCGCCTCAAAGCCTTTGACCACAAAATTCTTGACCAATCGGCACGCCAGATCGTTGAGGCCGCTGAGCGGACAGGAGCCCTGGTCGCAGGCCCGGTGCCCCTGCCGACGAAAATCGAGAAGTACAGCGTCATGCGCTCACCCTTCATCGACAAGGACTCGCAGGAGCAGTTCGAAATCCGTACCCACAAACGTCTGATCGATGTGCTTGATCCGAGTCAGCAGACGATCAATGCCCTGATGAAGCTGAACTTGCCCGCCGGTGTTGATATCGAAATTAAGCTGTAATTGCCAGTTCTGGCTGTATAGCTGCTAGTCCAGGGTGAGAGCCCCGCCGATGCGGACCGCCAGGCTCTCTCAGATCACCTCAAAAGCGCCAGTCGAGCATGTGTAGCTAAAGATTGACCGTGTGTTGTAAAAAAGGCAGCCGCTGCGCACGACGCAAGCTGCGGAGGTAGCAGTAATGGTTCATGGGATGTTGGGTCGCAAGGTGGGGATGATGCAAATCTTCACCGAAAAAGGGGAGGTCGTTCCCGTTACCGTGATCAATGCCGGCCCCTGCGTGGTGACGCAGATCCGGGTTAGCGAGCGTGACGGCTATAACGCGGTGCAACTCGGCTTCGAGCAGGTGCCGCCCCGCAAACTGACCAAGCCCCAGCAGGGTCACCTGAAGGGCGCTGGCACGCTGGTTCGCATTCTGCGCGAATTTAGCGCCGACGACCCCCAGGCTCACAATGTGGGCGAAATTGTCAATGTTGATCTGTTTAGCGCTGGTCAGAAAGTTGACATCTCGGGCAACTCGAAGGGGCGTGGCTTCGCGGGTGTGGTCAAGCGCCATCACTTCCGAGGTGGGCCCAAGACCCACGGCCAGAGTGACCGGCACCGTGCGCCTGGTTCGATCGGCGCAGGTACGACCCCCGGGCGCGTCTGGAAGGGCCAGAAGATGGCGGGGCGCATGGGTGGGAAGCGGGTCACGGTACAGAACCTCGAAGTGGTCGAGGTTCTGCCCGAGCAGAACCTGATCCTGGTCAAGGGCTCCGTCCCCGGTGCCCGCAACGGCTTGCTCCAGATCCGCAAGGCGGTGAAGGGCTAAGGGGAGAATAGAAGATGCAGGCGACACTTTACAGTCAAAACGGTGAGCAGGTCGGCATGATCGAGCTCAACGAATACATCTTCGGCATTACGCCGAATGTTCCGGTGATGCACCAATATGCGGTGATGCAGGCTGCCAATGCGCGTCTGGGCACCCATAATACCCGTGGTCGCGGTGAGGTCAAGGGCAGTACCCGCAAAATCTACCGCCAGAAGGGCACCGGTCGTGCCCGCCAGGGTACCGTGCGTGCTCCCCATCGCAAGGGTGGTGGGATTGCCCACGGCCCGCACCCCCGCTCGTATCGGGTCAGTATGCCCCGCAAGATGCGCCGCCTCGCCGTGCGTTCGGCCCTCTCGGCAAAATATGCTGCCGAGCAGATCCGTTTCGTCGAGGGGCTCAGCTTCGAGCAGCCACGCACCAAAGATGCGGTGGCCTTCCTGAAGGCCCACGGCCTGCAGGGCAAAACCCTGATCGTGATTGATAGCAAGAACGAGCAGACCCAGATCGTGCAGCGCTCGGCCAACAACTTGCCCAACGTCAAGACCATTCTGGCCAGTTACCTGAATGTGCGTGACTTGCTGCACCACGACCATATTGTGCTGCCCCAGGCCGCCATCGGCGTGATCGAGAGCATTCTGGGCAATGGGACAGGCGCGGCGGCTGCGGCAAGTGAGGAGGAATAACGAACATGCCTACGCCGCACGAAATTATTGTTCGCCCGTTGATCACCGAGAAGAACACCAATCTGATGGTGGACAACAAATACTCGTTTGAAGTGCTGCGCGACGCCTCGAAGCCCGAGATCAAGCGCGCCGTCGAGTATATCTTCAACGTCTCGGTGACCAAGGTTCACACCATGAATGTACGCGGCAAACTCAAGCGCCGCGGTCGCGAGGTGGGGTACACCCGCGAATGGAAGAAAGCGATCGTCACCTTGGCCCCTGGCGATCACATCGAAATCTTCGAGAGTTAGCGTGGGCGACGGAACTGATCGCCGCCCCTCACCCATCCATGGAGCAGAGTAATGGGTGTCCGTAAGTACAAACCAACCTCGGCTGGTCGCCGCAATATGTCGGTTTCGACCTTCGAGGATCTGACCAAGAAGCACCCCGAACCAGGGCTGATTGAGCCGCTGCGCAAGCATGCCGGGCGCAACAACCGTGGCCGGATTACGACCCGCCATCGTGGTGGTGGGCACAAACGCTTCTATCGCATCATTGATTTCAAGCGCAACAAGTTCGGCATCCCGGGCAAGGTTCAGGCGCTGGAGTACGACCCCAATCGTACGGCCCGCATCGCCCTGGTCGCCTACCGCGATGGCGAGAAGCGCTACATCCTGGCCCCGGTTGGCCTGAAAGTCGGCGATATGCTCAACAGTGGGCCCGAGGCTGACATTCGGGTGGGCAATGCCCTGCCGCTGAGTGCCATCCCCCTGGGTACCCAGATCCACAACGTCGAGCTCGAAATTGGGCGCGGCGGTGTACTGGTGCGTAGCGCTGGTACCTCGGCCCAGTTGATGGCCAAAGAGGGTGACTACGCGACCCTGCGCATGCCCTCGGGCGAGATGCGCCAGATCCATATTCGTTGTATGGCCACGATTGGCCAGGTGGGCAATGTTGATCACCAGAACGTGCGCATCGGCAAGGCTGGGCGTTCGCGCTGGCTTGGTCGCCGCCCCACCGTCCGCGGTACGGTGATGAACCCCCGCGACCATCCCCATGGTGGTGGTGAGGGTCGGGCTCCGATTGGGATGAGCACCCCCAAGACCAAATGGGGCAAGCCGGCGCGTGGGGTCAAAACCCGCAACAACAAGCGCACCGACCGCTTCATCGTCCGCCGCCGCAAGCAGTAAGGGCGCACAAGCACGCTGCGACCCACGAGGGCCAGCGGCGCTCGGCAGGAGATCCCCACCCGGATCCTGCCGAGCGCCTACAGCCCGTAAGCCAAGGAGATCTGAACGATGTCCCGTTCGTCCAAGAAGGGGCCCTACGTAGACATCAAGCTGCTGGAGCGTGTCGAGAACATGAATCGCGGTAACGAGAAGCGCGTGCTGCGCACCTGGTCCCGCGACTCGACGGTCTTCCCGCAGATGATTGGGCATACGATTGCCGTCCACGACGGTCGCCGCCATGTGCCGGTCTATGTGACCGAAAACATGGTCGGGCATAAACTCGGCGAGTTCGCGCCGACTCGGCTCTTCCGCGGCCATGGTGGCAAGAAGGCTGATAAGCGCGGCAAAATGAAGTAACGAAGCCCTGGCGTGATCACGACGTAGGATCGGCTAGGCTGCGAGCGCTACTCGTGACGTGTGGTACAATGACGGGGTTTGCAATGCGCGCCGCACCTGCCGGTCGCGCCTGGAGCGCAGACGAGTAAAACTATGGAAGTCAAAGCTGTAACTCGCTATGTGCGCATCTCGCCGCTCAAGGTTCGCCTGGTGATGGATGTAGTGCGGGGAATGCCGGTCAATAAGGCCCTGGCAACTCTCAACTACATGCCTCAGAAGGCAGCCCGCGAGGTGGCGCGCACGATCAAGTCGGCGGCGGCGAACGCCGAGCATAATTTCGACCTCGAGCCCGATACGCTGGTCATTTCGCAGATCTATGCCGACCAGGGACCAGTGCTCAAGCGCTTTATGCCGCGGGCACGCGGCTCGGCCAACCAGATCCGCAGGCCAACGACCCATATCACGGTAATCGTTGACGACGGATCCGCATATTAGGCTGCCAACAGTAGGAGGCATTCTTTGGGACGCAAAGTTCATCCGATCGGCTTTCGCCTCGGCTACATCAAAGACTGGCAGTCGAAGTGGTATGCCGAACGTGATTCGTACACGAGTCAACTCCACGAAGATCTGGAACTGCGCAAGCTGATTGCAAAAGAGCTTGCCAATGCCGGGGTTTCGCGGATCGAGATCGAGCGCTCGGCCAATAAGGTCGAGGTCACGGTCTATACCGCTAAGCCCGGGATTGTGATCGGGAAGCGTGGGGCCAATGTTGATCAGTTGAAGAGTTCGCTCGAAAAGCGCACTGGCAAGAAGATCAAGCTCAATATCCAAGAAATCCATCAGCCCGAGCTTGATGCGCAGCTGGTCGCCGAAAGCATTGCCGAGCAGATCAACAAGCGTGTGAGCTACAAGCGGGCGATGAAGCAGGCAGTGCAACGGGCCATGCGCCTAGGGGCACAGGGCGTGCGTATCAAATGCTCGGGCCGCCTGGGTGGGGCCGAAATGTCGCGCATCCAGAGCGAAAGCGAAGGCCGCGTACCCCGTCATACCCTGCGCGCCGATATTGATTATGCGACGGTACACGCCCATACCACCTATGGCCGGATTGGCGTGAAGGTGTGGATCTACAAGGGTGAAGTCTTCCCTGATCAACTCGGGAAGACCCAGGTCGAGCAGCAGATCAGCAGCCCCGCCCCGGAGCGCGGCGAGCGCGGCGAGCGTCGGCCGAGGAGAGGGGATAATGCTTCTTCCTAAGCGTACGAAGTACCGCAAGATGCAGAAAGGCCGCAGCGAAGGCCTTTCGTATCGGGGCAATAGTGTCGCTTTTGGCGACTATGGCCTGATGGCCCTCGAGCCGGTCTGGATCACCAGTCGCCAGATCGAGGCCGCCCGCCGTACCATCACAGGCTATGTGAAACGTGGTGGTAAGGTCTGGATCCGGATCTTCCCCGACAAGCCGGTGACCCAGAAACCCGCCGAAACCCGCATGGGTGGTGGCAAGGGCAGTGTGGATCACTGGGTTGCGGTGGTCAAGCCGGGACGGGTGATGTTCGAACTTGGTGGCGTCCGCGAGGAAGTCGCCATGGAGGCCCTGCGTCGCGCCGCGCAGAAGTTGCCGATCAAGTGCAAGATTATTGGGCGTGATGACGTTGAGCCGGAGGTGAGCAGTGGCAACAGCGAGTGAACTGCGGGCTATTAAGGACGCAGACTTGCGCGAACAACTCAAGGGCTATTACGAAGAGTTGTTCAACCTGCGCTTCCAGAAGGTCACCGGGCGCCTGACCAATACCGCCCGTCCGCGCCAGGTGAAGAAGGAGATCGCGCGGATTAAGACCATCCTGCGCGAGCGCGAGTTGAGCTCGCAGGAGGCAGCATGAGTGAGCTTGAGCAGCAAGCTGCAGTTCGCAAAACCCAAAAGGTAGGGCGGGTTGTCAGCAATAAGATGGAAAAGACCGTCGTGGTTGCGGTGGATTATCTGAAGCCGCATCCGCTCTATCGCAAGATTATCCGTAAGACCAGTAAGTTCCATGCCCACGATGAGGAAAACGCCTGCCAGATTGGTGATGTTGTCCGGATCGAGGAGACTCGGCCCCTCAGCCGCACCAAACGCTGGCGTGTGACCGAAATTGTGAAGCGCGGCGAGGAGTAATCGGCCATGATCCAGCCCCAGACCCGCCTGAAGGTCGCCGATAATACCGGTGCCAAAGAGATCATGTGCATCCGTGTCCTCGGTGGCTCGGTGGTGCGGTATGGCCGTGTTGGTGACGTCATTGTTGCCAGCGTCAAGCAGGCCAGCCCCGGCGGTGCCGTCAAAAAGGGCGAAGTGGTGCGCGCCGTGATCATCCGCACGGCCAAAGAGTATGGACGCCCCGACGGTTCGCATATTCGCTTCGACGATAACGCGGCTGTCATTATCGGTAAAGAGAACAACCCCCGCGGGACACGCATCTTCGGCCCGGTTGCCCGTGAACTGCGCGAAAAGCAGTTTATGCGCATCGTGTCGCTCGCGCCCGAGGTTCTGTAACGCGGTCGTTCAGGCCGCCACGGTAGGAAGCTTATGCACGTCAAGAATGGGGACGAAGTCCTCGTGATCGCAGGCAAGGACAAGGGACGCCGCGGGAAAGTGAAGCGGGCCATCCCAAGTGTCGACCGTGTGGTCATTGAGGGTCTGAACATCGCCAAGCGCCACACCAAGCCCCGTGGCCCTGGCAAACCCGGCGGCATCATCGAGATCGAAGCGCCCATGCATATCTCGAATGTGATGCTGATCTGCCCGAGTTGTGGCCGCGCCTCGCGTACTGGCCACCGTTTCCTGGAAGAGACCGATCATAAGGGTCGGCCACGCAAGGTGCGCTTTTGCAAAGCTTGCGATGCGGTGATTGATAAGTAAGTCGTTTAGCCCTCAGGGCCGGCGGTAGCGTAGTTCGGCCGTCGCCTAGCCCCTGGAGAAGTATTTATGGCAGTCCGTCTGCGCGAAAAGTATCAGCAGGAACTTGTACCTGCCCTGATGCAAGAGTTTAAGTTCTCGTCGGTGATGCAGGTGCCGCGCCTGACCAAGATCGTCGTGAATGTTGGGGTCGGCGAGGCGGTCCAGAATTCGAAGGCGCTGGAAGCTGCGGTGGGCGATATCGCCACCATCACCGGCCAGAAGCCGATGATCACCAAGGCTCGGAAGTCGATTGCGTCGTTTAAGCTGCGCGAAGGGATGCCGATCGGGGTCATGGTCACACTGCGGGGCGACCGCATGTATGACTTCTATGATCGTCTGGTCAACCTCGCACTGCCCCGTATTCGTGACTTCCGTGGGGTGAGCCGCCGCTCGTTTGATGGCCGTGGTAACTATAGTCTGGGTCTGCGTGAGCAGATCGTGTTTCCTGATATTGACTACGACAAGATTGATAAGCTCCGTGGCCTTGAGGTGGTGATTGTCACCAGTGCAACTGATGATGATCAGGCGTATGCCTTGCTCAAGCGCCTTGGAATGCCATTTCGTGATTAGTCTGGGCCAGGAGCTAGGCGCTCACCAGCCCAACACTTTAGGAGGTTAAACTCGTGGCGAAAACGTCTTGGATGGTAAAGGCGAGCCGCCCGCAGAAGTTCAAGGTGCGCGAATACCACCGCTGCAAAACCTGCGGTCGCTCGCGTGCTTATATGCGCAAGTTCGGCATGTGCCGCATCTGCTTCCGCGAACACGCCCTTAAAGGGCTGATTCCGGGTGTGGTGAAGTCGAGTTGGTAGGCACTGTCGGCGAACCGTGAACAGAACGCACACGCCACCCAATGGCGTGCCAGGAGGCTCACCGTGAGTGTGAATGATCCGATCGGCGATATGCTGACGCGTATCCGCAATGCCTGTATGGCGCGGAAAACTGAAGTCGAAATCCCCGCTTCGAAAATGAAGCTGGCGATTGCTGATATTCTGAAGCGCGAGGGGTTTATTCGGGATTACACCGTGATCGAGGGCAAACCGTCTAATACGATCTCGATCACGCTGAAGTATATGTCGGACCGGCGGCCAGCCATTACCGGCCTGCGCCGTGTAAGTAAGCCAGGCTTGCGCATCTATACCGGACGGGATGAAATCCCCCGCGTGCGTGGTGGTCTGGGTCTGAGCATCCTCTCGACGCCAAAGGGCGTGCTGGCCGGCCATGATGCCTGGCGCGAGCACGTGGGCGGCGAGGTGCTCTGCTATATCTGGTAGAGCGCACAGGGAGGCTGCAATGTCACGAATTGGCAAAAAACCTGTTACTCTGCCCAAAGGGGTAGAGATCAAGATCAATGAGGGGAATCTGGTGACGGTGAAGGGGCCAAAGGGCACCCTGAGCCAGCAACTCCACCCCGAGATGATCATTACGCAAGAAAACGGCACGCTGACGGTCACGCGCCCCAGCGATAACAAATTGCATCGTTCGCTGCACGGCCTGACCCGCACTCTGGTCAGCAATATGGTGGTTGGGGTGACTGATGGCTGGCAGCGGGCGCTCGAAATCAATGGCGTGGGCTATCGTGCGGTGCTCGAAGGCAAGACTCTGGTCTTGAACCTGGGCTTCTCGCATCAGGTGCGCCTTGAGCCGCCCCAGGATGTCCAGTATGTGGTTGGCGAACGCAAGAGTGCCAACGAACCGCTGGCTCTGATGGTGCGTGGGATTGACAAACAGGTCGTTGGTGAAGAGGCCGCCAAGATCCGAGGCCTGCGTCCGCCTGAGCCGTATAAGGGTAAGGGCATTAAGTACGCCGAAGAGAAGATTCGCCGCAAGGCTGGTAAGGCCGGTAAGGCGAAGTAGTCGGTACGCACGTTGTAACATTAGTGGCTCAGGCAGGGGATGGTATCTCTGTCACGCCAATGAGGATAGGAACCTATGGGACGGCGATCTACCCGTGAATTGCGCGTCCGCCGCCACTTCCGCCTGCGCAAGCGGGTCAGTGGTAGCGTTGAGCGCCCGCGCCTGAATGTGTTTCGCAGCAATGCTCATATCTATGCCCAGGTGATTGACGATACCAAAGGGTATACCCTGGCCTCGGCCTCGACCAACGAGAAGGGCTGGGCCAGCGAGGGTGAGACGCAGACGAAGACTGAGCAGGCGGCACTGGTTGGCAAGTTGGTGGCCGAACGCGCCCTGGCAGCCGGGGTCACGAAGGTGGTCTTTGACCGCGGTGGCTTCAAGTATCACGGACGGGTCAAGGCCCTGGCCGAGGCTGCCCGCGAGGCGGGCCTGAGTTTCTAGGATAGCTGCGGTGGCACCCCAATGGGGCCGCTGCTCACTCCCGCGAGATGATCGCGGAACGATCTAGGCCCAGTGGGCCGCTTTCGGAGGGAACGTGAAGCGAGAACGCATTAATGCCGATGGGCTTGAGCTCGAAGAGCGGGTCGTCCAGATCAACCGCGTCTCGAAGGTGGTGAAGGGCGGTCGTCGCTTCAGCTTCAGCACGGTGGTGGTCGTCGGCGATGGCAAAGGCCACGTCGGCATTGGGATGGGCAAGGCAGCCGAAGTCCCCGAAGCGATTCGTAAGGGTACCGAGGCCGCCAAGAAGAATCTGATCCGGGTGCCCCTGGTCGGTGGAACCGTGCCCCACGATGTGGTCGCCAAGTTCGCTGCGACCCAGGTGATGATCCGCCCCGCCGCCCCCGGTACCGGGGTGATCGCGGGCCGGGGTGTCCGGCCGGTGGTAGAAGCCGCCGGAATTAAGAACCTGCTGTCGAAGGTCTATGGCAGCAACAATCCAGTCAATGTGGTCAAGGCAGCCTTCCAGGCCCTGAGCGAACTTAGTTCGCTGCAAGAGGTAGCACGGCGGCGGGATATGACCCCGCAAGAGTTGAATGCCCGCCGGATGCGCCGCGAACCAACGGCGGCTGCTGCGCCCACGTCGGTTGGCGAGGAGGCCTAATCATGGGCAAGCTGCGCATTACGTATAAGAAGAGCATAATTGGTTATGCCAAAGACCAGAAAGCGACAGTTCGTTCGCTCGGTCTGACTCGGCTCGGCCAATCTGTGATCAAGACCGATCATCCGACGATCAGGGGCATGATCTTCAAGGTTCAGCACCTGGTTGAAGTCGAGGAACTCGGGGATGAGGTGACCGCATGAAGCTGCACGATCTGCGTCCTGCAGCGGGATCAACCCGCAAGACCAAGCGCGTCGGTCGCGGCCACGGCTCGGGCAAGGGCAAGACCTCGGGCAAGGGCATGATGGGCCAGAAGGCCCGCCGTGGCCCCGGCCCGTACCGCACCTTCGAGGGTGGTCAGAACCGGCTGGTGAAGCGTATGCCCTTCAAGCGTGGCTTTACCAACAATTTCGGTACTGAATACGAACTGGTTAATGTTGGCAGTCTGGCCGCCTGGCCCACCGAGGTCGAAGTGACGCCGGCGGCGTTGCTCGAAGCCCGGGCCGTGCGGCGCAAGAATATGCCAGTCAAGATCCTGGGCGAGGGCGACCTGACCCATGCCTTGACCGTTCACGCTCATAAGTTTTCGGCTAGCGCTCGCCAGAAGATCGAGGCAGCCGGTGGCACGGTGGTTGAGTTGCCGTGGGTGGTGGAGCGCCATTCGCGTTCGCGTGGCCCCAATCCCTCGATGCGCAATGCAAAAGCCAAGGCTGAACAGGCGTAGCACCCGCTACCCGTACGTAAAAGGAACCTGATCGATGCTCCAGGCACTCGTTCGTGCGATCCAGATCCCAGACTTGCGGCGTCGCATCCTCTTTACTTTGGGGATGCTCATGATCTTCCGCCTGATCGCACATATCCCCGTGCCCAATATCAACCCTGCTTCGCTAGAGCAGTTGCGCAATGCCCTGGCTACCAACCAGTTGGCGCAGCTGCTCAACATCTTTGCGGGTGGGGCGCTGCAGAACTTCTCGGTCGCGGCGATGGGGGTCTATCCCTACATCACGGCCTCGATTATTATGCAGTTGCTTCAGCCGCTCATCCCGGCCCTGCAAGAACTCCAGAAAGAGGGCGAGCAGGGACGGATCCGGCTGAACCGTTACCAGATGTGGCTGACCATTCCGCTGGCCTATTTGCAGGCCTATGGGCAGACCCTGACCCTGGAGCGCACGGTCAACCCGACCGGCGATCCGTTCCTCTCGCTCTTCCGTTCGCCATTTGATATTGTCAACAACTTCCTGCCAACCTTCACGATTCTGACAACCATGGTGGCCGGCACGATGTTGTTGGTCTGGCTCGGTGAGCAGATTAATGAGCGCGGGATCGGCCAGGGGATCTCGGTAATCATCTTCGGTGGCATTGTTTCGGGGCTACCGGGCTTGATTGTACAGGGTTTCCAGATTAGCCAGGCCGGTGACATCGGTACGATCCTGGGAATTATCAGCTTTATCGTGATTGGGTTGGTCACGATCATTGGGATTGTGCTGATCCAGGAAGGCCAGCGCCGCATCCCGGTGCAGTATGCCAAGCGGGTACGTGGCAATAAGGTCTATGGCGGCCAGAGCAGTCACATTCCGCTCAAGGTGAATATGGCGGGCATGATCCCGCTGATCTTCGCCCAGAGTATCATCATCTTCCCTGGGATTGTGGCCTCGTGGTTCTATGTGCCCGGTGCCGAGGGCTT
Source organism: Oscillochloridaceae bacterium umkhey_bin13 (assembly GCA_048381555.1). Lineage (GTDB taxonomy): Bacteria > Chloroflexota > Chloroflexia > Chloroflexales > Chloroflexaceae > Viridilinea. Next base: position 11,105 of record JBLWKA010000112.1, read on the forward strand.
CGGCAATGCGGTCGCCGGCTTCTTCTACAACACCTTCAACCCGACCGGCGCGGGCGGTGGGATCGTCTATATGACCCTGCTCTTCTTGCTGACGGTGGGCTTTACCTACTTCTATACCCTGGTATTGTTCCAGCAGCAAGATATCCCCGATAACCTGCAACGCAATGGCGGCTTCATTCCGGGCATCCGACCGGGCAAGAATACCGAGCAGTACCTGAGCAAGGTGCTGAACCGGATCACGCTGGCCGGCGCGCTCTTCCTGGGCTTGATCGCTGTGCTGCCCTTTATCACCCAATCCATCACCGGGCTCCAACTCGGGCTTGGAAGTACCGCCCTGCTGATCGTGGTCGGGGTCGCGGTGGACACCATGCGCCAACTCGAATCGCAACTGATTATGCGCGACTACGAGGGCTTCCTCAGTCGTTAATGTCCTGTAACACGGTATGGTATGATCGGGGGTGCCGCTTGTTGGAGCAGACGGCACCAGGATGGGAAGTGACCTGTAGCCTGGTTGCGCAGCAATGCGCACAAGCAACACGCTGAGCGAAAAGAGCGCCGATATGCCCACTAACGTCATCTTGCTAGGCCCCCCAGGGGCAGGAAAAGGCACGCAAGCAAAGACGCTTGCCGAGCGGACGACCCTGTCCCATGTGGCAAGCGGCGATCTTTTTCGGGCGGCCTTGCGCGAAGGTACCGAACTTGGCCTGCTGGCCAAGTCGTACATGGATCGGGGCGAGCTCGTGCCCAACGAGGTCGTGATCAAAATGATCCTGGAGCGCATTCAGGCCCCAGATTGCACGGCGGGTGTGATTTTTGACGGGTTTCCGCGTACAGCCGAGCAGGCCGTCGCGCTTGAGGGATCCATGGCCGAGCATAGCAGCAAAATTGATGCCGTGCTCTATCTGCGGGTTCCCAACGAAGTACTGCTGCGGCGCATTGCAGGGCGGCAAACTTGCAAAACTTGCGGAGCTACGTATAATATCTATTACTTCCCGTCCCATCGGCCGGGAATTTGTGATGCTTGCGGTGGCAAGCTCTATCAACGCAGCGATGACTCGATGGAGACAGCGCAGCACCGGCTCGATGTCTATTTTCAGCAAACCATGCCGCTGATCGAGTACTACCAGCAGCAAGGCATCCTTCACGAGATTGACGGCCAGCGTGAGATCACCTGGGTGACCGATGCGATGCTTAAGGCACTAGGCCAGCACCTGGTGAACTCGGCGCAGCCGAAGGAGTGATATGTCGAAAAAGAAGGATGTGATCGAGATGGAGGGCACGATCACGGAACCGCTGCCCAATGCGATGTTTCGGGTCGAACTCGAGAATGGGCACGAAGTTCTGGCCCATATCTCGGGCAAAATGCGTATGAACTATATTCGTATTTTGAAGGGCGACCGGGTTCTGGTAGAACTTTCACCCTATGATCTGACCCGTGGTCGCATTACCTATCGTTATAAGTAGTCTATCCAGGTAGCTGTGTCCCGGCAGCTACGCTGCCGAGGGAGGGTGTTGTGAAGGTTCGCGCTTCAGTTAAACCGCGTTGCGAATATTGTAAGGTGATCAAGCGTAAGGGTGTGATCCGGGTGATCTGCTCGCGTACGCCGAAGCATAAGCAGCGTCAGGGTTAAGTCCACTGATCACACACGAGGGAGCTCATGGCACGTATCGCTGGGGTTGATATTCCCCGCAACAAAAAGATTGGGATCTCGATCACCTATATTTACGGGATCGGGCGTTCCAATGGCGTAGATATTCTGCGCAAGGCCAACGTCAATCCCGAAGCACGGGTGCGCGATCTGACCGAAGAAGAGGTCGGACGGATTCGTGAAGTGGTTGATCGTGAGTATCGGGTTGAGGGTGATCTGCGCCGCGAGGTGCAGCTCAATATCAAGCGCCTGATGGACATTGGTTGCTACCGGGGGCTGCGGCATCGCCGTGGCATGCCGGTGCGGGGACAGCGGACGCGCACCAATGCCCGCACCCGCCGTGGGCGCAAGGGTCAGGCTATCGGGATCAAGAAGAAGGCCAAGAAGTAGGTACGGAGCCTTATTGTTTGGCAGTGCACAGGTGGATGCCGCTTGGCACCCCGCCTGTGCCGCCTGTGTGTTTAAGGAGATACACCCATGCCCCCAAAGGGACAGAAAGGCGGAGCGGCAACCCGCCAGCGCGGCAAGCGCCGTGAGCGGAAGAATGTGCCGCGTGGTCAGGCCCATGTGCTCAGTACGTTTAACAATACGATTGTCACGATTACCGATCCGCAGGGCGCGGTGATCTGCTGGGCCAGTGCTGGGCAGTCTGGTTTTAAGGGTTCGCGCAAGAGCACGCCGTATGCGGCGCAGGTCACGGCCGATACCGCGGCCCGCAAGGCGATGGAAAACGGCATGCGCTCGCTCGAAGTGTTTGTGAAGGGGCCCGGCTCGGGCCGCGAAGCGGCAATCCGCTCGCTCCAGTCGGCAGGACTCCAGGTGACATCAATCACTGATGTGACCCCGATTCCGCACAATGGCTGCCGCCCACCCAAGCGCCGCCGCGTCTAGAGTAGTTTTGGGTTTTGGATTGCCGTTCGCGGCAAACTGTTATCAGGGCTGGGGTTGGCCCAGCATGTTTGGTAACGATGAGACGACCGCAGTTGGTACCGCAGGGCGGTGCCCTGGCGCCCACTGTGGCAGGATCAGCGCCCGTCTTATCGTAGCTGTTGAAGAGAGGATTTGATCACGTATGGCGCGCTATACCGGTCCAGTCGGCAAAGTAAGCCGACGTCTTGGCATTGGGATTACAGAAAAGGGTAGCCGCATTCTCCAGAAGCGGTCGTTCCCACCTGGTCAGCATGGCCCTTCGGCCCGCCGTCGCCAGGTTTCGGACTATGGCCTGCAGCTGATGGAGAAGCAGAAGGCAAAGTATATTTATGGCGTGCTCGAGCGGCAGTTCCGCCGTACCTTTGAGCAGGCCGCCCGCCGGAGTGGGGTTACGGGTGAATACCTGTTGAGCCTGCTGGAGCGTCGTTTGGATAATGTGGTCTATCGGCTGGGCCTCGCCACAACCCGGGCTCAGGCGCGCCAATTGGTGACCCACGGGCATATTGTGGTTGATGGCCGCAAGACCAATATCCCTTCGTATACCCTCAAGGTCGGGCAGGTGATTGCTGTACGCCCCGAGAGCCGCCGTCGCGCCTATTTTAAGAATCTGGTGGATAGTGGCGAGCTCAACAAGTACCGTGCTCCCGACTGGCTGCGGCTCAGTCCTGCTGAATTGTCTGGAACGGTGCTGGCTTTGCCCCGCCGCGAAGACGCCGAACAGGGCATTAACGAGCAGTTGATCGTTGAGTTCTATAGCCGCTAAGTCATGGTCGGTTTGGCGGATGTCGTTGGTATTGGCAAACCCTGGCGGTGAACCGACCAACGACATGCGTCTAGACCCTAAGTTGTGCTTGTTATGGGAGGCGTGACGTGCTTGACATCGCCATGCCCAAGATTGAAGTCGTTCAGGCGGCCGAGAACTACGGGCGTTTTAAGATAGAACCACTGGATCCGGGCTATGGCCATACCCTCGGCAATGCGCTGCGGCGTGTGCTGCTGAGCGCGATCCCGGGTGCAGCAATTACCCGGGTGGCAATTGACGGGGTCTATGATGAGTTTGCCCACCTCCCTGGGGTTCGTGAGGATGTCACCGAACTGGTGCTCAACCTCAAGGGGGTACGGGTGCGCTCGTCGGCGGAACAGCCAGTGACGGCCCGGCTGAGTGTGCGTGGCACAGGTGAGGTGCTGGCCAGTGCGTTGGGTTTGCCCGCTGGGGTTGAACTCATCAATCCTGACCATTATCTCTGCACGCTTGACGATGATGCCGCACGGCTGGAACTGGAATTGACGATTGAGCAAGGACGCGGCTATCTCTCGGCTGATGAGCGCGAGTCGGTGCCTCTGGGCCAACTCCCGCTGGACGCCATGTTTACGCCTGTGCCGCGCGTACATTATGTGGTTGAGAATACCCGGATCGGGCAGGCCACCGACTTTGATCGCCTGCTGATCGACATCTGGACCGACGGTACGATCAAACCAGGTGATGCGCTGAGTTTTGCCGCCCGCGTGCTGGTGCAGTATAGCCAGACGGTGGCTGACTTCAATCGCATTTCGTTCGAACCCGAAGAGACTCCGGTACCAACCGGGTTGACCATTCCGGCAGAAGTGTATGATACCGCGATCGAGGAGCTTGACCTCTCGACGCGCACGTATAACTGTCTGAAACGTGCCGATATTACCAAAGTCGGCCAGGTTCTTCAGATGGACGAGAAGGCCCTCCTCTCGGTACGCAATCTGGGGCAAAAATCAATGGAAGAGATCCGGGATCGTTTGATCGAGCGGGGCTATATCCCCCGTACGATGACGGTTGCGGAGTAAAAGGATAGGACAATGCGACACCGACATGCTGGCAAGTTGCTGGGACGCTCGTATGAGCACCGCAAGGCGCTCTATCGCAATCTGATGATTGCCTTGATCGAGCACCGCAAGATCACCACGACGATCTCGAAGGCGAAGGCAGTGCAACCCGAAATGGAGAAACTGATTTCGCTGGCACGTCAGGATACTCCGCACACGCGGCGGATGGCACTCTCGAAGCTGGATAGCAAAGATGCCATGCGCAAGCTGTTTACGTTTGCGCCCCAGGATTATGCGGGCCGCAATGGTGGGTATACCCGGATTACCAAAATCGGGCCACGCCTTGGCGATGGGGCCGAAATGGCCGTGATTGAACTGGTCTGATGCGAAATATTGCGCTACTGATCGCCTATGATGGTACCGATTTTATCGGTTCACAACTCCAGAGTCAGGGGCGTTCGATCCAGGGGGCGTTAGAAGCAGCCTGGGAAGAATTAACGCAAGAGCGGCGACGCTTCACCCTGGCGGGGCGCACCGATGCTGGTGTCCACGCGCAGGGGCAGGTTGCCAATGTGCGAAGCACTACCCGCCATCCCCTGGCAACGGTGCTACGTGGCATGAACGCTTTGCTCCCCGACGATGTACGGGTGCTGGCAACCCGCGAAGTGGATCAGGAGTTTCATGCCCGTTATAGTGCGACCCGGCGCGAATATCGTTATCTGCTTGACTTTGGACCGACCTATGTGCCAACCTTGCGTCATATCGCCTTGCACGTTGAAGCGAAACTGGATGTTGCGGCGATGGCAGCGGCCTTGCCAATCTTCGAGGGGACGCACGATTTTGCGGCCTTTACGGTGCAAACAGCTGACCAGAAGAGTACGGTTCGGACAGTACACCAGGCCCGTTTGCATCAGATCGACATCGTGGGACGGCCGATGCTCGCAATTGACCTGAGTGCGAATGCGTTTCTTCATCATATGGTTCGCGTGATGGTCGGCACGATCCTGATGGTAGGACGTGGCCGCCTTCAGATCAACGAGTTGCGGCAGGTGCTCGCGGGCCGCGACCGCAAGGCAGCCGGGCCAACGGCGGCCGCCCACGGGTTAACCCTGATGGCCGTGCGCTACCCCCCAACAATGGTGCGCTGGGATGACGAGCAAGCGTAATATATGTAACCGAGAAGGATGATTGCTGTGAAGACCTATCATCAGAAAGCCTCTGAGATCCAGCGCGACTGGTATCTGGTGGATGCCGAGGGCCATGCCCTTGGGCGACTTGCCACCCAGATTGCGACCGTGCTGCGGGGCAAGCACAAACCAACCTATACACCCTCGATGGATGGCGGCGATTTTGTAATCGTGGTCAACTGTGAGAAGATCCGCATTTTGGGCAAAAAGGCTGACCAGAAGATCTATTACCACCACACTGGCTATCCTGGTGGGATTAAGGCCACGCCTTACCGGATGATGCTCGCCAAGCGCCCTGAGCGTATTCTGCGCTCGGCAGTGAAGGGTATGCTGCCCAAGAACCGCATGGGCCGCCATTTGATGACCAAGCTGCGCATCTATGCCGGGCCGAACCATCCCCATACCGCCCAGCAGCCCAAGCTCTGGACGCCAGTCTACAAGACGGTGACCGAGCAGGCGTAACCCTGTTTTGGGTTTTAGGTTTTGGATTGTGGATTACCGCGCTGGGCAGCACAACGCCTGTGCTCCCGCTGGGTCCTGCGGCAGCATCAACGGTCGTTGGTTGGATGCCAGTTCTGCTAGAATATTTACGTCAAGGAGATGTGATTGATGGACGCGAAGCGCTATTTTCAGGGTACCGGGCGACGCAAGACTGCGGTGGCCCGGGTGCGCCTGTTCGCTGGTAACGGCGAGTTTGTCGTCAATGGGAAGCGCCCCGAAGACTATTTCGGCAACCGCGACCTGTTGCACCATGAGATTCGGACGCCGCTTGAACTGACGAGCAACCTCGACAGCATCAATGTGTTGGTGAAGGTACGGGGGGGTGGGGTACATAGTCAGGCTACTGCCGTGCGTCACGGGGTGGCCCGGGCGCTGCTTGACCTTGACCCCGATCTGCGCCCCACCTTGAAGAAGGCGGGCCTCTTGACACGTGACCCACGGGTCAAAGAGCGCAAGAAGCCTGGTCTGAAGCGCGCCCGTAAGGCTCCGCAGTATACCAAGCGTTAAGCTTGCGTTTAGGTTGCGTTTTAAGGGGTGTTCGGTACCGGCGATGGTGCGAAACCCCCCTCTTTTTGTTGGGGGGTTTAACGTCAATTGGTTCTCTTGAGCGTAAACGCAGGGGGGGAAACATCCCTGTGATTTAAGGGCGGACGAAGCGCCCA
>JBLWKA010000113.1:0-17771 GCA_048381555.1 Oscillochloridaceae bacterium umkhey_bin13
AGCCGCCCACCACCGAGATAAACACTTAAAACACCACTCTTTCCCACCCCGCCGCTGTTCCGATGTGTGTGGTGCAGATACGCCGCACCACAAGGTTTTGGTATGGTTTGGCGGCGAAGCCGCCAAACCATACCAAAACCTGGGACGTGCCCAATGTCGTGCATCCGCTTCGCCAGGTTGACGCACTGCGGCAGGTCGGCTAGCATGAACGTAGTTCCCAAACAGCCACAACCTACCAACGACCATACCCACCAGAGGGAGATCACCCCAATGTCTGACGAAGCCCTGGTTTTGATGACGCTTGACGGTCATGTTGCCACCCTGAGCCTGAATCGCCCCCGGGCGCTTAATGCGCTTAGTCCCGCCCTGATCGAAGAGTTGACGGCAGCCCTCGATCGCTGCGAGGCCGATGAACAGGTTCGGGCGATCGTGTTGACCGGCAACGAACGAGCCTTTGCCGCCGGAGCCGATATTAAAGCCATGGTCGAGGCGACCCCCAGCCAGATGATGCTCGGGCGCAGTATCGAACGCTGGGCCAGGATCGCGGCGGTGCGTAAGCCGATGATCGCGGCGGTCAGCGGCTATGCCCTGGGTGGCGGCTGCGAACTGGCCCTGATGTGTGACATGATCATTGCCAGCGAAACGGCCCAGTTTGCCCTGCCCGAGATCAACCTTGGCGTGATCCCCGGCGCGGGTGGCACCCAGCGCATGACCCGGGCGGTTGGCCCGGCCAAGGCCATGGAGATGATCCTGACCGGGGCGAGTATCTCTGCGCAGGAAGCCCTGCAGTACGGCCTGGTCAATCGGGTTGTGCCCGTGGACGCCTACCTGGCCGAAGCACAGGCCCTGGCGGCCACGATTGCCAGCAAAGCCCCGATTGCGGTTCTGCTGGCCAAAGAGGCCGTGCGGGCCGCGACCGAGACGACCCTGCGCGAAGGGCTGGCGCTCGAACTGCGTAACTTCTACCTGCTCTTTGATACCGAAGACCAGAAAGAAGGCATGCGCGCCTTTGTCGAGAAGCGCAAGGCCGAGTTTAAGGGTCGCTAAGCCGTTTTGGAGTGCACTGCTGCACCCACACCTAGGCGCGGGTGCAGCAGGATCACCATAATCAAAGAAAGACCCTCCGATGACGCGTGAGCCAACGGTCTTGTACGCAGCCGACGCTGGCATTGCCACCCTGACCATGCACCGCCCCGAGGTCTACAACGCCCTGAGTCTCGAACTCCATACTGATCTGATCGCCGCCTTAGAACGGGCCGAGGCCGATCCGGCAGTGCGTTGCCTGGTTCTGACCGGTGGCACAGGCAAAGCCTTTTCGAGCGGGCAAGATTTGCGCGAGTTTCCGTTAGAAGGTGCGCCAGCCATGATCGGCGAACGGCTGCGGGCCAACTACAATCCGCTGGTGCAAAAACTGATGACCATGCCCAAACCGATCATCGCCGCCCTGAACGGGGTTGCGGCAGGCGCGGGCTTCAGCATTGCGCTGGCCTGTGATCTCCGGATTGCGGCCACAAGTGCACGTCTGGTGGTGGCCTTCATTCGTATCGGCCTGATCCCCGATTGTGGCATGCTCTATACCTTGCCGCGCCTGGTCGGACAGGCTCGCGCTTTTGAATTAGCCGCCCGCGGGGCCGATCTCGATGCCGCAACCGCCCTGAACCTTGGTCTGCTCAACCTGGTTGTGCCCGACGAGGAACTACCTGCAGCGGCCCGCGCCCTGGCAAGCGAACTGGCCCACCGCCCAGCCTATGCCCTGGGCCTGCTCAAACAGACCATGCATGCCAGTGCCGGAGCCAGTCTCGTCGCGACCCTTGAGTACGAAGCCCAGGCCCAGCAGCAGGCCGGTGCCCACCCTGATTTCGCCGAAGGCGTACAAGCCTTCCGCGAAAAGCGCCCGGCCCGCTTTGGGTAACCCCTTACAAACGCCGAATCATCTTGGCGGGTACGCCCACCGCAAGCGAACGGGGGGGAATATCCTCGGTAACGATACTCCCCACCCCAACCACACTATCGGCCCCAATCGTTACGCCAGGCAGCACCACCACCCGCGACCCCAGCCAGACGTTCTCTTCAAGCACCACTGGTGCTGAAGGTGGTCGCTCCAAGCGGCGGGCAGGATCAAGTTCGTGCAGATTATTGTCAATAATCATCACATACGAACCAAGATTACAATGATCCTTGATCGTGATTCGCTCAAAGGCCCCGATCGAGGTTCCGTAATTGATGTAGACCTGCGACCCGATCTGCAACTCGGCCCCTGATCCGACCATTAATTCAATCGGAGTCAGGGTACCCGCCAGGCGGGTGCGTCCCCCAATTGTTAACTGACCCTCAAGCGAGAGGTGAACGCGACCCCACAGCCGCACTCGTGGGCCTAGCGAGGTAGCAGTGCGCAACGCCCAGCGTGCCCGCAGATGGGCCAGGCCATTGTTCAGTAGTCCACGAAATTCACGCAACGAACGAGGCCGGAGGTTGGTTGAAGATGAAGGCGAGGATCGTGACATGTACACCTACACAAAAGAAAGTAACCAAACTGCGACATAGCCTGGTTGGTTATGCACCAACCAGACCACGCAGCACTGCCTGAGCCGCTCCCCCGGCCCCGGCAAGCAGATAGAAGAATCCGAGTCCCGTAATGATATAAACGGCTAAGAGTTGCGCTCCTTCCAACCAATTGCTCTCGCCATCCACCGACACACTCCAACGGGCCTGGTGCTGAGCCTCGCCATTCGTCTTGGCATCCACTCCAGTATGCCCACCCACGCCGCAGTCTGTTTGACGAAAGGTAAAGATCAGGCTCAGAACATAGAGTACCATCAAAACGGCGGCAACCCCCAGGCTCAGGGCATTCAGGGCCGGGTCGCTCACCTCGGTACTGAGCAGATCGAGTTCACCGAATTGGCTTTCGCGCACGACTTCGACCAGGGTCGGAATGATCAGCCCGATCACGGCCAGAGTCATCATGGCGTAACGGAGCCACTTCATACGAGTCTCCTGAGGCAAACGGACAGGAGACAATCAGGGCCATTGCTCACTACCGGCTTGATCACCTGACATAACAAAGCGGAGTACAGTTTTTGTGCTCCGCTCGATCTTTGTGATCACTCACACCGCTACGGGTTCGACAATCCCACAAAGTTGCTCGCTCACTTCCCACAGATTGCGCTGCACGGCCCGGTCATACGAGACCATCGAACTGGTCTGGGGGCGGCGCTTGACAAAATACTTGCCACTGATGCCCTCAACCTCAGCCGACGAGGCCAGGTAGATCGAAGTTTCGGCCCCCTGTTCCGGACTGAGCATAAAGGGCCGAGCCAGACTAAAGAGCGACCCAAAGATCCCGCCGGTCTCGCTCGCAAAGCCCGTCCGCACTGCACCGGGATGCAGACAGTTTGCCGTAATGCCGGTATTATCGAGGCGGCGCGCCAGTTCGTAGGTAAAGAGCACATTGGCCAGTTTCGACTCGGCGTAGGTCGCAAAGCCATTGTAGCCCCGCTCGGCCCGCACATCCTCGAAGCGTCCACGTCCAGCCATATGCGCCCCCGACGAAACCGTAACTACCCGGGCTGGTGCGGCGGCCCGCAACGAATCCAGCAATAGATGAGTAAGCAAGAACGGTGCCAAATGGTTGACCGCAAAGGTCAACTCTAGCCCATCGGCACTGAGCGTGCGCTTATCCACATAGAGGCCGGCATTATTGACCAGCACATCGAGTCGGTCGTAACGAGCCTGAAACGCTTCGGCGGCCGACCGCACCGCCGCCAGATCGGCCAGATCAACCAGAATCAGATCAACCGCATCGTTGCCAGTCTGGGCCCGAATCGCGGCCTGGGTCGCCTCGCCGCGCTCGCGGCTACGGGCCATCAAGACCACCGTCGCCCCCATGCGGGCCAATTCAAGCGCGGTTACCTGGCCAATCCCCGAGGTCGCCCCGGTCACCAGACAAATCTTGCCAATCACGTCTATGTCCCTTTCCGGTAGGGTCAGAAGTTTATCGTAGCCTTAGTATGGTACCACCAAACTACGCACTCGCCCCACCATACTGGCGCAAACCAATCCGCCAGACCAGTCGGGCCAGCAGCAACAAGCCTGCCGCAAGTCCTGCCGCCAGCGCCAGCGTCGCCGCATCGAGCCGTCCGGTCAGCGCTTCGGCCGGTACCGTGACCGCAAAGGCCACCGGCACAATAAAGGTCAGCAGGCCGCGTAACCAGCCCGGATAGATTCCCACCGGCCAGCGCCCCGCCGCATACAACCCCTCGAACAGATTGAGCAGATCATCCACCCGCACCACCCAGAAGGCAATGCTGGTCAACATCATCCAGAAGCTGTAGATCATGATCGTGCCCAGGATCAGGGCGAGGGTAAAGCTCAGGGCTTCGCGCAGGCCCACCCGTTCATCGAGTTGTACCAGGGCCACCAGCAGCACGATCAGGCCGAGCACCACATCCACCAGCCGCCAGACCCGAATCTCGCGTACACTGCTTAGCGCCTGCGCATCAACCGGTTTGGTCAGGGCAAAATCCAGGGTGCCCTCGCGCACATCTTCCATCAGGCGCAGCATGTTGGGCTGGATCACCGCACCAATCACGCCCCCGAGCAAAATATGGATGCCCATCACCACCAGCAGTTCGGGTTGCGACCAACCGCCCAGATCGTTGGTATGGCTAAAGACCAGTCCCAGGCTGACCAAGCCTACCGCCAGCGCCACCGCCGATTGGAGCAACTGAAGCCAGAAGTTGACCCGGTACTGAAGCTCGTTCATTGCTCCAATCCGGAAATAGTGATAACTGAGCCGTAACAACTCCATCTTACCCTCCCACTGCGCCGTAACGCCGGATGCCCAACCGCCAGACGATCTGCACCATGATCGCCCCGAGCGTGATCCAGAGCAGTTGCATGCCCAACCCAAGCACGAGTTGGCTCGGGGTAAGGGTGCCGACCAGCGCTTCGATTGGGAAGCCAAACGTCCACTGGAAGGGCAGGAACCAGGCCAGATTACGAGCCCATTCGGGCAGCAGCGCCATCGGCACCAGCCGCCCCGACAAGAGCAACTCGGCGGCAAAATACAATTCGTAGAGCGCACTGACCCGCGTTGTCCAGAAGGTGATCATGCCCAACACCCAAAGGAACATGGTGCGAATCAGGAACGCCCCCCAGATCGCAATGCTAAAAACCAGGATTTCGAGTCCTGTTGGGTTCAGTTCGGGCCGAAAGATCAGGGCCAGAATCGCCGCAATCGGCAACCAGAGCACAATCACGACCAGTTTCCAGCCGCCAAAGTAGGCGATATCAAAGTGCAGCAGATGGATCGGTCGCAACAAGGCCGCCGAAAGCGCCCCCTGTTTAATGCGCCACTCCCAACCATAGGGCGTGAACACAATATTCATATTGCGGACGAGGGTCCATACGATGTAGTAGGCCGCAAACGCCCCAGGCGTAAACCCTGCCACCGCCCCACCTTGCGCCGTTGCAACCGTACTCCAGACCACCAAGTAGATCACCGGCTCGGCGATCATGCCGATCATATAGAAATAGTTGGCCGCCCGGTACTGGAACTGGGCCATGATCGCCGTGCGCGCCGTCGTCAGATAAAAATCGATCACATAGCCTCCTGGGCGAAGACCTGTTCGATCACATCGTCAATCGGCGGCTCTTCAATCGTCAGATCGGCCACGGGTTGCTCGGCCAGCAGGCGGGCCGTCAGTTGTCGCGCATCAGCTTTGGGTACCCGCAACGAGACTTTATTGCCCTGGATCGCCACGACTTCGCCATAGGCCGCAAGATCGGCTGGTTCTTCGAGCGTAACCCCGATCTGGCGATAGGCCGCAAAGCGATCAACCAGGCCCGCGAGCGCCCCGTCATACAAGACCTGACCGTGATGGATCACAATCACCCGTTTGCAGAGCGCTTCGACGTCGGCCATATAATGGCTGGTCAGCATCACCGTCGCCTCGTAACGCTGATTGTACGAAGCCACAAAGGTGCGAATGCGCCGCTGCATGGTCACATCAAGCCCAATCGTCGGCTCATCCAGAAAGAGCACGCGGGGCCGGTGCAGCAGCGCCGCAATGATCTCCATCTTCATCCGCTCGCCCAGGGACAGGTTGCGTACCGGTTTCGACACCAGCGTGCCAACCTCCATCAGTTCGATGAACTCGTCACGGGTAGCGCGAAACACGTCAGTTGGCAGGCGGTAGATTGCCCGCTGCAGTTCAAACGAATCGAGCGCAGGTAGATCCCACTGCAATTGGTTGCGGTTACCCATTACCAGGGTGATCTGGCGCAGATAAGCCCGTTCGCGGCGATGGGGGGTATAACCAAGCACCCTGGCTGCGCCACCACTGGGATGCAACAAGCCCGAAAGCATCTTGAGCGTTGTGGTTTTCCCGGCCCCGTTCGGCCCTAAAAAACCCACCACCTCGCCGGGAGCAATCGTAAAACTGACCCCATCCACAGCCCGTACATCGCGCACCTTGCGCCGCACCAGACTGCGCAACGAAGCCGCCAACCCGGCTTCCCGCTCCGGCACCTGGTAGGTCTTGCTCAAGCCAACGACCTCAATGGCAGGTTCACTCAAGAGGGTATCCTTTAGATTGATTGATTAGTCAAGTATTTGACATCGTCCTCTCATTGTAAGCACTGCCAATAATCAGGCGATCAGTCGTAAGACCTAGGAAGGGCTGTTGCAACATCATTGGGCGAACCCCAGGTTTTGGTATGTTGTGGCGGCTACGCCGCCACAACATACCAAAAAACAACGTGATGCGGCTGCGCCGCACCACACCCTGCGCCGGAGACGGACATTGCAACAGCCCTGAGGTCGTACCCCAGGACGATCCTTTGGGTGACCGGATCAAGTATCCTAGATTACATAACCAAAGGAGGTTTGTGATGAACCAGAAGCTTGCCGCACTCGATCTTAAAGGCATCATAAGTTTTACCCTGATCGCGTTTGGGCTGGCCTGGCTGGTCGCCAGTCCGCTCTGGCTCAGTGGCCAGGGCTTACGGCACCCGTTTATGGGCCTGATCGCCATGCTGATGATGTTCACGCCTAGCATCGCCACGATTATCGTGACGGCATGGATCAGCCCACCCCAGGGCGGCATGCTCAAGGCGACCGGGATTCCCTTGGGCAAAGGCCGCAAATGGGGCTGGTACTGGCTCTTTGCAACAGTCGGGATTAGTCTGATGGCCCTGGCAACCCCCTTTGTCGGAGCCATCTTTGGGGTCTACGATCTCGATCTGGTTGAACTCTCGGGGTTCCGGGCTGCGCTCGAAGCCGCCGGGGCCGGGGCGGTGCTCGAACAAGTTCCAGTGCATACCATCCTGCTGGCCCAACTGGCGCTGCTGCCACTGGCTCCGTTCATCAATGCCTTGCCCAGTTTCGGCGAAGAGTGGGGCTGGCGCGGGTATTTGTTGCCGCAACTGCTGCCGTTAGGCCAATGGCCCGCCTTGATCATCAGCGGCGTGATCTGGGGACTGTGGCACGCCCCCTTGATCCTGCTGGGCTACAACTACCCCAACCAACCGGCCACCGGCTGGCTCTGGATGGTTGGCATGTGCGTGGTCTGGGGCATCTTGTTTGGCTGGATGCGCCTGGCGACGGGCAGTGTCTGGCCAGCAGTGCTGGCCCACGGGGCGCTCAACGGCAGTGCCGGTATTATTGGGGGCCTCGCCGCCGAGGGCGCAACCATCAATACGGCCCTCGTTGGCGTCACCGGCTTGACCGGCTGGATCCTGCCGCTACTCTGGATCGGTGGCCTAGTCCTGTTAAAGCGGCTGCCGGTACCTGATGCGCCCGACATGGCCCTGTTTGCGCACGAACCCACGCCTCAGTTGGCCACAAATCCTGTCTAGCTGAGATCCGTCACCAGCTTGTGGCGCTAGCATCACCATGATGTGACCCTTGAACAGTGGTGTGCTTGGTATCCTGGATCAGACCTGCAACGGCAGGCCATCCTCGTAGCTGAGCACACCCTTATGGCCGAAACCGATCACCCGCTCAAGCGCTTTGTGGCCATGGCAGCACCTGATGTGGCAGCATGGCTCCTTGGTCGCTCGATTCGCACGGTCACGACACGACAGGGAGAACTAACCGCCATACCCGAGCCGCTTGATAGCGACCAAGTCTTATTTGTCACCCTAGATAACGGCCAAGAGGTCATCCTGCACCTAGAATTTCAGGGGCCGGGCAGTAAGCGGCCTATGTCAATCCGCATGCTCGACTATCAGGCACGCTTAGCCCTAGCCTACCGTGATCTTCCAACTATCAGTGTGGTATGGTATCTTGGTGGCGCAGGAGCACGCGATCCGGGCTATCACGAACGCACCGATCCAGAGGGTCACGCCTATTTAACTTGGCGCTATCAGGTCATTCGACTCTGGCAACTCAATGCCGAGGATCTGCTAGCCCTGCAGCGGCCCGCCCTTCTGGCCTTGATTGGGCAAACTCGCATCCTTGATCCTGCAATGACCTTAAATCAAGCAGTACAACAAGTAAAGCAAGGCACACAGGGCGAACTCCAGGAGCGGTTGCTGGCCGAGTTACTGTTGTTATGTAGCAATGAGGAGCTTGCTGCCATGGCTGAACAGCTGATTGCACGTGACGATGGCTTGCCCGAAACCCCGATGATGCGCAAGCTGCGTGCCCAGGGCCGGGAAGAAGGCCGGGAAGAAGGCCGGGAAGAAGGCCGGGAAGAAGGCCGGGAAGAAGGCCGGGAAGAAGGCCGGGAAGAAGAACGTCTGGCACTGGTCTTGCGTCAACTTGCCCGCCGTTGCGGCCCATTGTCCGCCGAGGTGACAAGCCAGGTGCAGCAGCTTCAGGCCATTCGGTTACTCGAATTGGCTGATGCTTTGCTCGATTTTACCGGGGCCGAGGATTTGCAACGCTGGTTAGCCGCTGAGGGAGGTTATACCAATTATCCTTGAGGATGCCGCATGAAGGGCGTAGGGACGCAGCGTGCTGCGTCCCTACGTTGCAAGCGTTTCGGCAAAACGGGCAATCGCCGCACCCGCCACCGGCCAGGCCGGGTCGAGCATCAAATCATGGGCAGCGTCGGGCACGCTCACCAGTTCGGCCCGGTAGGTCGCCGCCGTGGCTCGTTGTGCTTCCAGGTCAAAGACGGCATCGCGTTCGGCTGCAATCACCAGGATCGGGGTCGTATTGCGGGCCGGACGCGGACGCAAGAGCATACTGCTGAGCGTTACGAAGGGTGGCTCGGCGACCATGCGGCTGCGCAAGGCTTCAAGTTCGGCCTCGGTAGCGTCGGGGCGCAGGAAGGCCCGCTGCACGGTGGCCGGTTCACGGCGCAGCAGCGCAGGCAGGCTGACCATTGGTGCACCGCGTAGCCCGCGATCCAGGAAGTAGCCCCCAATACTGACCGGCGAGCTACAAAGCAGTACTGCGCCGCTGAGCGGTGGAATAGGGCCAACTGCACCCGTGATCAGCAGTTGCGTAATATAACCACCCGCACTATGACCCACCACCAGGGGCCGCCCGCCAAGTTGGGCGATCACCGCCCGCACTTCACGGGCATAATCCAGTATCGTCGAGCGCCAGTGGTGCGGCGGCGCAGGGGTAGCGCCGTGGCCGCGCACACTGAGTGCATGCACCACAAAGCCACGCGCCGCCAGATCAGGCATGGCCTGTTCGGCCCAACACCAGGCCCCGTGCCATGCCCCGTGCAACAGCAAGACTGGTTGGGGGTATACCTGCTGCTTTGGCTTTAGGCTGATGAGTTCGATCGGCATACACCCAAACCAATTATGGCTGCAAAATCCCCAACGCCTGCTGCACCACCTCGCGCACCTGGGGATAGCTAAGTTTCAGCAGGGCTTCGCTGGGCGGAACCCAACTCGCCACCACAATCCCTTCGTCCTGGGCCGGGACGGGCGTCACAAAAGCTGCCTGCGCCAAAAAGTAGGCCACTTCTTTATGGCGCCAGATGCCCCGCCGATAGACCGGGTAACGCACGCGGGCGAGCGGCTGTTCGATCACACACTGAATGCCAGTCTCTTCGGCAATCTCACGCAGCGCCGCATCCTCGTCACGCTCACCCAGCTCAAGGTGGCCTTTGGGCAGCGTCCAGGCATTATAGCGGTCGCAGATCACCAACAATTGTAAGGTACCCGCCGGATCGTAGCTATAGACCACCCCACCGGCGGCACGAATGAGCGCACGCGACACAACCGTAACCTTCTATCCCTTATTGGAGCCCAAACATGCGGCTGATTGCGGTTTCGATGTTCGCAAACCAGACCCCAAAGCTACTGCCACTAGCAACCTGGGTCAGAGCTTCGAGCCGCCCGGTCGCCAGCAACAACCCAATTGCGATCATCATCAGACCGCCAATCACACTTACGGTGTGGAAGTAGAACTCGCGCCCGAACATCCTGACCGTATAACTCTTGCCGCTAATAAAGCTCCAGAACTGTGAACCACGCCCAACCCGGTTGAAGAAGGTCGCAATGAAAATCAGGGGCAAGCCCAGGCCCGCCGCATAAATAAACGAAAGAATGGCCCCTTGCAGCACCGCCACATTGCCCGAGGCGGCCAGCAAGGTCATAAAGCTGCCAAAGAGCGGGCCAGCACAGGCCGTCCAGCCCAGCGCAAAGGTCGCACCATACAAATACGAGCCAAGCAAACTAGTCGAAGGGCGTTCGGCGATCTGCACCCCGGCAAAGCCCATGCCAAAGATGCCCAGCACCCCAAAGATGATCACAATGATGCCACCCACCAGCTGCAACGTATCTTTGTAGTTAAAGAGCATCCCGGCCATCGCGCTGATCGCCCCACCCAGCAAGGTCAGGGTCGTTGCCAGCCCAAAGAAGAAGGCCAGACTCATCAAAAAGATGCTGCTGCGCCGGGTCTGGAACGTGACCGCAAAGTAGGCCGGCAGAATCGGCAGGGTACAGGGCGAGAGGAAGCTGAGCAGGCCGGTGAGGAAGACCGGTACGGCGAGCACCAAGGTCGGCGCACCACCTGTCAGGTAGCGGGTATCGTCGCCCCGATTGAGGCTCAGGATCATCAGGGCCAGGGCCAGTACTGCAATGATGCTAAGTCCAACCAGATTACGGCGTGAGATCGCTGGCTTCGGTTGGGCGGCTTCCAGAGGCGGAGAGGACATGGGCTTCCCTTTCAGAGGCGACGACCGTCGCGCCGGGCGGCAAGCAGTTCACTATCACTAGCGGGCTGCTCGCCAGCAAAATGGATCGTATCACTGGGAATATCGTAACGGTAGCGCCGCCACATCCAGCGCCCACGCTCACCCTGGCAGATCAGCGTGACCCGCCATACCGGCCCGTCATGGCCATACTCTTCGTTGACAACCCAGACCGGGGCTGGGCGCGGGAAGATCGTTTGCAGACGGCGATCACTGGCGGCACGGATCGCCGCGTGGTCAGGCACAGGCGGGGGGCTTACCGTGGTCATACAATCCAGTCCTTGGTACGGTGGGTCGTCAACGTTTCGCTGTGCGACTACACCAGCGTGGGCTTACCCTTGATATTATAGCGCAGTCTGGATCGCTTTGCGGGTACCAGGCCCTACCCCGCCTATACAATCGGATAGCTCCCCGCCACCATGGCGACTAGCTTCCATGCCCTAGGCAGGGATGCTATAATGACCATATTCTTGACTGTGACACAAAGCACAAAGGCCACGAGCCGTCTAACGGGCTGCGCCTTAGAAAGACACGCCCAGTGAAAGAGTTTTTTCGCCGTACGCGCAAGAGTTTCGATGCCGAGTTGACTGCTGAACCCAACCAGATCCCCGACGATCTGTGGGTGAAGTGTTCAAACTGCCGCGAAATTATCTACAAGAAGGAGCTCAACGATAATCTGAAGGTCTGCCCCAAGTGTTCCCACCATATGCGTATGGGAGCACGTGAATGGGTCGGCCTGCTGGATGTTGGCTCGTTCAGCGAAACGGACTCGCACTTGCTGCCGACCGACCCGCTCGGGTTCGTGACCCCCGACGAAGCCTATGCCGATAAGCTCAAGAAGTCGCAGCAGCGCACCGGGATGGCTGACGCGGTATTGGCTGGTGTAGGCAGTATCAACGGCATGTGGATGGGCATCGCGGTCGGTGACTTCGCTTTTATGGGAGCCTCGATGGGCAGTGTCTACGGCGAGAAGATGTCGCGTGCCGCTGAGCGCGCCGCCGACCTGAACATCCCGCTCCTGACGATCAACACCTCGGGTGGTGCCCGCCAGCAAGAAGGTGTGATCGCGCTGATGCAGATGGCCAAGGTCACGATGGCGCTCAGCCGTCTGGCCGATGCGGGCCAGCCCCATATTGCCGTGCTGGTCGACCCGTGCTACGGCGGCGTGACCGCCTCCTATCCTTCGGTCGCCGATGTGATTATCGCCGAACCCGGGGCCAACATCGGCTTTGCCGGCAAACGCCTGATCGAACAGATTATGCGCCAAAAACTGCCCGCTGGCTTCCAAACCTCCGAATTTATGCTCAAGCACGGCATGGTTGATATGGTCATCTCGCGCAGTGAACTGCGTGATGTCCTCGCTCGCTTCCTGCGCCTCTATGGCGGACGACCCCGTAGCGCCCCTGATGCCGAACCAACCGACGCCGCTGTGACCCCCGCCTATGCCAACGGGAGGGCCTGATGGATCAGCTTGATGTGCCGCACGTGACCCCTGAACTGACACCCTGGGATCGGGTGCAGCGCGCCCGCCACCCCCAGCGCCCGCATACCCTCGACTATATCAATGCGCTCTGCGAAGATTTCGTCGAACTGCACGGCGACCGACGCTTCGGTGATGATGCCGCCATCGTTGGGGGCATGGCTAGCTTCGATGGGCGCACTGTCATGGTGATCGGCCACCAGAAGGGCAGCGATACCCGCGAAAACATGAAGCGCAACTTCGGCATGCCCCACCCCGAAGGCTATCGCAAGGCCCAACGCCTGATGCGCCACGCCGAAAAGTTTGGCCTGCCCGTGCTCTGCTTTATAGATACGCCCGCCGCTGACCCCAACAAAGAATCCGAGGAACGCGGACAGGGCAATGCGATCGCCGAAAGCATTCAGGTGATGACCGTACTGCGCACGCCGATCATCGCGACCGTGATTGGCGAGGGCGGCAGCGGCGGGGCCCTGGCGATCAGTGTCGGCGACCGCCTCTTGATGCAAGAGAACGCCGTCTACTCGGTGGCCTCACCCGAAGCGACCGCCTCGATCCTCTGGCGTGATGCCGCCCGCGCCCCCGATGCCGCTAAGGCCCTCAAGCTTACGGCCCAGGATCTGGCCGCGCTGGCGATCATTGACGAGATCATCCCCGAACCGCCCGGCGGTGCCCATACCAATCCGCTCGAAACGATCACCACCACCGGCGAACGCATCCGCGCTCATCTGCAAGTGATCTGTGCCCTCGATCTGCCCACCCTGATGAGCCAGCGCTATGCCAAGTATCGCGCCATTGGGCGCTACGAGGAACAGCAGAGCTTCTTCGGACGCGGCTAAGACCCTTTTGAGTTTTAGGTTTTGGATTGTGGATTGCTGCGCAGGGCAGCCCAAAGCCTAACCTCCTGGGAAGTGAGGGCTTGGGAGGGCGAGGTTCTCCCAGAAATCCAAGCGGGGGCACGGCTCTATCGTGCCCCCGCTTGTGGATAACCTGTGGAAATTGGGAATATTAACCGGCACTTCATCAGGGCTTAACCCACTAATGAGTGCCGGTTAATGATTTCCCGCTACCATACAGGGGCAGCAAACGCCTGCCAAACCATTCGCGCCATGATGTGCGCCCCCACCACTGTCATTGGACAGCGATGACTGTACGTCTGTAGAGAATTTATGGCTATAGCTACCAAACCTGCTCGTCCGCCTTCGGCCCGTGAACGCCGCGAATGGCTGCTCTTTGTGCTCTTGATCGGGCCGAACCTGTTGCTGTTTGCGATCTTCACCTACTGGCCGCTGCTCTACAACTTCTACCTGAGCTTCGTGCGCTGGAATTTTCTGCGCCCGCGCCGCCCCTTCGTCGGTCTCGACAACTACCTTACGGTTTTTACCAGCAATCAGTTCTGGCAGATCGTCGCCAACACCTTCGTCTTTGCCCTGCTCTCGGTCAGCCTGACCCTGGTGATCGGGTTGGCCCTGGCCCTGCTGATCAACCAGCCCTTGCGCTACCGCAATACCGCCCGCGCCGTACTCTTCTCGCCAGTGATTATGTCGGGTGCGGTCGTTGCGGTGGTCTGGA
Source organism: Oscillochloridaceae bacterium umkhey_bin13 (assembly GCA_048381555.1). GTDB lineage: Bacteria > Chloroflexota > Chloroflexia > Chloroflexales > Chloroflexaceae > Viridilinea. Next base: position 14,212 of record JBLWKA010000113.1, read on the forward strand.
GTTACATCTTCGATCCGCGCTACGGCCTGATCGCCCAACTCCTCAGTCCCTTGGGCCTGACCTCGCCCAACTGGCTGATTGACCCAGCCTGGGCCATGCCCGCTGTGATCATTGTCTATGTCTGGAAGAATCTCGGCTATGCCGTGGTGATCTACCTGGCTGGGCTACAGGGCATTCCGCGTGAATTGTATGACGCCGCCAGGGTTGATGGGGCCGGAGCCTGGGATCGCTTCTGGCATGTCACCCTGCCGGGCCTCTCGCCCGTGGCCTTCTTCCTCTCGGTGACCAGCATCCTGGCGACCTTTCAGGCCTTCGATATCATCAAAGTGCTAACCGACGGTGGCCCGGTGATCGCCACTACGACCCTGGTCTATCACCTGTATGAACTCGGTTTCGTCAGTTATAACGCAGGCGAGGCTGGCGTGGTTGCCATGGTGCTGTTTGTGATCATGCTCGTGCTGACCCTGATCCAATTACACTACCTCGAACAGCGGGTGCAGTATGGGTGAGCCGATTGTGGATTGTAGAGTACACGTGTTTACCCTTCTCCTGGGAGCGCGGGCCTCCCGCCTGCCCTCCCAGAGTGGTGGTGGTTTGTGTTCCTCGCTGGCTTCGCCTCCCAGGGCCGCCGTCGCTCCCAGGGTGCTGCTTTACCCCACATGTGAACCGTTACCGGGATTTATACCAATTACGGTTGATGCCTGCATTACGGGCGGGGAGACGCAGCACACTGCGTTTCTCCGCAGGTGACCGGGATCGTGAGAGGAATGGACGATCCCCAACCTGGCGCATGAAGTGTCATCAATGGTAATTGGGATTATAGGTTTTGCAGTATGGCAATTATGGATGAGATGGTTTTGAGCCAGCCGGTTGAGCAGCTCACGGCGCGACGGGTGCGCTGGGGACAGCGTTTCCTGGGCTACAGTGCCATGGTCCTCGCCATGCTGATTGTGGGCCTACCAGTCTACTGGACGCTGATCGCGGCCTTCAAAGAGTCAGCCGAGATCTATCGCATTCCGCCGACCTGGTTCCCGGCGGATCCAACCATTGACAACTTTGCGCGGGCATGGAACGCCGCCCCCTTCGCCCGTTACTACCTCAACAGCTTCATTACCACCCTGGGTGGCATGACCGCCGAAGTGGTGCTGGCGGTGATGTCGGCCTATGCCCTGGCCTTCTTGCGCTTCCCACGCAAACAACAGGTCTTTGTCCTTCTCCTGGCAGCCCTGATGATCCCGGTCGAGATCACGATTGTGCCCAACTACCTGACTGTGGCTCGACTCGGCTGGATCAATACCTACGCCGGTATTATTGTGCCGGGTGCAGCCATCGCCTACGGCACCTTTTTGCTGCGCCAGGCCTTTCTGGCCCTGCCTTACGAGATTATTGAAGCTGCTCGGGTTGATGGGGCCGGTCACCTGCGCACCCTGATCAGCATTGTTATTCCGATCGCCCAACCCGCGATCGTCACCATGGCTCTGCTCTCGCTAGTGGCCAAATGGAACGACTTCCTCTGGCCGTTGCTCGTCACCAATACGACCAATATGCGCACCCTGCCAATTGGAATCTACTGGCTGCGCAATAGTGAAGGCGTGATCAACTGGGGTGTGGTGATGGCAGGCTCGCTGTTCTTGATCGTCCCGGTCCTGATCGTCTTTCTCTGGCTGCAACGCTATATCGTCGAAGGGATCGCCGCCGGGGCGGTTAAGGGGTGAGGGGATTTTGGGTTTTGGACTTTGGATTGCTACTTCTTCGGCACTTCCGGGGGAACTGAGAGGCCCCCGTGTGCATACAGACTCATCCTGAGTTGGAGAAAGGAGCCCGTGAGATGGAGACTCGCAAGTTGACGCGGCGCCAGATGCTGCGCGTCCTGATGGCTGGTGGTGGGGCTGCAACCCTGGCCGCCTGTGGAGCCGCCCCGGCCGCCCCGGCCCCGACGATGGCCCCGACCACCGCCCCGGCCCCGACGATGGCCCCGACCACCGCCCCGGCCCCGACGATGGCCCCGACCACCGCCCCGACCGCCCCCGCCGTAGTCAGTCAGACCGGCTCGACCGTAAATATTACCTACTGGGGTTCGTTCAGTGGCAACCTCGGTGAAGCCGAACAGGCCATGGTGAATCGTTTCAACGAAACTCAGGATGAGGTAGTAGTTGAGTACCAGTTCCAGGGTAGCTACGAAGAGACTGCCCAGAAGTTTACCGCTGCGCTGCAGGCCCGTACCATCCCTGATGTGGTGCTACTCTCGGATGTCTGGTGGTTCGGCTTCTATGTTGCTGGTGCCATCGCCGAACTGGACGATCTGGCCAAGGCCGAGAAGATCGATTTTGCTGACTATGAGCCTGCTCTGCTCAACGAGGGCTTGCGCCAGGGCAAGCACTGGTGGATTCCCTTCGCCCGCTCGACCCCGCTCTTCTACTACAACAAAGACCAGTTCGCCGAAGCCGGGCTGCCGGATCGCGCCCCCGAGACCTGGGCCGAGTTTGACGAATGGGCACCCAAACTGGTGCAGCGTGATGGCTCAACCCTGACCCGCTCGGCCTATGTACACCCGAACGGGGCCAGCTACATCGCATGGCTCTTCCAGCCCGTCACCTGGCAGCACGGCGGCAAGTACTCGCTGCCCGACTTCACCATGACCATGACCGACCCCGAGACGTTGCGGGCGGCGCAGTTCTTCAAGGATACGGCCAACAGCAAGGGCTGGGCCAACCTGGCCCCCAACATCAACCAAGAGTTCATTGGCGGTACGGCGGCCACTATGATGGCCTCGACCGGAGCCCTGGCCGGGATCATCGCCAACGCGCCCTTTGAAGTCGGCGTAGGCTTCTTGCCTAAAGAGAAGAATTTCGGCTGCTGCACTGGCGGGGCCGGGCTCGCTATTCCCAGTGACACCCCCAGCGAGAAGCAGCAGGCCGCGATGAAGTTTATCGCCTTCGCCACCAATGTCGAGCAGGCCGGGATCTGGGCCCGCGATACCGGCTATATGCCGGTTCGTATCAGCACCAAGCAGACCCCGGAGATGACCAGTTTCTTTGCAGCTAATCCCAACTTCAAGACGGCGGTGGATCAACTGCCACTGACCCAGGCCCAGGATGCTGCCCGCGTCTTTGTGCGCAACGGCGACCAGATCATCGGGCGTGGCCTGGAGCGCATCATCATCAATGGCGAAGAGCCGGCCACTGTCTTTGCCGAGGTCAACGACGAGTTGACCCGGGCTGCGGAACCAATCCTCGAAGATCTGATGGATATCGAAGGGTAGAACAAAAGGGGTGGTGGCGGGGTAGCGCACGATCCCGTCACCCCGCCCCGCCATCCCGTCGCCCCGCCCCGCCATCCCGTCACCCCGCCCCACCATCCCGTCACCCGCCCCACCATCCCGTCGCCCCGCCCCGCCATCCCGTCGCCCCGCCCCACCATCCCGTCGCGCATTGCGTCATCGGATCGCGGGTGGCGATACGTCCCCGCCATCCCGTCGCGCATCGCGTCATCGGATCGCGGGTGGCGATACGTCCCCGCCATCCCGTCGCGCATCGCGTCATCGGATCGCGGGTGGCGAT
>JBLWKA010000114.1:0-17740 GCA_048381555.1 Oscillochloridaceae bacterium umkhey_bin13
TATGGGTTTCAGACACGAGTAACGCATTTTTTGTTGGCAGGAGAAGTACAGTAGGTTTTATTGTACACCATAAAGACAGCAATTGGCATGTGATGGACTATGACAATTTGAACAACATGGATTATGATGCTATGTGGGGCACAAGTGATCATAACATCTTTGCGGTAAGAGACCAAACCAGCAGTCAACATCGACCGATCTTACACTACGATGGAATGAATTGGAAGGTCATGCCCGTCCCGATGAATTACTATCATGCTTCTCTGTACGACATCTGGGGTAGCAGTGCTAGCGATGTCTTTGCCGTGGGATATACATGGCCTTCCAACGGCTGGAATGGCACGATCCTCCACTACGATGGTAATAACTGGGAAGCTATGACCAGTGGGACGGACATGCGACTGTATAGCATATGGGGTAGTAGTGCCAGCGATGTCTTTGCCGTCGGCTGGAATGGCACGATCCTCCACTACGATGGTAATAACTGGGAAGCTATGATGAGTGGGACGGACATGACACTGTATGGTATATGGGGTAGTAGTGCCAGCGACGTCTTTGCCGTCGGCCGGAGTGGCACGATCCTCCACTATAACGGGAGTAGCTGGAGTCCAATAGAGAGTGGGACATCGCGTTTTCTAAGGGCCGTCTGGGGCAGCGGCCCGAATGACGTGTTTGTTGTGGGCGACTCTGGCCTGATTATGCACTATAACGGGAGTAGCTGGAACTCCATGGCGAGTGGGACGACCCGAGATCTGTATAGTCTATGGGGCAGCAGCGCCAACGATGTCTATGCCGTCGGCCAGAGTGGCACGATCCTCCACTACGATGGCCGAGAATGGCAACCGATGATCGCGGCACCAGACGAAGAGTTTTCCGGGATGTGGGGCAGTGGCACAAGTAATGTATTATTCGGACTGGGGAAGTATAGCATATTCCAATATGTCTCCATTCCTCAGATTGTAGTTAGCTCGCCGCCAGTCGCCGCTGGAAGTATCAACCCAGGCAGTCGCCATAACCTGCTTTACGCGCTCAAACTCGATGTCACGAGTGGCGATACTATCCTGAACGATTTGAAACTCACCACGCAAGGTACGTATCGGGCCGGTGAGATTACCAATCTGCGGCTATGGTATTCGAGCGACGCCACCTTCGATCCAGCTAATGACACACTGCTTGGTCGTGTCAACATCCCTACCGCACGCGGAGGAGTCCAGACCTTCTCCAGTTTCAACCGGCAGAAGTTGACCCAAAACAGCAGTAGCTACCTGTTTGTCACTGTTGATGTTGCTGCGGATGCACAAGCAGGGAGCACAGTCGCGATCACCGGGCCTTCAATGAGGGACATCAGCTTCTCCGTTGGCATCGGCACAGGCGTACTTGGTAACGGCGGCGCACAGGATATTAGCTCTAGTGCAAAGAAGGTCTACCTGCCGCTAGTGCGGCGCTAGTGTGTCAGTGGGCTGCGACTGTCCTGCTGCGATGCGGCTTTGCTGCACCGCAGCAGGACCATGCGGCATCAGCTTAAGGATAGAACTATCATGACACACCGCTTTGTCACATCGTTCGCGGCCCTGTTGCTCTTCGTGCTCGTATTGGTTGGCGGGCTGCCCGCGCTGCCTACTGCCGCCACTGCGGCACCGCCCCCCCCTGAAGTCGCTACGCCGCTGCTCCAGGTTGCCAGTACGCCTGGGCTGCCGGTGGTCGAGGCGGGGGGCGATACGACCTGTGTGATCAACCAGGCCGGGCAGTTGTATTGTTGGGGTGCCTATTCGACGCTTCCTGACGATCTCGGTACGTTCACGCAGGTCAGTGTGGCCGGAAAGCACATCTGTGCGGTAACAGTGAGCGGGGTGTTGCACTGCTGGGGGGAGAACTATTATGGTGACCAGATGACGGTGCCGGACGACCTGGGCGCGGTCAGCCAGTTCAGCGCTGGTTGGGATCACACCTGTGCAGTGACAGCAGAGGGAGTGCTGCGCTGCTGGGGGGAGAACTCTTACCGCCGGGCGACGGTGCCAAATGACCTCGGTCTGGTCAGCCAGGTCAGCGTGGGTCAGAATCATACCTGTGCATTGACAGCGAGCAAGGTGCTGCGCTGCTGGGGGGACAGCCAGTACGGCCAGGCGACCGTACCGCGCGACCTCGGTGCAGTCCGCCAGGTCAGCGCGGGTGCGAATCATACCTGTGCGCTGACGGTGGACGGGGCGGTGCGCTGCTGGGGTTTCAACAGGAACGGCCAGACGACGGTGCCGGATGGCCTCGGCGTAGTGAGCGCGGTGAGCGCGGGTGGGTCACATACCTGTGCCCTTACGACGACTGAGGCGCTGCGCTGTTGGGGGAGCAACGACTACGGCCAGACGACGGTGCCGAACGACCTCGGCGCGGTCAGCCAGGTCAGCGCGGGCGGTCTGCACACCTGTGCAGTGACAGAAGCCGGGGATCTGCGCTGCTGGGGGCACAACGACATCGGCCAGACGACGGTACCGGCTGACCTTGGTGCGGTCAGCCAGGTCAGCGCGGGTGAGGATCACACCTGTGCGCTGACGGTGGACGGGGCGGTGCGCTGCTGGGGGCAGAACTGGTTCGGCCAGGCGACGGTGCCGGACGACCTCGGCGCGGTCAGTCAGGTCAGCGCGGGTGGAGGTCACACCTGTGCGCTCACGACGGCTGGGGCGCTGCGCTGCTGGGGTACGACGGGTGCCGCGGTACCAGACGACCTCGGCGCGGTCAGCCAGGTCAGCGCGGGTGCACATCACACCTGTGCGGTAACGACGAGCGGGGAGTTGCGCTGCTGGGGGTTCAACGACATCGGCCAGACAACGGTGCCGGGCGACTTTCTTTTCGTCAGCCAGGTCAGCGCGGGTAGCCGCCACACCTGTGCAGTGACGGCGAGCAGTGCGCTGTACTGTTGGGGGGGTGCGGCGGGTACCGCGGTGCCGGACGACCTTGGCGCGGTCAGCCAGGTCAGCGCGGGTTTGGTTCACACCTGTGCGGTGACGGCGGGCGGCACCCTGCGCTGCTGGGGGCACAGCCAGTACGGCCAGTACGGCCAGGCGCTGGTGCCCGGCGACCTTGGTACGGTCAGCCAGGTCAGCACGGGGTGGCAACACACCTGTGCGGTAACGACAGGCGGGGCGGTGCGCTGCTGGGGGAGCAACTGGTACGGCGAAGCAACGGTGCCGGACGACCTCGGCACGGTCAGTCAGGTCAGCGCCGGTCGGTTTCACACCTGTGCGATGACGGCGAACGGAGCATTGCGCTGCTGGGGGAGCAACGGCTCCGGCCAAACGACGATCCCCCGCGATCCCTTGCGGGTCATTGAGATCGTGCCGCCAGACTTCAGGCACAGTGTGTACCTGCCGCTCCTTCAACGATGAGCGTCGAGACAAGGAAAAAACTATGCGCCCAACGATCAAACAGTTCACGCTGCTGGGCCTGGTGCTGGCCTTGCTTGGGCTAGGGCAGTTCACTGGTCTGTCAGCAGCAAGTTCGTATGATCGACTCCATCGCTTGGCGATGAGCATGCAACGACTGCTACGGCTGACCTGCATCTTGCTGCTGACTGCCATCATCTTGGGCGAACCGGCGACGGCAAGCACCCAGGGGAGCGGCTGGCAATGGCAGAACCCGCTTCCTCAGGGGAATCATCTCCTGAGTATCTGGGGGATAGACGCCAATAACATCTGGGCGGTAGGAAACGGTGGGGTTATCTTGCGCTGGGACGGCCAGACCTGGCAGGCCCAAACCAGCGGCTTCGGGAACGCACTTACTGCGATCTGGGGAACGAGTGCTCGAAACATCTGGGCCGTCGGTACGGATGGCATCATCATCCGGTGGAACGGCAGCACATGGTCACGCTACCCTACCCCCACCCGAAGTCAGCTTAACGCGATCTGGGGAGCCGATGCCAACAATGTCTGGGCAGTCGGTAACGACGGCACGATCCTGCGCTGGGACGGCAGTACATGGTCGGCTGAGACGAGCAACACATCCAGGCGGCTCAATGGCGTCTGGGGCACAGACGCCGGCAATATCTGGGTGGCAGGCAATAACACCATCCTGAAGTGGGACGGTACACATTGGGTAGAAAAACACCAATCGCGCATCCTATTCACTGCCATCTGGGGAACCGATGCACAAAACATCTGGGTCGTCGGCACTGCTGGTACTATTCTGAAGTGGAATGGCTGGATCTGGTCTGCCGAACACGTCAATACGAACGAGACGCTGTACGGGATTGGGGGTCTGGACGCTGAGCATGTCTGGGCCGTCGGCGAGCGTGGCGTCATTGTCGCCAGATCCTTTACTGCTGATAGCTTTGAGGTCAGTTGGCGCCTGCAGCGGGTCGACTCACCTCCACGGCTCAGCGCGATCTGGGCTCTCGACGCAAATAACGCCTGGGCCGTTGGCGAAGCTGGCACCATCCTCGAATGGAAGGGTATCACATGGCGTGACCAGCAGCGGATCTTTGAGCGCATGACGTTCAATGGCGTGTGGGGTGCAGATGCTGATCACGCCTGGGCGGTTGGTAGTGCTGGTGCTATTCTGCAGTGGAATGGCGCTACCTGGTTGGCTCAGACGAGTGGCACCACTCATGCGCTCCGGGCGGTCTGGGGGCTGGATGCCAATAATGTCTGGGCAGTGGGCGAAAATGGTACCATCCTGAAGTGGGATGGCACAGGCTGGGAACAACAACTCAGCGGCACAACCGATAGCCTCACGGGTGTCTGGGGCCTTGATGCCGAGAATATCTGGGTTGTGGGCCAGGGGAACACGATCCGGAAGTGGGATGGTCAGACCTGGGGCGCGCCGCCGCAGATGGAAAACCGTCAGAGACTCCATTTCGAAGCGCTCTGGGGTACCGACGCCGACAACATCTGGGCCGTCGGCATGCAAGGTATTTATAAGTGGGACGGCCAGACCTGGGAAATCCAATTATGGGAGCAGGAGAACTTGTTTCGGGGGTTCAAGGCTATCTGGGGTACCGACGCCAACAACATCTGGGCTGTTGGTCGCAAAGGCGTTTATAAGTGGGATGGCCAGACCTGGGCGGCGCAGTCCTTCGATTTCGGAGGGCACCACCTCCTCTCGAGTGTGTGGGGCTTAGATGCGAATAATGTCTGGGCGGTGGGCGAAGGAATTTTCAAGTGGGATGGCCGCGCCTGGTCGCGCCAGGCAAGTGAAGAAGGGCGCAGGCTCTTCGCCGTCGGGGGCAGTGACGCTCATCACGTCTGGGTCGTCGGGTCAGGGATCCAGTTGTGGAATGGCGATCAGTGGAGCGACGCGGATCCAAACCTGCCTAGGATCGACAGTCTGATCGGGATCTGGGGTGCGGATGCCCGCAACGTCTGGGCGGCTGGAAGCAATGGAACGATTGTTAAGTGGAACGGTCGCAAGTGGGTCAAACAACGCAGCAGTACGAACGACGCCGTTATCCATGCTTTCTGGGGATTCGATGCCGACAATGTCTGGGCTATCGGAAGACAAGGCTATAGCTGGTTGCCTGATCATCGCGGCATCATCCTGAAATGGGACGGTCGCACCTGGGCGCCGCAACCAATCGGTTCACCGCCGTACCTCACGGCGATCTGGGGAGCCGATGCCAGCAATGTCTGGGCTGTCGGATTGAATGGAACCATCCTGAAATGGGATGGACGTACCTGGTCGCCCCAGGTGAGCAGCACCAGCGATGACCTCAATGCCATCTGGGGGCTGGATGCCAACAATGTCTGGGTCGTAAGTAATGAAGGCGCAGTGCTAAAATGGGACGGTTTGGCCTGGACAGAGCACTCCAGGTTAGGAACAACCGAACTAACAAGTAGACTAACCGGCATCTGGGGGACGGATGCCAACAATCTTTGGGTCATCAGTAATAACAGACGAATGTATGACAGTAGCATTATGAAGTGGGATGGCAGCGCCTGGAAACAGCAATGGAACGCTCACCGTGACGAGCACATGATCATCCATCTCTACGGAATCTGGGGACGGGATGCCAACAATGTCTGGGTCGTAGGGGAAGATGGCTACAGTAGTGGCATCACACTGCGCTGGGACGGCAACGCCTGGCTCAATCAACACATAGGCGTCAGCTACAGCCTGCGTGGGATCTGGGGTACACCGACCAATAATCTCTGGGCGGTCGGCGATGCCGGCGTCATCCTCTATCATGGCGATTGGCCAATCATCAAGCCCGGCTTGAGCTTCAACGTCACCGAGGGAGCGCCTGGCAGCGCTTTTCTGATCACAGGAACCGAGTTCCCTGCACGAGCGATGGTGCAGTTGCAGATCAATGGCAGCGACATCGGCAGCGTCAGTACTGATCGCAATGGGCGCTTCACGGCGCTTCTCCAGACTGATGCGACAGCGTCAGAGGGTTACTACGTGGTCAGGGCCAACACGACTGCCGTGAATAGCGGAGCAAGCGTGTGGGGGAGCTATCGGCTGGTACATACTGTTCCGCTGCGTATGCCGCCGAGCGACGCGCCTGCAGGAATCGCGATACCGGACAGTGTTCCAGCCCACGCTCGGTTGCCTGTGCTCCATCTGCCATTAGTACAACGTTAACGGCGTGCAGTAATGGTTTGCTCAAAGCAATCCACAGACCTCCGAACCTGCAAGCGCATGCGTAGTCTCCACTCCTAACGATGTGGCAAAAGGAGAACCTCTTGACTCATCATTTTTTCACGTCGCTCATCGCCCTAACGCTCTTCGTGCTCTTGTTGGTTGGCGGGCTGCCCGCGCTGCCCACCGCCGCCATCGAGACATCGCCAGCCCTCGCCGCCCCTGAAGCCGCTGCGACGCTGCTGCAGGCCGCCAGTACGCCCGGACTGCCCATGGTCATAGCGGGGGGCAATACGACCTGTGTGATCAATCGCGACAGGAAGTTGTACTGCTGGGGGGCATGGTCAGAGGTGCCAAGCGACCTCGGCGCGGTCCGCCAGATCAGTGTGGGATGGTATCACACCTGCGCGGTGACAGTGGACGGGGCGTTCCGCTGCTGGGGGTCGAACACGAATGAGGGAGGCCTCTATTTTGGCCAGGCGACGGTGCCCGACGATCTCGGCCCGGTCAGCCAGGTCAGCGCGGGCGGTCTGCACACCTGTGCGCTGACAACAGATGGGACGCTGCGCTGCTGGGGGAGCAACTGGTCGGGCCAGGTAACGGCGCCGAGTGACCTCGGTGCGGTCAGCCAGGTCAGCGCGGGTGGGTCACACACCTGTGCACTGACGGTGACCGGGGCGGTGCGCTGCTGGGGTTCTGACATGGATGGACAGCTGAGGGTGCCGGAAAACCTCGGTGCGGTCAGCCAGGTCAGCGCGGGTAATGTGCATACCTGTGCGCTGACGGTGGACGGGGCGGTGCGCTGCTGGAGTACGACGGTGCCGCGCGACCTTGGTGCGGTCAGTCAGGTCAGTGCGGGTCAGTCTCACGCCTGTGCACTGACGGTGGACGGGGCGGTGCGCTGCTGGGTCGGCTACAACTACTACGGCCAGGCGACGGTGCCGGATGATCTCGGCGCGGTCAGCCAGGTCAGCACGGGACGGAATCATACCTGTGCGCTGACGGTGGACGGGACGCTGCGCTGCTGGGGGTACAACGACTACGGCCAGGCGACGGTGCCGGGCGATCTCGGCCCGATCAGCCAAGTCAGCGCGGGCGGTCTGCACACCTGTGCGCTGACGATGGACGGGACGCTGCGCTGCTGGGGGCATGCGACGGTACCGAGCGATCTTGGCCCGGTCAGCCAGGTCATCACGGGTGGGGGGCCATCGCACACCTGTACGCTCATGACGACTGGGGCGCTGCGCTGCTGGGGGAGCAACTGGGCGGGCCAGGTAACGGTGCCAAGTGACCTCGGCGCGGTCAGCCAGGCCAGTGCGGGTGCGAATCACACCTGTGCGCTGACGGTGGACGGGGCGCTGCGCTGCTGGGGGTACAATGACAACGGCCAGACGACGGTGCCGGATGGCCTCGGCGTAGTGAGCGCGGTGAGCGCGGGTGGGTCACACACCTGTGCGCTGACGGTGGACGGGACGCTGCGCTGCTGGGGGCGTAACAACGACGATCAGGCAACGGTGCCGGACGACCTCGGCACGGTGAGCCAGGTCAGCGCGGGTATGTCGCACACCTGTGCGGTGACGGCAGGCGGGGCGCTGCGCTGCTGGGGGTACAACGCATCGGGTCGGGCGACGGTGCCGGGTGAACTTGGTGCAGTCATCCAAGTTAGCGCGGGCGGGAACCATACCTGTGCGCTGACGACAACTGGGGCGCTGCGCTGTTGGGGGCGCAATGACTACGGCCAGGCAACGGTGCCGGACGGGCTTGGGGTGGTCAGCCATGTTAGCGCGGGGAGCTCGTTCACCTGTGCGGTGACGGTAGCGGGGGCGCTGCGCTGCTGGGGGTACAACGCATCGGGCCAGGCGACGGTGCCACGTGATCCGCTGTGGGTTTTTGAGCCCAAAGCATGGGTGTATCTACCCGTCGTGCAGCGGTAAGCGGTCATTCGTAGGAGCGCGGACCGCTGGCTCGCGCTCCCAGGCTGCGCAAAGGCCGGCAAACTTCCTTGCCACCCTTTTGCGTAGCAGAAAACAGCTCACGAAATCCAGAGTTTCGCGGGAACTTTCGCCGCTGGTAGGCGGACAATCGGTGTTGGCACAGCGGCGCATGACGCTAAACAGTAACATGGCCAATCGTCGGGGAGTATTGCTTCCTGGATGCCAGTAATGGAGCCACAGCTACGCCCGTGGTGTGGCTCCCCCTGGTGCTGCACGAGCGTTGGTTCAATTCATAGGCACCTTGCTTGATAGTGCTGAGGCTCCTGAGGTAAGTCAGCGCCCTTATTACAGAGGTGCTGGCCTGTCTTTGCCTGCGCATAACTCGCGGTGAGTACCCCCCTCGACTTCCTCACCTCCTACCGATGCCCCCGCCGCTCCTTCGCCCTAGACTGGGTTCATCAGCATTCGCTGAGTTCCTGGGCCACGGCGGAGGAGGTGGTGCCATCAAGCATAGCCGATAGCCGATACATCGATAACCGATAGGGGCGCGTTCGACCGCAGGGCAAACCTGCTCCATTGGCGAACGCTCGTCACTCATCACGCATCACTTATCACTCGGAAAGGAGGTTTGACCCACTATGTGGACGGGATTGCCCGATCTGAACGCGCTCCTGACCCCGGTGTTGACCTGGGCGACCACGGCGGTGGACACGATCGCCGCGATCATCCTGGTCTGGAGCATCTACGAGAACTGGACCCAGAATCCTGACCGGTTCTCCTGGTTCGCCGCCCTGTTCAAAGCCCTTGGGGTGGGCCTGGTGGCGGTCGTCGCCTTCAACGCGGCTGCTATTATCGGCTTCTTCATCGGCGCTGCCGGCGTGCTGGTCGCCCTAATGCACATGCCCGGCGTGCAGGTCACGCTGGTCAACAACCCGCTGACCCGCGCGGCAGCCAAGGAGCGCCTGGCGCAGAAGGCTCACCAGATGGGCGTGTCGCTCTCCCAGGGCGGCGACGACAGTGCCGACGAGGCTCAGGCGATGAAGGACATCCGTCGCGTGTTGGGCGCGGTGACGGACGAGACCAGCGCCTTGCACCTGGTCGGCCTCTATCTCACCGTCGCCGGCGCGGATCTGCGCGAGCTGAACGAACGCACCCGCCAGCTGCACGCCGCCTGCACCGATATCCAGCTGCAGATCGTCGCCTGCGATGCCCAGCATTGGGAAGGGCTGCTGACCACTGCGCCGCTTGGTTACGACCTGCTGCGCTACCTGTTCGAGACCGACACGCCGACGCTTGCGCGGCTGCTGCCCTCATCGTCGGCGGCGCTGCAGGGCGGCCAGGGCGTGCCGATCCTCTATGGTGTGCGCGCCGAGGGCAGTGGTGCCGGGCAGGCGGTTGGCGCGCCGGTGCTGCTAGATCGCTTTGCGCTCCATTCGCCGCACCAGGCGACGATCGCCGCGACCGGCGGCGGCAAGACCTATCAGCAGTCGTTTGCGCTGCTCCAGCGCTTTGCCCACGGTAACTGCGATATCTGTGTGCTCGACCCGAAGGACCAGGAGTATCGCAGCCTGATCGAAGATGTGCTGGGCGGCACCTACCTGGTGCTCTCCGACCAGGCCGACGTGCAGCTCAACCCGCTGACCTTGCCCTGGGGCGATGCCAGCGTCGTCGAGCGTCTCAGCCGTATCCAGGTCGATCTGCGCGGCAAGCGCGCATCGCTGGTGAAGCAGCTGGTCGCCAGTGAGTCGCTATCACGCGGCATGCCGCTCAGCGGCAGCGCTGAGGCGCAGCTGGAAGAGGCAATCCTGGCCTGTTACGCCCGCCGTGGTATCACCGGCGACCCGGCGACCTTCCATGCCGACGTGCCGGATCTGCGGGCTGTTGCGGCCTACCTGGCCGAGCAGGAAGGCGATGCGTCGCTACGCGCCGCCCTCGACCTCTTCACCCAGGGTCTGCTTGGGCGGCTCCTGCACGGCCCACGTCCGCTGCCGCTGGCGATCCCGCCGTCCCGGCTGCGCGGCGATGTCGGCGTGCTGGGCGTCGATTTGAGCGCCTTTGTTCAGGGCCAGGATCAGACGCTTCAACGGGTCATTCCCGCGCTGATCGCCGACTACTTCATGACCGTGGCGATGCGCGGCACCGGGCGCAAGATGGAGTTGATCATCGACGAGGCCTGGGCGGTCTTGAACACGGCCGCCGGCGCACAGACGATCGAGATGCTGGCGCGCATCGGTCGCTCGCTGGGCGTTGCGGTCACAGTGATCACCCAGCAGATTCGCGAGTTCCTCTACCGCCGGGTCGGTGATCAGCTCGTGCCGAATGCGGCCGGGACAACCTTTCTCGACAACTGCGAGACGATCCTGATGCTGCGGCAGCTGCGCCCGGCGCGGGCCGGCGCGCAGGACGAGGCGCACCCGATCTTGCAGGCGGCCAAAAAGCTGGGGCTGACGCCCGGCGAGATCAACTGGCTTTCGCGCTGTCGGCGCGATGCCGATGGCGTCACCGGGCTCTTGCTGGTCGGGCGTGAGCCGATCCCGCTGCGGATTCCACGCGCCCCCGGCCCGATCCATGCGCTTATTCCCGGCGTGAGCGGGCGGGTGGCGGCGCTCGAAACCATCGACGAGGAGGAACAAGATGCGGCTGCCAGCCCAGCTTGATATCGGGCCATACACGATCCATCTCGATGTCCTCACGGCGCGGGTGCTCCGCCAGCGGCGGCGTATCCGGCGTTGGAGCATCGTGGCGCTCACCCTGACGATGAGTACGCTTATGCTCGGCGCACTGGCCTGGGGGCTGGTTCCCTGGCTGCATGGAACCGGCGCCGTCGCACTGGAGCCGTACCCCGCCGATGCCACCGTGACGATCAATGGTCAACCGCTGGCAGCGGGGGCTACCCTGCTGACCCTGCGTAGCGGCGCGCATACCCTGACGGCCCAGCGACCGAACACCTTCCCAGTTTCCGTTGACTTCACGGTCACGCGCGAGCAGACCGTGACGCTCACCCTGCCGCCATTGCGCCAGATTCCTTCCGTACAGCCGGTGACATTGCCGAACCCCGACGCGACCTGGCAGCAGATTGCGGCTGATGCGAGCGGTGGCTGGCGGCTGAGCGCTCGCGCTCCGGCCAGTACCAGTGTTCAGCCGGGCTGGGGGCCAGCCGCAGCCGAGGCCAGTATCCGCTCGCTGCTGCATCTCGATGCCGGTGGGCTGACCCGCCTGAGCGTGCTGGAGACCTACCCGGTCGCCGATGAGCTGATCACTGCTGCCGGGGATCGCTATTGGGCGACCTGGGAGACTCAGCAACCGGCGACGCCGGGCATTGCCGGATTCGTGACGATCGCGACACCCAGCGGCACGCAGGTCATTTCAACCACCCAGCAGGTGCGCGGCCTCTGGTGGGCACCGGACGGGCGGGCGCTGCTCGTCGCACGGAGAAATGAGCAGGGTCAGGCGCTCTGGCTCCTGGATCCAACGGCGCGGCGAACCATTGATGAGTCGGCGCTGATCACCATCCCCGGCGCGGTGCAGAGCGTCCACTGGCAGCCGGATGGTCTGGCCGCCGTGGTCATCAGTGCCGCCGAGTCACCGGCACCGACCCGGTCGCCGACTGGCAACCTGCCCGCGATACCAACCATTGCAGCGGCTGAGCGCGTGCCATCGTTCCCAACCCGCAGTGCAGTGCTCCTGCGCATACCGAGCACTGGCCGCGCCGTGGCGACTCGCCTCCAGGCACCGCCAAACATGGCCGGAGGTGCAGTGCTGTTGGCCTGGTCACGTACCGATCTCTGGTGGGGCGCGGATACTGGGCTTGGCCTGGCGCTGGATCGCATCACGCTGGCCGATGGCGCCAGCACCCGCCTGGGCACTCTATCGACTGAGATCGTCGCGCTCACCGCGCTGCCGGACGCTACCCTGCGCATGGTGCTGGCCCAGCCGGACGGCAGTCTGACCGTGGCGCGCTGGCCGGAATACGAGACCCTCTTCACCATCCCGACGATTCAGCTTGCTACTGGCGGCCTCCGCCCCGGCGGTCTCTGGGCTGGCCGCGACCTGCTGGTGGTTGGCGATCCGAGCACACTCTGGTATGTGCAGATCGAGCCGGAGGCGCTGCCATGACGATCCAGCGCGCATTGGCGCTCGCATCGACCACGGTCGCAGGGACGCTGCTGCTCAGCGGTGGACTACTGCTCCTCCATCCAGGCGACCCTGGTCTGATCGCGATCACCGTTCAGCTCCTGCTGCTGCTGGTGATGATCAGCCCACTCTGGCTGCTGCGCCCGCGACCGGCGTCGTCGCCGCTGCCGACGCCACCGTGGGGACATCTGCGGCATACGGCTCCCCAGGTGACGAAGGTTCACCCGGTTGCGCGCTGGATGCTCATCCGGCTTCGGCTGCGTGCGGCGCTGATCGACACGCCGCCGGCGCCCCCAATGCACCCGACGCCGCCACGACCGCGGCGCATCGTCGCAAAGAGCGCGCCGCCACGCGCAAACCGTCGCCGCCTGTACCTGCCCTTCCGACGCCCGACACTCACCATCCCGTTGCCGACGCTCGACATCGAGTTTGTCGCGCCGGGGCGACGGCCCGTGCACCAGGTGAATGAGCCAGGCATGCAAACACGCCTGATCCAGCTCGCTGAGTCGGTACTGCGGGCAACCCTGGAGCCGCCATGGCCAATGGTGCTGGCGCTGCACGATCAGCCGCGTCAATTGACGCTCCAGTTTGCGACCGCGACGCTGCTGACTACCGCGCAGCAGCGCACCGTCGTCGATGGGCTGCGCCAGCAGGGTGTGCTCGCAACCTGGAGTGATGTCGCGAGCCTGAGCGTGCGCCGTGAGGCTCTCCGTGCCGAGCCGCTTAGTGTGACCACAGCAGATGATCGGCTCTGGGTGCCAGTGGTGACGCAGCGCCAGACCACCACCTGGTGGCCGCTGCCGCGCCATGAGCACCTGTTGCTGGCCGGTCACAGCGCGGCGCCGTTGGCCGGCATGCTGCAGCGAGCCAGCGATACGCCGCTGCTCATCCACGACCCGGATGGGCGACTGCGCGATCATGCGGAGCAAATC
Organism: Oscillochloridaceae bacterium umkhey_bin13; assembly: GCA_048381555.1. Lineage (GTDB taxonomy): Bacteria > Chloroflexota > Chloroflexia > Chloroflexales > Chloroflexaceae > Viridilinea. Next base: position 13,565 of record JBLWKA010000114.1, read on the forward strand.
GACCGTCTGAAGACCCAGCCGGATGCGCTCAATCAGGCGCGTCGGCTGCAACTCCAACACCGCTTCACCCACGAACGGGCCGCAGTGTGCCCTGACTGGACGCCGCCGCTCTGCCTGATTGTCGCGCCAACTGAGCAGATCTGGCCGGAGGTGCAGCCACTGCTGGCGCCCGATAGTGGTGTGCAGATCGTGCTGATCCTCGGTGATCTACCGCCGATTGCGCCGCTGCGCGCGCTGTGCTATCGGCTGCCGGTGATCGAGATCTCCCAGGCGCTGACCCCACCGCTGCCGGAGACTTTTCGCCCGGCGGGCGTGCCCGTGCCGCGCCCCGGTCAGGCGGTCGCCTGGATGCGCGGCGGCAGCGTCTGGTGGCGCGGACGCGCGCCGGAGATCGAGGAAACAACGGAGGCACCGTGACGAACCATGCTGGGCGCGGCCCATCGCCCTCGCGCATTCCGCCACGCCTGAGCGGCCCACGTTGGCACGGCGATCCCGAGCAGCGCCCGCCGACCGACGCCGAGCATACCCGCCAGCGGCGCAAGCAGCGGACGCTCGTGCGCTTCTTCGGCATGCTGGCCTTCCTGGCCGTGTTTGCCTTTGTTGCGGCACCGATGCCGCTGCTGCTCGCCCTGCGCGACGTGACCGGCCAACTGGCCCGGCCCGCAGCGGTCGCCGGCTGGTGGCTCCAGCTGAGCTATCCATTCCTCCGGATTGGCCTCCTCATTGTGCTTGGTTATCTGCTGCTGCATCTGAGCGTCGGCCTGATTCTGCTGCACATCCAGCAGCGCCGGCGCACACGACAAGAGCTTGCTACGTTTCACATTGACCTGGCGCGCAGTGAGCAGACTGAACTGGGGCGCGGTGTCGATATCTTCGCGGGCATCGGCGAGTTGCTCTCGGCTGCCGGTCGGCTGACCGGCAACGAAGACACGCTGGTCTTCGCACTGATCAACCATGCCGATGACCACCGCGTGCGTCTGGCAATTCGTGGATTGGCCACGACCCCGACGCAACAGGCGACGCTCCAGGCGGTGCGCAATCTGGTGAATGGCGCGGCACCAGGGGCAACCACCCAGCCCGCCGGCGATGATCTTCTCACACAGATCGGGAGCGAGGCGTCCGTGCAGGACGGCTTCGTCGGCTCGGCCGACTTCGTCCTGCTGCGCAGCCCGTCCTATCCGCTCAAAGACCTGGCGATGTTCATCGGCAGCGACCCGCTTGGCCCGCTCGCGACCGCGCTCGATCGCAAAGACGGCGTGCGCTACACCGCGATCGAGCTGATCGTCCGCGCCATGCCGGCGAAGGAAGACTGGCGCGCGCCGCTGCGCGAGCAAATTGGCGCGATCCAGGGCAGCGTCAACCCGGAAGACATCGCCGCCTATGACGCGCTGCTGCGCAAGGTCGAAGGCTACGGTTTTGATGTGGTCGTGCGCTGCATCGTGGTCGCAGAAAGCCGAAAAGCGGTGATCCAGCAGCTGCGCGAGCTGCACCACGCGCTGCGCACTTTCAGCCGACCGGCCGGCAGCGCGCGCCAGGGGCTGCTCCGGCGGGGCGGCCGGTTGCCCAACTGTAGCGGTGGGTATAGCATTATGCCACTGACGCCGGCGATCACTGGCAGCGCGCCACTGCCCGGCTGGGGGTGGCGGCTCATCACCTATGCGGCAGGAGGAACGGCATTCGGCAGCGCGCTTGGCTGGCTCGTCGTCCAGGCCCTGCCCGCGCTCCAGCAGGCCCTGACACATTCTGCCATCCCGCGCCTGCAGCTCACCATCCCGCCCGTTACGCCGCTGCTACTCTTCGTCTTCGTGCTGCTCGCCGGCGGCCTGGGCAGCCTCGCCCTGCACCCACGCCTGCGCGCGGCGCGAGCGAGATCGCGCCTGGCAGCGCTGCGCGGCCACGCCCACCACAGCGTCTGGCCGGGCTACGCCTGGACGATCTTCCCCGCGCCGGGTAAGCGCCGTTCGATCCTGACCCCCTACGAACTGGCCGCACTCTGGCATCCGCCCGCACTGGAGTTGGACACCCAATTCGCCTGGCGCAGCGGCAAATTCCTGCCGGCCCCGCCGGCGGCGTTCCTCAGCCCGATTGAAGCGCAGCGCGCGGAGCAGCGCCAGATCGTGCCGCGCCCGCCCACACCCGAGGCACTGGGCGCCAGCCGCCTGGGGATCGCCTACGCCCGCCAGCGCAACGGCGAGCTGGCCCTAATTGGCCCGACCCTACGCGACCTGCGCCAGGGCTGGGACACGATGGGCGGCACCGGCAGCGGCAAGAGCAGTCTGATTGAGACGATGGTTTTTGAGATCGCCCGCATCGGCGGCGGCTGCGGCGTGATTGACGCCAAGGGCGACCTCGCCGATCGGCTGCTGCACATCCTGCCGCGCGAAGCCTACGACCGGGTCGTGGTGATCGACACCACCGCGACCATGGTGCCGTGCATCAACCCCTTCGACCGGCGGATCATCGGCGCCAAGCCGCGCGATGTCGTCGCCGGCGAGATTGGCGAGATCTTCGCCCGCATCGAGCCGGAGATCTGGGCCGGGGCGATCGGCATGCAGCAGGCGCTACTGTTGAGCATCAGCGCCATCCTCGAAGGCGAGCGCGAGCCGTCGCTGCTGCACCTGCAGCGCTTTCTGCTTTCACCGAGCTACCGCAGCGTCGTGCTGGCTCGGGTCTACGACCGCAGCGTACGCGACTACTGGCTCAAGCAAGTGCCGCAGATGCCCGAGAAGATCAAGGCCTCGATCGAGAGTCTGAAGCGGCGCATCGACATGCTGATCGGCTCCGAGACCGGCCAGCAGTTGCTCTGCCAGCCGCAGTCGACCATCGACCTGGGCGCGCTCATCCGCAATCAGGGCATCCTGATCATCAAGTTCGTGCCGGAGCGGATCGGCCATACCAACGCCGCCTATTGGTCGGCCGTCATCTTCCAGAGCATCATCAGCGCCACCTTCCAGCAGCAGGCCGAGCGCGACCCGGATCAGCGCTGGGACTGGCCGCTGTTCGTCGATGAGGTGCAGATGTTCGTCAAGGCCGAGCGGGCCGAGGATGCCGAGCGCATGTGGACGCGCACCCGTTCGATGGGCGTGGGGCTGATCGGCGCACACCAGGGACTCAACCAGCTGGGCGAGAAGCTGGGCGGCATCGTGCTGAACGTGATCGGCGGCATGTGCCTGACCAGCGGCGTGCGCGACGACGCGCGCACGTTCGTTGATGCCTACGCCAACCAGGGATTGCAGGTCGAGGACTTCACCGGCATCAAAGCCCGCGAAGAACTGATGATCCGCTTCCCGGTCGCCGGTCGCGACATGGGTGCTATTTCGGCCATCCCGCGCGAGCGGCCGGCCGGGCAGCCAGCCCCGGCGCAGCCTCAGACATACGATCTCCCGCCCTACATTCCGCGCACCAGCGATGAAGCGAGCGCCCTGGCCCTGCTCGACGACCTCGAGCGCGGGGTGATGGAGCTTCAGGCTCAGATTGCGCGTGACGAAGACCCAACGAGCGCACCGGCAGCAGACCAGAGCGATTCGATGTTCGCCGAGACGGTCTACCGGGCGGTGGCCAATCGCTGGCTGGATCGGCTGCACCCGGCGCTGGTCGATACGCTGCGTAGCGCCGAGCCACGGACGGCGGAGACACAGCTGCGCGAGCTGGCCTGGGGCGAAATCCAGACCCTCATCCACGACTTGCGCGAGGTCAGCACACACCGCACCCATGCGTGGGCCGATGCGCTGGCCGCCGCGTCCGCCGCCCAGTTCGCCGCTGACGACTATCTCACCCAGCTGAGCCAGTATCGCTACGGCGTCAACCCGATCGTCAACGCCTGTTTCGCCGCTGCGCTGGTGCGCCAGTACGAAACCGACGAGCTGACGATGGCGCATCAGGAGCGCCGGAAGCAGCGCCCGAACCAGGCCGCTGGCCCGCCGCCGCAGATCGCGCCGCCGAGTAATCAGCGGAGTGCCATTGTAGTTCCCGTACCAACGCACCCAACGCTCGCAAGGTCACCAGCCGATCCATCGCTGCCAGTGGCCGCCGGAGATGCGCAGGAGTAGCAAATTATCAAGATGTAGATCTTGCAGCCCTGCAAGATCTACATCTTGATGAGGATGGCATCAGGATGCGCGGCGACACCCCTGCACGATCTTGCGTTGAGGTGGCCGAATCGGGATGCAACGTGGC
>JBLWKA010000115.1:0-17723 GCA_048381555.1 Oscillochloridaceae bacterium umkhey_bin13
AACGGCGGGCGGCGACCGGGCCCCCCGCAGGGCGCCCCCGGGTTTTGGTTGGGGTGGGCGCCTCCCCCCCAAACCAATACAAAAAACCCGAGTGGTGCGCCACTGCCCCACCACTCCCACCGCCGGAGGCCGATCTTTCCCCTCTAGACAAAAAAGAACAAAAGTGCTATACTAAAGCGGGTACGACGAACGAAAATTAGGGAAGAGGAGTCCCGCGATGATTGGCCGCAACCGTGTTCGCGCTGTCCAAGATGCACTGACCCTTCAGTATGCCAATGGCAAGAGTGTTGCCCGGAAACCGATTGGGACGGGTCGCTTTACGCCCTATATTGGTTTTCATATCGAAGCTGGGCGTGACGCCGAACTCGACGAAGCGCTCCGCAAGGCGCAGTTTGGGCAGTGCGAGATCAAGCATCAGCGGCCGGGTGGGGCCGAAATTGTGCGTCACTGGGATCTGGGGGAGCAGATCAAGCTCTTTCCGATTATGAGTGGCCCGGTTGCGCCGACGGTTGCCGGGAGCCTGGCGGGCAGCAACGCCCGTGAAACGGCCGAGGCGGGCATTGGGTTGCGCTGGGGCCAGGGTGAGCGCAGCAAACTCGCAATTCGGGGCTTTCTTTTGCCATTGGTGCAAATCGGAATTATGCGCTTGGTGCAGCTCTCGGTGCGCTCGCGCATGACCGATGAACTGCTCAAGACCCTGCTTGACCATGGACGGGTCTGTGAGGCGGCCGACAGCTTGATTGACCGTACCCGCCATCCTGAACTGGTCACGTTCCACGAAGTGGCCCTGCCCCTTGGCTCCGGCGAAGAGCAAGAATGGGGCAAGGGTGATACGGCCACGGTCGTACCGCTGATCAGTCAGCACCCGCGCAGCATAGACGCCGAGTATCTACGCAGTGTCTGGCGGCCTGATAGTGTGCATGCGGCGGCCCTGCGTGAATGGGAGGGCATCCAGCTTTGGGCGCGTGAGTATGCCACTCACGCTGAAGATGTTGGGGCGGCACGCTCAAATGATGAAGCTAGTTACCAACCCGCGTATGCCGCATCCTCGAACTACGAAGACAACAGTGAGCCGATCTACGACGAATCGCGCTAATTATGGGTCAATCCTCCACGCGCAGTTAGGGGCTCTTTCCGCAGCTGGGGCTGCACCAGCCCCTATACTGCGCCTAGGAGGATGCTGCCCATGGTTGAAGCCCCACGCCTGAGTCTCGCTCCGATTACTGCGCTTGATCTGCCAACCCTGGTTGCGCTGATGACGGAGGCGTTTGATCGCGATCTGCCTGCCAACGCGCCCCAGGATCGCTACTGCCTCGATTGTTACCATACCACCGACCTGCTCGAAAAGTGGCCGGCGGGCTGTCTTGAGGCAGAGCAGTACAAGATTCTGGCGGATGACCAGATAATTGGGGCGGCGGTGATCTGGCACTTCGAGGCCCAGCCTGATGTATTGGGGTTGCTGTTCATTGCTGCTACGGCCCAACACCATGGGCTAGGGGCGGCAGTCTGGGCGATGATCGAAGCGCATTACCCGGCAAGCCCCGGTTGGCTGGTGGCAACTCCGGCATGGTCACCCCGGAGCCTGAACTTCTACCGTTGTCGCTGCGGCTTCGAACAAGTCGGGGCGCAAGGTGACTATGTGATTATGACCAAATAGTCGCGAAGTAACGGTCGTGCCCCCCAAGATCCGCATCAGCCCCGAGATCCGCACATTGGCCCACAGCAAAATAGTTGGCTCCGCGTATACTATAGCGTGGAGCGTTGGGGATCTGTTTGCTGTTGAGGTCGATGATGACAACTTTCAATCCGCGTCCTACCCTCTTTCAGCGGTTCTGTCGGGGTTTGCTGGCAATGGCTGGCTGGGGTGTCGAAGTTTCTGAGCCGCCACCCGAGCGGTGTGTGATTATTGGTGCGCCGCATACGACCTGGTTTGATCTGATTCTGACCCTGCTGCTGATGGGGGCAACCGGGATTCGCTTTCGTTGGATTTCCAAGGCCAGCCTGTTCCGGCCCCCCTTGGGCTGGCTCTTGCGGGCTTTGGGTGGCATGCCGGTTGAGCGCGGGGCACGGGCCAATTTTGTTGATCAGATCGTGGCTGCGTTTGCGCTCGGTACGCCTTTGCGGATTGCGATTGTCCCTGAGGGCACCCGCAAGTTTATTGACCATTGGAAAACCGGGTTTTACTATATTGCGCTGGGGGCCAACGTTCCGATTGTGCTGGGGTATGCCGATTTTGCGCGTCGCCGGGTGGGGTTGGGTCCGGTGCTGATGCCAACCGGCGATCTTGAGGCCGATCTGATTCAGTATCAGCAGTTCTATGCGCCAATTGTGGGTCGCTATCCCGAACGCCAGGGGTTGATCCGACGCAAAGCGTAAGGATGGTTATGCGGCTTGGCCTTGATTTTGGAACGACCAATTCGAGTGCGGCGCTCTATGATGGCGAGCAGTTGACGCTGCTGCCGCTTGATGTGCTTAATCAGCCAGCGAGTATTCTGCGCTCGACGCTCTTTATGACCCGGGAAGGCGCGGCCTATATCGGGCGTGAGGCGATCACGCGCTTTACGGAAGGCAATGTCGGGCGTGAGGTTGAATATGAGTGGCGCTACCTTGGTGATGCCGAAATCACATTTGCCGAGTTTGGTACCATCCAGCAGGCGCTCTATGTTAAGGTGGATGCCAATGCGCCTGGTCGCCTCTTCCAGTCCCTCAAAACGGGTCTGCGAGATAAAGGCTTTAGCCATACCAATGTGTTTGGTACGTCCTATACGCTCGAGGCCCTGATTGCGATTGTGCTGCGCATGATCCTGGAACGGGCCGAGACGATCCTGGGGCAGCCGATCACCGGGATAGTGGTTGGTCGCCCGGTGCATTACAGCCTCGATCCACGGACCGATGCGCTGGCCTTTGAACGGATGCAGGCTGCATGCCAATTGGCTGGGCTGCCAGCGGTCACCTTTCTGGAAGAACCGACGGCGGCCGCGCTCTCGTATGCCCGCACCGCTCGCCACGAACAGCATGTGCTAGTCTTTGACTTTGGCGGTGGAACCCTTGATGTGACGGTGATGCGGCTTGATGGGCGGGGCGGGCGGGCTTTTCTGGCTACCGATGGCGTGCCGGTCGGTGGTGATCTACTTGATCAGCGCCTGGTGATGGGCCGTCTGCTTGAGCATTTTGGGGCCGGGGCGACCCTTGGGGCGCGCCGTTTGCCCTTTCCGAGCCATATCCTTGACCATTTATGCGAGTGGCAGCAGATTATCGAACTGACCCAACCGCATTATCTCGAGATTATCGAAGAAGCCGTTGTGATTGGGGATCGGCCCAAAGAGTTGCGCGCCCTGCGTTCGTTGGTGCGCCAGAACTATGGCCTGCCGCTCTATGAAGCGGTGGAGGCGATCAAGGTACAGTTGAGCAGTGCCACCGAGGCGACGCTGCGCATGCAGATGGGCGAGATTGACCTGAGCGAGACGATTCCGCGTTGGGATTTTGAACGCTTAATTGGGCCTGATGTGCGGGCGGTCGAGCGCTGTATTGATCGGGCTCTGGCCGCCGCTGGGTTGCTGCCAAGCCAGATTGATGTCGTGCTACGCACAGGTGGTTCGTCACGGGTGCCACGGTTTGTGCGGATGCTGGCGGCCAAATTTGGCCCCGACAAACTCCAAGAGTTGGATGTCTTTACCGGGGTTGCGGCCGGGTTGGCGATTGCGGCCTGGGAACGCGGCTGAGTCAACTGTTGCCGAACGCCGTATAATGGCCCTGAACAGTGCCCGGCTAGCGGTTCAACAGTATGCTTACACAGTACGATGTCGAGCGGGCTCTCCAGAATTACGAACTTGGCACGGTGCGGGCGACCCGCCCGGCCAGCCATGGGGTCGTTAACGAAACGGCCTTTGTCGAAACCAATGCGGGCCGGTATGTGGTGCGCCGCAATCAGCGCAAGATTGGCCGCAGTTCGATTGCCCTCCGCCACCGGCTTTTGGCCTGGCTACGGGCACGCGGCTTTCCGGCCCCCCGCCTGATCGCCACCCGCACGGGCGATACGGCGGTCGAACTTGACGGGCGGATTGTCGAGGTGTTCACGTTTATTGATGGCGACGAGTTCAATCCAGATCGTAGCGCCCACCTGATTGGTGCTGGCAGCATTCTGGCCCGGTATCACGAGGCAGTGCTTGGCTTTGCCGATCCCCCGCCGTATCAGGGACCACGCTACAGTACCTCGTCGCTGAGCGGTCTGATCGAGCGGATTATGCAGCGGGATATGATGGGCGACCTGACCGAACCGCTGAACTGGTATGACCGGCGGGCGGCAGATTTGCGGCGTACGCTCACCGAAGATCACTACGAGTTCCTGCCCCAGGTGCTGATCCACGGTGATGTCCACCGCGATAACCTGATCTTTCGGGGCGATACGGTAGCGGCCCTGATTGACTTTGACCAGGTGACGCTTGATGCCCGGATTGTTGATCTGGCCGATGCGCTGGTGGACTTTGCGGTCGGCCCGCCTCCGCCCGATTGGTTCCCCTGGGGTGTGTATGCCGGCCCGCTCGATGCTGATCGCGCCCGGGCGGTAGTGACTGGCTACAGCCAGATCGAGCCGCTGTCACAGGCTGAACGGCGGGCCTTGCCGATCATTATCGAAGTCATCTGGTTGCAGGGCAACTTGCGCCGGATTCTGACGACCTCGGACGCAGAACCTGACTACCACCTTGAGGTGCTTGGTCAGGGGCGTCGCCTGGCCCAATGGTTGCGTGACCATCCCGAAGCCCTTGAGAGTTTGTGATGACGAAGGAGCGAGCGCATGACTGATCGCGAGAGCTATAGTGATGAAGAATGGGCCACGATTCTGGCCGCGCCGGTAGCGGTGATCGCAGCGGTGATTGGGATCAGTCCGGGTGGCCCGATGGCGATTATGCAAGAAGTTGGGGCCGCCGTAAAGAGTTTTGAGCGGGCCGCTGAGGAGCGCCGCGACAATCCGCTGATTGTGGCGATGCTGGTAAGCCTGAAAGGGCGCTTTGATGCCTTTCATGGGGGCCAGGGTGATCCCGCGAACGAACAGGTGCAAATCATGGACCTGGGCCGTGATCCGGCCGTTGCCGTAGCAGCCTGTCGGGCGGCCCGTGACCTGCTTGAGCAGAAGGCCCCTGGCCCGGAAGGGCTTGAATTGCGCACCTGGTTGATCGACCTGGCGTCGGATGTGGCTCATGCCGCGAAAGAAGGTGGTTTCCTGGGCATGGGCGGCGAGTTGGTCAATGCCAAAGAGCGGGCGATGCTACACGATCTGGCTGATGCGCTTGGGGTGACAGCGCCGGATTTGCCTTAGCTTTCTCACTGCGCTCCTAAGAAACAAAGCATGTTTCTCTCAGCACCACTGGCCGACGGGCCATAGGATACTCGGGGTGACAATGGGGCGTAGTGGCGTAATAATAAAGCCCTGCGGGCTGCTCAGAACCTTGTGCGCTGGCAACCCGCAGGGCTTCGGGTATCAGGCAGGGCTTGGACGTAGCACAAACGATGCCTCAATTGATCATAACTAGGCGTGCTCTTCGACGAAGCGGAAGATATCGGTTTCGCTAATGATCCCGATTGGCTCGCTGCCCTGCACAACGACGACCCGGCGAATATTCTTTTCGAGCATCAGATTGGCACACTCACGCAGACTCGCCTCGGGCGTGATCGTGATCAGGGGGCGGGTGGCAATTTCGGCCACGGTTGCGCCTTCGAGCGGGCGATCTTCGCGGGCGAGTCTCTTCAGCACATCACGCATGGTCATGATGCCCCACACGCCGTCGCCATTCGGCTCGACGACCACACTGGTGATGCCACGTGAGCGCATCAGGTGGGTCGTATCACTGAGCGGGGCCTGCGAGCCGACCGAGATTACGTTGCGGGTCATCAGGGCACCCACACTGAGCCGTGGGTAGGATGAGATTGCCACCGGCTTGACCAGGTCAGGGCCGATTGCCGGGTGGGAACGCTGCTCGTCGCCGATCAAGCGATCCATATTGGCGATCATCGCATCGGCGAATTCCGAAGTCTTGACCTTAGTCGCACCCTCCATCAGGCGGGCAAAGTCATAGGTCACGGTCTTCTGATCGATCGTCTTTTCGAGCGCGGCAATAATCAGGTCAGCCGCCTCGACCCAACCCATATAGCGCAGCATCATATCACCCGACAGAATGACCGAGCCGGGGTTGACCTGATCCAAATCGGCATACTTGGGTGCCGTGCCGTGAGTCGCCTCGAAGATTGCGTGGCCAGTGACATAGTTGATATTGCCGCCGGGCGCAATCCCGATCCCGCCGACCTGGGCAGCGAGCGCGTCCGAGAGGTAGTCGCCATTCAGGTTGAGGGTCGCAATCACATCGAATTCGTCGGGGCGGGTTAAGACCTGTTGCAGGGTAATATCGGCGATCGCGTCCTTGATCAGGATCTTGCCGGCATCAAGCGCAGCCTTTTGCTCGGCATTGGCAGCCGCTTCACCCTGCACCGACTTGGTCTGTTCCCATTGGGCCCAGGTATAGACCTGGCCACCAAAAGCGCGTTGGGCATACTCGTAGCCCCAATCGCGGAAGGCCCCTTCGGTGAACTTCTGGATATTGCCCTTATGCACCAGGGTGACACTCTTGCGCCCAAAGGTGACCGCATACTGGATTGCGGCATGGACGAGCCGTTCGGTGCCCAGGCGGCTCACCGGCTTGATTCCAATCCCGAGATCCACCTTTTGCTCGGGTGGGGCCCCGATCATGCGCAGGAACTCATCAGTTTTGGCGGCGGTGCCGAAGCGGATCTTGTTAAAATCTTTCGGAAAGGCTTCTTCGAGGAAACTGAGCATCTGCGCCGCTTCGGGTGTGCCGGCGCGGTACTCGATCCCGGTATAAATATCTTCGGTGTTCTCACGGAAGATCACCATATCGATCTTCTCGGGGTTCTTGACGGGCGAAGGCACGCCGGCAAAGTGGCGCACCGGGCGCAGACAGACATACAGATCGAGCAGTTGGCGTAGTGCCACGTTGAGGGAGCGAATGCCACCACCAATCGGTGTGGTCAGCGGGCCTTTGATCCCGACGAGATAACGGTCAAAATCGGCCACGGTCTGATCCGGCAACCAGTTACCCGTCTCGCGGAAGGCCTTTTCGCCCGCCAGCACCTCGTGCCAACTGATCTTGCGGGTGCCGCCATAGGCTTTAGCGACTGCCGCATCAAAGACCCGCACACTCGCCCGCCAGATATCCGGGCCGGTACCGTCGCCCTCAACAAACGGAACAATCGGGTTGTCGGGCACGATCAGCTTGCCATCCTTGATCGTGATCGCCTCGCCTGCCGGTGTCGTTCGGGTGGACATGCGTTAAAACTCCTCTTCAGTGGCAGCAGGCAGATGGGACAGGATCTCCGTGGTTGCGTTATGGGGTTGCCGGCTGCACATGGCCTGGCACAATGAGTTGGGACGGGTGCCCAACACGAGTTGCGACCCGCATTATAGCGCAATTTGGCTGATTCTTTGCGTTGGGCAGTACAAACATCATGCCATATAATTCCAGGACTATGCACAGTATTTGCGGGGGTTGTGCAATGATTTTCTGTGCAGATTGTGCACAGAGGAATCTCAGGCTTTGTTCAGGGCTTTGCGATGCTTCGTGCCCGTTGACACAAGTTTGATCATAGGTATAATTCCAGGTGCGCCGCCTAGATCTTTGCCCCCGCCCGCGTGCGCCCGCTGACGTACCCGTCGTCTCGGAGAGTGCTTATGCTTGGCTCGTTTCTCCCCATTCTGGTTCTCTTCCTGATCGCCGTCTTTATCGCCACGTTCGTGATCGTTGCATCCTCGCTGCTTGGCCCGAAACGGAGTTCGGCCCGTAAGCTTGCGCCCTATGAATCGGGGATGGAGCCAATCGGGGCGGCGATTCGGCGCATTCCGGTCAAGTTCTATGTTGTGGCGATGCTCTTTATCGTCTTCGATATCGAGGTGGTCTTCTTCTATCCGTATGCGCTGGTCTTCCGTCAGTTGGGTGTGCCTGGCCTGATGGCAATGGGCGTCTTCTTCCTGGTTCTAGTGGTCGGCTTCGTCTATGAGTGGAAGAAAGGGGCGCTGAAATGGGAATAGAAGAAAAAGCGGGCGACCTTGGGGTCGTTACGACTTCATTAGAGTATGTTGTCAATTGGGGCCGTACTAACGCGATGTGGCCGTTGCTCTTTGGCTTGGCCTGTTGCGCGATCGAGATGATGGGTGCCCAAAGCCCTAACTATGACCTCTCGCGTTTTGGCATGGAGATCAACCGGGCCTCGCCGCGCCAGGCCGATCTGATGATTGTCGCCGGGCGGGTGAGCCGCAAGATGGCCCCTGTGGTGCGCCGTCTCTATGATCAGATGAGTGACCCCAAGTGGGTGGTCGCCATGGGCGATTGTGCCGCTTGTGGTGGGATCTTTAATAATTATGCGATTGTCCAGGGGGTAGACGAAGTTGTTCCGGTGGATGTCTATGTCGCCGGCTGCCCGCCCCGCCCCGAAGCGCTGATTGATGGCATTATGATGCTGCACGCGAAGGTGATGCGCGAGAAGATCAGTGGCATCAAAGAGTCGCCGCTTACGATCAGTCAGCCGCTGATTCAGGTGCAGTAGATTTTAGGTTTTGGATTTTGGATTGTCGTCAGCGGTAACAGGAATGGTGTGTTATGGATAATCAGGCGCTGCTGGCGACGCTGCAAAGCCATTTTGCCGCTGATCTGCTGGCTCACGATACCTTTCGCGATGATCTGAATATTACGCTGCGCCGCGAAGCCTTTGCCACCGTTGCCCAGTTCCTGCGTGATCAGCCCGATCTGCGCTATACCTTTCTGGAAAATCTGTGTGGCGTGGATTACCTGGGGCGGAACCCGCGCTTCGAGGTCGTGGCCCATCTGGTGAGTATGCGCCATCTGCATCGGGTCTGTCTGCGGGTTGGTGCCCCCGAACATGATCCCACGGTGCCTTCGCTCGCGCTGATCTTCCCGACCGCCAATTATCAGGAACGCGAAACCTTCGATCTGCTCGGGATTATCTTTACCGGCCATCCGTCGCTGACCCGCATCCTGATGCCTGATGATTGGCTCGGTCATCCCCAACGCAAGGATCATCCCCTCGGCGAAGAAGAGATCGCCTTTACCTTTAATCAGGAGCGGATCTACGCCCAGAAGCCCTTCGCCAAAGAATAAGGCTCGGTTGCCTGCAAGAGGTTCCGTATGACCCAGTCTTTTTCCGTGCCCACGCCCCACGATATTACCGGCCCCGCGCTTGCCGGTGAAACCGAGACGATGGTGCTCAATATGGGGCCGCATCACCCGAGTACCCACGGGGTGCTGCGGCTGGTGCTCGAACTCGACGGTGAGATTGTGGTCAATGTCGCTCCCGATGTGGGCTTTCTCCATACCGGGATCGAAAAGACCATGGAGAGCAAGACCTACCAGAAGGCGGTGGTGCTCACCGACCGCATGGATTATCTTGCGCCCCTTTCCAATAATCTCTGTTATGCCCTCGCCGTCGAGAAGTTGATGGCGGTGGAGATCCCTGAGCGCGCCCAGATCATCCGGGTGCTCTTGGTCGAGTTGCAACGGATTTCGTCACACCTGGTCTGGCTTGGCACCCACGCCCTCGACCTCGCCGCAATGAGTGTCTTCCTCTATGCGATGCGCGAGCGCGAGCAGATCCTCGATATTTTCGAACTGGTTTCGGGCGCACGCATGATGACCAGTTATATTCGGGTCGGTGGCGTAGCCTACGAACTACCCACCGATTTTTTGCCCACCGTGGATGCCCTGCTTCAGCTTATGCCCTCGCGCATTGATGAGTACGAGGCGCTGTTGACCGGCAATCCGATCTGGCTTGAGCGTACCGTCGGCGTCGGTGCAATTGATGGGCCAGCCGCGATCGCCTATGGCCTGACCGGGGCTAATCTACGCGCCACCGGCGTGCCCTACGATGTGCGCAAGGCCATCCCCTATTGTGGCTACGAGACCTATAATTTCGAGATACCCGTCGGCAAGACTGGCGATATCTATGACCGCTACCGAGTGCGGATGGCCGAGATGCGCCAGAGTGTCAAGATCGCTCGCCAGGCTTGGGAACGCCTGAGCCAGATGCCCAATGGCAATTATATGACCCCCGACCGCAAAGTTGCCCCGCCCCCCAAGAGCGAGATTACCCATAGTATGGAGTCGCTCATCCATCACTTTAAGCTCTGGACCGAGGGCTTTAAGCCGCCACGGGGCGCGGTCTACCATAGTATCGAAAGCCCGCGCGGTATTCTGGGCTGTTATGTGGTCAGTGATGGCAGCCCCAAACCCTGGCGCGTCCACTTCCGTAGCCCCTCGTTTATCAATCTGCAAGCCCTGGCCCATATGGGCAAGGGGCGGTTGGTCGCCGACCTGGTCGCGCTGATCGCCAGCCTTGACCCTGTGCTGGGGGAGGTAGATCGCTAATGCTGTTAGCTACTCATCAAGCAGAGATTACCGCGATCCTGAACCGTTATGCCAGTAAGCGCAGCGCAGTGCTGCCTTTGCTCTATCTCGCCCAGGATACCTACGGCCATTTGACCCCGGCGGCGGTGCGTGAGGTTGCAACCATCCTTGATCTGCCGCCCACCGATGTGTTCGAGGTCGTGGGCTTCTATACGCTCTACTATGACAAGCCGGTTGGCACCTGGATGCTCCAGGTTTGTGATGATGTGCCCTGCTGCTACTTAGGGGCCGAAGAGTTGCTTACGGCGCTCAAGCAGACCCTGGGGATTCGCGAAGAACAGACCACTGCCGATGGGTTGTTTACGCTCCAGCGCGTCAAGTGTCTGGCCGCCTGTGACCGCGCCCCGGTGGTGCAGGCGAATCTTGATTACCTCTACGATGTGACCGCCGAGCGGGCTGACACGATGCTGAACGAACTGCGTGCCCGGGCCAGCGAAGCCAAACGGCGCGGCGTGAGTGGTCGGTTTGCCGAGGATTTTGCGGTGGCCGAGCGCGAGGTCATCCACCTGCCCCGCGACGGAGCCTACCAGCAGCGTGAGTTCGTGATCGAAGGGGCACCGCCCCCGCCGCCGCCCACCCCGCCTGCCGAAATGAGTGCTGGCCACGACCGCCCTCAGAATCGCAAGGCCTCACCATTATGAGGGCTACCGCAAAACAGGTTGCGCCTCGGCCACCCTGTAGGGTCAGCCCCACGTGGCTGCCCTGGGGGCAGTGGTGCCAAGAACAGCCGGGAAGCTGTCTCCCTCCTTCTTGTCACCCCGAACGAAGTGAGGGGTCTTCAGCGAGAATCAGCGAAGATTCCTCACTCTGCCTACGGCTCCGTTCGGAATGACAATGAGGGGCATTGCGGATACGGCTCCACAACCTCCACAACGCTACAGCTCTACAGCCTTCAAAACGGTTACACTAGCTTGAAATATCTCTAAAAGAGGAAATCAGTATGGGCCTGAGTGAATATATTGTGATGCGGGAGCTTGATCATCCTGACATCAATCAGTTTGCGGTCTACCGGCGTGTCGGTGGTTGGGACGCCTATGCCGAGGCCCTGAAGAACCAGACCCCCGCCGCGATTACCCAGATGGTCAAAGAAGCCGGTTTGCGTGGCCGTGGTGGCGCAGGCTTTCCGACTGGCGTGAAGTGGGGCTTCTTGCCCAAAGGGGTTTTTCCGCGCTATTTGCTCTGCAATTGTGATGAATCAGAGCCGGGCACGTTCAATAATCATCAGATCATTGATCGTAATCCCCATCAATTGATTGAAGGGGTGGCCCTGTCGGCCTTCGCGATCGAAGCCAATACCGCGTATATCTATATGCGCGGCGAGTTTGCGGCTGCGGCGATCACCCTGGAGCGGGCAATTGCCGAGGCGTATCGGGCCGGTTTCCTGGGCAAGAATATTCTTGGTACGGGTTACGATCTCGATATGTATGTGCATCGTGGGGCCGGGGCCTACATCTGTGGCGAAGAGACCGCCTTGATGGAGTCGCTTGAGGGCAAGATTGGCCAACCGCGCCTCAAGCCGCCCTTTCCGGCCGTCGCGGGCCTGTATGGCAAGCCGACGATCATCAATAATGTCGAAACCCTGGCCAATGTGCCACGCATCATCGAGAAGGGCGTGGCTTGGTACCGTTCGCACGGCACCGAAAAGAGCCCCGGCACGAAGTGCTTTTCGCTTTCGGGTCACGTCAACCGCCCTGGTAACTACGAACTTCCCTTTGGCGCGCCGCTGCGGGAACTGATCGAAAGCCCTGAATACGGCGGTGGCATGAAGGGCGGGCGACCGGTCAAGATCATCATTCCTGGCGGCGCCTCGGCCCCCTGGTTGACCGCCAAACACCTTGATACGCCGCTCGACTATGAAGGCGTGGCGGCGGCTGGCTCGATGCTTGGCTCGGGTGCGGTAATTGTGCTGAATGATACCGTCAAGGCCCCGCATGTGGCCTACAAAATGGACGAATTCTTCAAGCACGAGTCGTGTGGCAAGTGTACGCCCTGCCGCGAAGGCACCCACTGGCTGGTCAAAGTGCTGCACCGCCTCGCCGATGAGGGCCACGGCCTGCCCGACGATATCGCAACCCTCAAGGGGATCTACAGCCAAATGGCTGGTAACTGCTTCTGTCTGCTTGGCGAGAGTGCCGTGATGCCGATCAAGTCGGCGCTGGAACTGTTCCCCGAAGAGTTCGAGGCGATCATCAAGGCCAGTGCCAGCCGCAATGGCAAACACGCGATTCCGCTGGCAACCCGGCATTAGCGAGGCCCCAATGAGTACG
This sequence comes from Oscillochloridaceae bacterium umkhey_bin13, assembly GCA_048381555.1. Taxonomy (GTDB): domain Bacteria; phylum Chloroflexota; class Chloroflexia; order Chloroflexales; family Chloroflexaceae; genus Viridilinea. The sequence continues at coordinate 12,755 of JBLWKA010000115.1, forward strand.
AGCTTGCGCTGGAGTTTGGCAGATCTTGAGGCGTTGCCCGACAACGGGAATCGCTATGAACTGATTGATGGGGAGTTGTTTGTGTCGAAGGCTCCGCATTGGCACCATCAAGCCACGATCAATCAGATTGCCTTTGCCTTAACCGGCTGGAGCCTTCAGCGTGGCAATGGACTCGTGCTGCCAGGGCCGGGGATTGTCTATGACGACGATGAGGCCGTCATTCCTGATTTGGTCTGGATTAGCGAAGATCGCCGCGCTGCGCTCTTGGGGAGCGATGGCAAATTGGTGGCAAGTCCCGATCTGGTGGTCGAGGTGCTGTCGTTTGGAGCCGCAAACGAGGCCCGTGACCGCGAGGCCAAGCGTCGGCTGTATGCGCGGCGCGGTGTGCGTGAATATTGGATCGCCGATTGGCGTGACCACCGGCTCGAAGTCTATCGGCGCCAAGATGTGGATTTGCGCCACACGCAGACCTTGCTTACCGGCGAAACGTTGACCTCGCCGCTGTTGCCGGGGTTTGCCGCCCTGCTTGACCAGTTCTTCGTTTTATAGCTTCCGTGACTGGAAGAGAGTAGTTGCTTATGCCAGATGTGACGATTACCGTAGATGGGCAGACCTTCCGGGTGCCGGCTGGCACGAATGTGGTTGATGCCGCCCGTATGGGTGGGGTCGCGATCCCGGTCTTCTGTTACCACCCGCGCATGAAGCCGGTGGGCATGTGTCGCATGTGCCTGGTGCAGATCGGGACGCCCCGGCTTGATCCCGCCACCCGCCAGCCCCTGCTTGATGCGACCGGCAATCCGATCATCGCCATGATGCCAAAGCTCCAGACCGGTTGTACCACCCCGGTCAGTGAGGGTATGGTGATCAATACGGTCAGCGATGAGGTTACGTTTGCCCAGAAGGGTGTGTTGGAGTTTCTGCTGACCTCGCACCCGCTCGATTGCCCGGTCTGCGATAAAGGCGGCGAGTGCCCGCTCCAGAATCTGACCATGGAATGGGGCCCCGGCAATAGCCGCTTTGACTATAACGACAAGGTGCATTTCCAGAAGCCGGTGCCGTTGGGCGATCTGATCCTGCTTGACCGCGAGCGCTGTATCCTCTGTTCGCGCTGTGTGCGCTTCCAGGATGAACTGGCCGATGATCCGGTGCTGGGCTTTGATAACCGGGGTCGCAACTGGATGATCATCTCGAAGAGTGATCCGCCGTTCGATAGCAAGTTTTCGGGCAATACCACCGATATTTGCCCGGTCGGTGCCCTCACCAGTGCCGACTTCCGCTTCAAGGCCCGGGTCTGGGAACTCAGTTCCAACCCCGCCGTCTGTACGCTCTGCCCGGTGGGCTGCAACCTGAACCTGGATATGCGCCACGACAAGTTGATGCGGGTGATGCCCCGCGAAAACGCGGCCGTGAACGATATCTGGATCTGCGATAAGGGTCGTTTCGGCCATCGTTTCATCGAGGACGAGGCCCGCCTGACGAGTCCGCTGCTGCGCCGCGATGGTAAGCTGGTCGAAGTCAGTTGGGACGAGGCCCTGACCTTTGTGGCCGAGCGGCTGGCGGCGATTCAGAGTGCCCGTGGTGGCAATGCCCTGGCTGGCCTGGCTGGCCCGCAGCTGAGCAACGAGGATCTGTACCTGTTCCAGAAACTGTTCCGCGAACAGTTGGGCAGCGACAATCTGGATCATCGGGTTGGCAACCCCGACGAAGGCGATTATGACGATGTCGCGGCCCTGGTCGGACTGGGCAAAGGCTCGGATCTGAGCCAACTCGGGCCGGGTGGCCTGGCCCTGGTGGTCGGAGCCGATCCCGAAGAGGAAGCGCCGCTGTATGTGTTGCGGCTGCGGGCTCTGGTGCAGCGCGGCGGTCAGTTGATCGTGGCCGGGTTGCGACCGACGAAACTGGATCGGGCTGCTAACCAGGTGGTGCGTTACCAACCCGGTGGCGACCTGGCCTTTGTACGGGCTGTCCTGCGTGAAGTGCTGGGTAAGGTTGGCAACGAGCGCTTGACGATCAAACATAGCGGACTCGATCAGTTGCGCAAAACGCTCTTCGAGCAGACGCCCGAAGCGCTGGCTGTTGCCGCCGGAGTTGACGTAACGTTGGTTGCTGCCATTGCCGACGCCTTGTTGCAGGCCGAACAGGCCGTGATTATCTATGGGGCCGAAGCGCGCAGTGCCGGTGCGGCCTTGCCCGAAGCCTTAGCCGCCCTGGCCGCCCTGACCGGCCACGCCGCCAAACCCAATGCCGGCCTGATCGCCTTGCTGCCCGGTGGCAATAGCCGCGGTGCCCTCGATCTCGGCGTGCGCCCCGATGCCCGTCCCGGTTATGCACCGATGGCCCGCCGTGGCCTGGGGGCGCGTGAACTCTGGCCCGCCGTGCAAGAGGGCAAGGTGCGTGCCGTTTGGCTGGCTGGACTCGATCCTGCCGCCAGCCTCGCCGCTGCCAAAGCCGCCTTGCAAGCCGCCGAACTGGTGATTGTGCAGGACATGTTCTTGACTGCGAGTGCCGAACTGGCCCACGTGGTCTTGCCGGTTGCCACTGTCGCCGAACGCGACGGCACCTACACCAACGCCGAGCGGCGCGTGCAGCGCTCGCGCCAAGCCCGTGCGGTGCATGCCGACAGCCGCGCCGATTGGCAGATTGTGGCGGCGGTGGGCCAGCGTTTGAGCGAACTGACTCTGGCCCCGGTGGCGCAACCAGTGGCCACCAAAGCCGAGGGTGGCAAAGGGGCCAAGGCCACCACCAAGACGACGCTGGCCGTAGCTGAACCCGCCAACTGGGACTTCCTAAACGCTGGTGAAGTGGCGACCGAAATTGCGGCCCGGGTTCCTGGCTACGCTGGGATTACCTACGATGCGCTGGCCGCCACCGGTACCCCCGGTGAATGGGGCCGCCAGCCCGACGAAGCAGTCTTCTACGATGGCACCAGTTATACCAACTCCGAGGGGATCGGCCTGACCCTACCTGCCCTGATCGAGGTAAGCAAAGCCAATCTGGGCATGGCCCCGCGTCCCGTGCCCACGCCAAGCAGCGAGCGGCCGCTGGTGCTGCTCAGCCAGCCCCTGGCCTATGACGGCAATGACCTGTTACGCGGCTCGTTATTGACGCGCCAGGTAGCGCAACCCTTTATTGCGATCAGCCAGTCTGATGCCGATAAGCTGAATATTCGGCCTGGTGATCAGGTGCGGCTTGACTCGGCGGCGGGCGAACTGTTGGCCCCGGCGCGGGTGGTGGCCGACCTGCCTGCGGGGGTGGTGATGGTGCCTGCTGGCCTGCCCAATTTTAGTGCGGCCCCGGTGCAGACCGGGCCACGTACCCGGGTGAGTCTGGTGAAGATTGTGGCATGAGCATGCCTGAGGTAGCTGTGCTGGCGCACGCTACCTCAGGCCGAATTTCTGGGAGCACCAGGTGCTTCCCAGGCCCTGCCAGCGGTCGCAGGGGTGGCGAGGTGACAAGGATGCATAGCGCCACTGAGGAATGTGGGAAGCCGCACGGGTGGCAGTGCACGTGAGTGTTGCGCCAAGGGAGAACGTATGGATTGGCTTGATATTCTGATCCTGGTGGTGCAGTGTTTTGTGATTGCGCTGGCAGTTACGACCGCCTTCGCCTATCTGACCCTGTTTGAGCGGCGCTTGCTGGCCCGTTTTCAGAACCGGGTTGGGCCAAACCGGGCTGGGCCAAATGGCTTTTTTCAGCCGGTCGCTGATGCGGTCAAGCTCTTCTTCAAAGAAGATATTATCCCGAGTGCGGCTGATCGGGCGGTCTATCTGCTGGCTCCGGCGGTGGCGGTGATCCCGGCGATCATCATTTGGGCGGTGATTCCGTTTGGCTGTCTGAATATCAATTGGGACTGGCAAGCCTGTTTCGCCGATCCGCAGGCCGCCACGCCGTTGCGCAACATGTTGCAGATCGCCGATGTGAATGTTGGCGTGCTCTATCTGCTTGCCGTGACCAGTATCGGGGTCTATGGCATTACCCTCGCCGGGTGGGCCAGCAATAACAAATACTCGATGCTGGGCGGGATTCGTTCGGCGGCCCAATTGGTCAGTTACGAACTGGCGTTGGGCTGTGCCGTGCTGACCGTGGTGATGACCTATAGCACGCTCAGTACCCACGAGATTGTGCTGGCGCAAGGGGTGCTCTGGGGTGTGGTGCCCCAATTGCTCGGCTTTGTCTTGTTTATGATCGCCTCGACCGCCGAAGTGGTGCGGGCACCGTTTGATCTGGTTGAAGCCGAGCAAGAACTGGTTGGTGGCTACAATACCGAATATGGCTCGATGAAATTTGCGCTCTTCTTTATGACCGAGTACATCAAACTGATTGCGGTCAGTGCGATGGCGGTGACCTTCTTCTTTGGCGGCTGGCGCTTCCCTGGCTTGCAGACCCTGGGAGCCGGGGTTGAACAGTTGGCCGGCCCGATTGCCGCCAGCATCGCCGTGGGCTTGGCCTCGCTTGGCTCGTTCCTGCTGAAACTCGTCGGCTTCCTGTTCCTCTCGGTCTGGATCCGGGCCTCGTGGCCGCGTATGCGTTACGACCGCCTGATGGATCTGGGTTGGAAGTGGCTCTTGCCGCTCGGCCTGATCAATATCGCCTTTACGGCGGTGGTCTTTGTGGTCGTACCCGACCAGATCGTGGCGTCGTTTGTGCTCTTTGCGCTTGGTTTAATCACGCTGGCGATTGCCGTGACCTTCAGTAGCACACCCAAGCCCGTAGATAACGTTACCTATGTGAAGGATGTGCGCTCGGCCGGGGATTGAGTTTGTGTTGTACGGCGTATGGTAGCCCTCTGCTCCCCCCACCCCCCCGGTCCCCCTCCCCCTCACGGGGGGAGGGGGGAGAATCGCCAAAAAGCTCAGTGTGGTGAGGTGTGGCTCCCCTCCCCCCTGCCAGGGGGAGTGGCTGTGGGAGGGGGGAAAGCGGGCTTAGGACCTGAATCAGAGAGAACAGCGAACACGAGACAGCGAGCTTA
>JBLWKA010000116.1:0-17594 GCA_048381555.1 Oscillochloridaceae bacterium umkhey_bin13
GTCGCCTGCCATGCGTCTTCACTCAGTTCAGGGGGGCGTTGCGGCTCGTCCATAACGGTAGTATGCCGAATCTTGCTGATTTTCGCAAATCAAACCGAGGGCAGTCGCCCCTCCCTGAACGGATACAGCAATGGTAATTGGGATTACTCGGCCTCAAGCAGGGCCTGGGCCGCCAGATCATCTTCGGCGTAGGCCACAAACGGGATACCAGGGGCACCGGTTGCCAGGGTGGTGCGGTAGTAGCTCGTAAAGGTGCGTGCCCCACCCGCCAGGGTCGCCACATCATGCAGGCCGTGCTGCACCAGGATGCGGTAGGCCAGATAGCTCCGGAAACCAACCATACAGTACAGCCGCAGCGGCCCGTGGCTGGCCGCCTCGCGCAGTTCATCCACCCGGCTCCGCACTTCGGGGAGTGGGATATTGATCGCGTTGGGGATATGCCAGGCCGCAAACTCCTGCGGGCCACGCACGTCCACGAACACAGTATGCGGAGCCTGCTGTTCGTACTCGTCGGCGTACCACAAGCGTACGTCGCCGCGCAACAGGTTGGCGGCAATAAAACCCGCCATATTCACCGGGTCTTTGGCCGAGCCATAGGGCGGCGCATAGGCCAGTTCCAGGTGCTCAAGGTCGTAGACGGTCAGACCCGCCCGTAAGGCAGTTGCCAACACATCAAGCCGCTTGTCTACCCCGTCGTAGCCAACGATCTGTGCGCCGAGGATCTTGCCGTCGCTGGGCGCAAACAGTAGTTTGAGGTGCATCGAATGGCCGCCAGGGTAGTAACTAGCGTGGCTCGCCGGGTGCAAATAGACCTTGCGGAAGGCGATCCCGGCTTTCTGCAGGCTCCGCTCCGAAGCCCCGGTGCTGCCAGCGGTCAGATCGAAGATCTTGACCACCGCCGTGGCCTGGGTGGTGGTATAACGCGCCTCACGGCCACAGATCTGGTTGGCCACAATCCGCCCCTGGCGATTGGCTGGCCCGGCCAGCGCCACCAGCGTCGGCAGACCGGTGACGGTATCGGTCACCTCGACCATATCACCTGCCGCATAGATCGCCGGATCCGAGGTACGCATCGCTGCGTCCACTTTGATCCCCCCCGTCGTACCGAGTGCGATGCCTGCCTTCTGGGCCAGACTGGCAATTGGGCGCACGCCGGCGGCCAAAACGACCAGGTCGGCATCAATGTGGGTACCGTCACGCAGTTCAATCGTGACGCCTCCATCGCGGTTGTGGATGGCTGCCGCCGCCGTACCAAGGTGCAAATTGACCCCGTGGCGCTCCATGTGGTAGCGCAGATCGGTCGCCAATTCACGGTCGAGCAGCGGCATCACCTGATCCTGCAACTCGACCAGATGCACCGCCAGCCCCCGTTCGCGCAGCGCCTCGGCTACCTCGACCCCGATATAACTGCCACCGATCACCATCGCCGTGTGGGCCTGGGTCTGGAGCGTGGCGATGATCGCGTCCATATCGGGGATGCTGCGCAGCGTAAAGACCCGCGGGTGATCAATGCCGGGCACTGGCGGGCGCAGTGGCGTAGCCCCCTGCGCCAGCACCAGGTAATCGTATGGTTCGTGGTAGGTTTGGCCACTCGTATGATCGTGTACTTCTACGGTCTTTGCGGCCCGATCAAGTGCCACCACTTCGTGTTCAGTCCGCACATCCAGACTCAGGGTGGTTCGTAAATGTTCGGGCGTCACCACGAGCAACTGTTCGCGGTCGGGAATCGTCCCGCCGATATGGTAGGGTAGGCCACAGTTGGCGTACGAAACATAGCGGTCGCGTTCGAGCACTACAATCTGGGCCTGCTCATCAAGACGACGCAAACGGGCCGCCGCTGACATGCCAGCGGCGACTCCACCAACGATCACAATGCGTTTCATGGTTGTTCCTGCTAGGGATGCAATAAGCTAGGGCGAATACCGGCCCTACAATACCATACCAGGGTTACACCTGGTTAATTACTACAGGTTATCGTTTATGTTTACTATCGTTGAGTCAAGAAACCCCAACTATACGGAGCAGAATCTTTTCTACCTAGCACGCTCAATCAGGTATCCTGACATGAGAGTCCGGTTCGCAAGTTCGTTTGATCGTGTTAGGCTCCGTTTCCACCCCTTCACTGCGCTGAAGCCCATGGCTGATCTGGTTCCGCTCCTCCCGGTGCATCACGCCACTGGTGGCAAGCGCTCCGACAACGTTGTCCCCATCATTACATTAGCAAGGGAGATGCGAGTATGTACAATCTCATGGTTTGTCCTCACGATACCGTCCGCAGTGCCGAGGGCTGGTATCGAACTGTCCAGTATCTGAATGACAAACTGGGGCTTGATCTCCATTTTGAGTTGGCGATGGATTTTGCCGAATTTCATGCCAATCTGGCCAAAGCGGATCTGGCTTATTTGAATCCCAAAGACTGTTATACCCTGCGCAAGAATAGCGGCTTCGTTCCCGTCTTGCGGCCCACCGATACCTACGACGAGACCCTGATTGTGGCAGGGGCCGATGATGCTAGCAGTACGCTGTCTAGTCTAGCCGGAGCCAAAATCGCCACGATTCCGACGATGCTCCAGTCCAAACTCGGCCTGAAACTGCTCAGTAGCCATGGGGTTGCGCCCGGCGAAATGGTGGCCTGCGATTCGTGGCTGGGGGTGGTACGCAGTGTTTGGGGCGGTGATGCGCCCTACGGCATGATCTACCGCGATGCCTACGAAGAGTTGTCGCCTCAGGGCAAGGGTATGGTACGGGTGCTCGCTACCTCTGATGAGCAGATCGCCTTCCACTGCATCAGCGTTGGCCCCAAACTCGCCGATAAGCAAGACGCGATTGCCGCTGCCTTCCTGGCTATGCCGAATGATCCGCTGGGCAAAGAAGTGCTGGCCGATATTCATCTGCCGGGTTGGATCGCAGTCAGTGACGCAGAGCTTGACAAGATGGCGGCCCTGATCGAGGCGTAAGCCGATTTGGGATGTTAGCTTTTGGCTTTTGGATTGCGCCCCGGAGTGACATCCCGCCACTCCGGGGCGCGGCTTGTTTGCCAACGGGATCGCGTGCGCCGCCCAACCCCTACCTTCCCGCAATCGCTAACTCGTTCAAGAAGCCACTGATCAGCGGGCGCTGAGCCTCGGCGTCAATCAGAAACGCATCGTGGCCCGCCGTCGAGTGCAGTTCAACATGTTCGACCGGGCGCCCCTGACGGGTTAGGGCATCGGCGATGGCCCGCGATTCGCTGCTAGGATAGAGCCAGTCGCTGGCGAATGAGATCAACAGGGTCGAGGCTTGCACCCGGGCCATGGCCGCATCAAGCGAGTCGTAACGGGCAGGCAGATCCCAGTAGTCCATCGCCTTGGTAATATACAGGTAGGCGTTGGCATCGAAGCGGGCATTAAAACTGTCGCCCTGATAATCAAGATACTGCTCGATGGCAAACTCCCGCTCGAGCGAGAAACTTGGTTCGTGACGGCCCTGAAGCCGCCGCCCGAACTTCTGCTCAAGCGCTGGTTCGCTCACATAGGTCACGTGGCCGATCATCCGGGCCACCGCCAGACCATTGGCGGGCGGCTCGTGATCGTAATAATGGCCATTGCGCCAGTTCGGGTCGTTCATGATCGCCCGCCGACCAATACTGTTCCAGGCCATGGTTTGCGGGCTGGAACGGGCCGCACTCGCGAGCACAATCGCACCCGCGACCCGCTCAGGCATGGCGGTGGCCCACTCGAGGGCCTGAAACCCGCCCATCGAACCACCAGCCACCGCGAGCAACCGTTTGATCCCGAGGGCATCAAGCAGGCGGGCCTGGGCCTTGACCATATCGCCAATCGTCACGACCGGGAAGCGCGTCCCATACGGCCGCCCGCTGCGTGGATCGCGGCTCGCTGGGCCAGTCGAGCCCATACACCCGCCAAGCACATTCGAGCAGATCACAAAGAAACGATCCGTATCGAAGGGTCGCCCCGGCCCAACCATCGCGTCCCACCAACCCGGTTTACGGTCACTAGAACTATGACGGCCAGCGGCATGGGCATCACCCGAAAGCGCGTGCAGCAACAGGATCGCATTGCTGCGATCTGGCGCGAGTTGACCATAGGTTTCGTAGGCCAAGGTCAGCGGCCCCAGGGTGGCTCCGCTCTCCAATGCCAGAGGTTCTGTCCAGGTCAAATACTGGCGCTGAACAATCCCAACCCCCTCGTAGTCATACTCATACTGCACTGCGGTCATATGCTACTCCGTCGTGATAATCTTTTCTGCTAGCTGGAACGAGCGTGCGCTCGTTCCAGCTAGCGGGGTTCTGGGAGAACCATGTTCTCCCAGGCCCTGCGGGTGCGGTATTATCCGTGCGTTGCGCCCGAACGGGCGGTATTCCCCTGCGATGGTCCGTGTTGCGCCCGAACGGGCGTGGCCCCTGCGATGGTCCGTGTTGCGCCCGAACGGGCGTGGCCCCTGCGATGGTCCGTGTTGTGCCCGAACGGGCGTGGCCCCTGCGATGATCCGTGTTGCGCCCGAGCGGGCGAGGCCCCTGCGATGATCCGTGTTGTGCCCGAACGGGCGTGGCCCCTGCGATGATCCGTGTTGTGCCCGAACGGGCGTGGCCCCTGCGATGATCCGCGTTGCGCCCGAACGGCGTAGGCCCTGCGATGATCCGTGTTGCGCCTGAGCGGCGTAGGCCCTGTTGTGCTCTGAGGGCCAGGGAGTACATGGTACTCCCTGAACCCCGCCAGCGGCGACGCTGCGCCAGCAACGTCGCCGCTGGCATCCCCCTACACGCGGGCTAGCGCCTGCTCCAGATCAGCCAGAATATCATCAAGGGTTTCGAGCCCAATCGAGAGCCGCACATAATCGTCGCTCACCCCGGTGATGCGCTGCTCTTCGGCGGTAAGCTGACTATGGGTGGTGCTCGCCGGGTGGATCGCCAGGCTGCGGGCATCGCCGATATTGGCCAGATGCGAGAAGAGGCGCAGGCTATCAATGAAGGTCTTGCCTGCGGCCCGCCCACCCTTGATCCCGAAGCCCAGGATGCCACTCTGCCCCTTCGGCAGATACTTCTGGGCCAGCGCATAGCTGGGATGGTTCGGCAGACCAGGATAGTTGACCCAGGCCACCTTGCTGTGCTCGCTCAGATAACGGGCCACCCCAAGTGCATTCTGGCTGTGGCGCTCCATCCGTAGCGGCAGGGTCTCGATCCCCTGGAGGATCAGAAAAGCATTAAACGGACTGAGCGCCGCGCCGAGGTCGCGCAGCCCCTGGACACGAGCCTTGATGATATAGGCCAGGTTGCCCAGAGCCTGGGTATAGACCAGCCCGTGGTAGCTCGGATCGGGTTCGGTGAATTCGGGGTAGCGCCCATTGGCCCAATCGAACTTGCCACTATCCACCAACAGGCCACCAATGCTCGTGCCGTGGCCACCCAGGAACTTGGTGGCCGAGTGGATAATAATGTCGGCCCCGTGCTCAAAGGGCTTCCAGAGGTACGGGGTCACGGTGGTGGCATCCACAATCACGGCGACGCCCGCCTCGTGGGCGATGGCGGCGATCCGTTCCAGGTCAAGCACATCCAGCTTGGGGTTGCCAACCAGTTCAAGGAAGAAGGCTTTGGTGCGGCCATCAATCGCCTTACGGAAGCCCTCGAAGTCACGCCCATCAACAAAGCGGGTCGTAATGCCAAGCTTGGGCAGGGTATGACGGAACAGGTTGTAGGTGCCACCATACAGATCGGTCGAAGCAACAATATTATCACCGGCCCCGGCCAGATTCAGGATCGCCAGCGTTTCGGCGGCCTGCCCCGAGGCCAGAGCCAAGGCCCCGATGCCACCCTCAAGCAGCGTAATCCGCTGTTCGAGCACATCGGTGGTTGGGTTCATGATCCGGGTATAGATATTGCCGAACTCTTGCAACCCAAACAGGCGGGCGGCGTGGTCGGTATCCTTAAACTGGTACGAGGTCGTCTGGTAGATCGGCACGGCACGGGCACCAGTGGTCGGGTCGGCCACCTGGCCGCCATGCAACGCCAGGGTCTCGAAACCAGTGAACTGTGGCTGATCAGACATAAGAGATTACTCCTTCATTCGATGAACTAACGTAAGCGATTCACACCAGAATGCTCTCTGGTTGTGATGTGGGGTACGTGGGAACTTGGTTCCCCCGTTGACCCTAGTTGTGATGCGCGGCTAGCACGCACATCACAACAAAAAACCCTCATCGATATTCGATGAGGGCAAACACAAGCGTTCGACAAAAGACGACTCGCCAGGCGTGCCGCTCATCTTCCAGTTCTTGCTGACGGAATTGGCACCCTGCCGATTTTAGATCTTAGACTGGAGCTGTTGGCAGTAATGTGCCAACATCCACAATCGAAAACCCAAAATCATGTGGGTTGCCGCGGTTTCACAGGGCCGTTCCCTCCACCGCTCTGGATGAGCTGCGCGTCAAGTTGTTTAGGTGCTACCAAAACTATAGCAAACCGCAACCAGGTTTGTCAAGCTACCAAAACAAAGAAACTAACGTAGTTTACTAAGCATTACCTTGGGCTGGTCTAGCCCCTACGATAAAGCAGCGGTTCAGTCAAGGTTGTGAGCCGCACGCGCTGGTTGCCTTCAGCATCAAAATTGGCTGGGTCGAGCCACTGGGCAAAGGCGGCTTCGAGTTGCGGCCACTCACGATCAATGGCGGCGTACCAGGCCGTATCGCGGTTGTGGCCTTTGACCACCAGAGCCTGCCGAAAGACCCCTTCGAACGACAAGCCCAGACGCTGGGCTGCTGCGCGTGATGGAGCATTCAGGGCGTTGCAGCGCCATTCGTAACGCCGGTAGCCCAGGCTAAAAGCGTGCTGCATCATCAAGACCATGGCTTCGGTGGCAGCGGGCGTGCGTTGCAAGCCCGGCGCAAACGCGACGTGCCCAACTTCAAGGCTGCCCGCCGCTGGATCAATCCGCAGGTAGGCGGCAAATCCAACTGCTTGAGCATTGGCATGTGGTCGAATAGCATAGAACTTGGTGGTGGGATCAGTGCAGAAGCGCCCCATCCAGGCTTGATAGTCAGCCAAGCTAGGAAACGGCCCATACGGCAAATAGGTCCACATGCGCCCCTCGTGATCGGCACTGATCGCCGCATACAACTCATTGGCGTGGCGCGTTGGATCGAGCGGTTCAAGCCTACAGTAGCGACCCTCCAATGGCGTATGCGGCGGAAATGGCGGCGGCGTCCAGTCTGGTACGGGATGGCCGATGGGTTGCCCAAGCGCATTGGTAACAGGATTCATGAAATCTACCGTACTGCCTTCGCTTCAGCCTGGTTCGGCATGATCTGCTTAAAGACGTCTTCGAGACTTTGCACAAACTGCACATTCGGCATCTCGCTCTGGATTTCGGCCAGCATCAGGGCTACATCGTGCCGCAGGCCACTGATGATCACGGTACACCCGAGCAGCTTGACCGCCTCGACGGCCTGGGTGAGGGCACGAGCACTTGCGGTATCGATCAAGGGCATGCCGGCAATGTCCAGGATCAGCATCTTGGCGCGGCGGCTGTGGACACTTTCGAGCGCTTCGGTCATCAGACGCTTGGCCCGCCGTGTATCAAGCGCACCTACCACCGGGATAAAGAGCACGTTTTCATACAGCGTAATCGCCGGTACCTCAAGATTGTTCAGCAGTTCGATCAGTTGTTGCTGCTGAGCGGTCTGTTGGAGCAGCAACTGATTGCTGGCGTGACTCTCGGCATTAGCGGCTTCGGCCCGTTGGCGGGCCTGTTCGGCTTCTGCGGCCTGGTGCAACGCCTGGTCGCGGGCTTCGTCCATCACCAAGCGTGCTGCGGCCATGGTTGTGACGATTAAAAAGCCGATCACAAAGAAATCAAGGTTGTCAACGCTAAAATCGGCGAGGATATCTTTGAGTCCAATCCCACCAATCGTGATCAGACCGCTGAGCAGAACCCATTGGGCGCGGGCAAACACGATCGTAATCGTGGGGGCAACCAGACACGCCAGCGCTGCGGCGGGGTTCAGGCTATCGAGTACGATCACGGGCAGGATGGTAATCAGCGCGGCCACAATCAGAGGTGCACTGTTCCAACCCCGTAGATAGGCTATCAGCAGGCCAGCAAAGACAAACGTCGCACCAGTCACTGCGGTGATCCGGAGCGGAGGATCATCCTGGAGGATACTGACTCCTATCAGGATGGCCGTAATCACGGTGAGCAGGCTCAGCAGGGTAATGCCCACCGTGCGTTCAAGCCTCGACTTAACCATAACAAATCCCTTCTACCCAGTTACGGCGTGATCTTCGATATCGAGTACATAGAGCAGTTGGGCTGCACCGACAAAGGCGGCATCAATGCGATACGGTTTGTAGAGCTCTTTGCCAATCCAGAGCAGTGGTTCAGCCTGTTCGGTAGTCGGTGCGGTCTGCATCAGCCATGCCCCGGCGGTGTGGATGGCGGTTCCGAGGCCATCAACCAGATAACCTGCCCGCTGTGCCGCGTGGGCTGCCAAAAACGCATAGGCCGTCTCGGCGGTGGTCGAACAACCATGGGAACCCCAGCCGCCGTCGCGATGCCGGGTTTGTACCAACGCCTGCAAGCCTTGCTCGATCAGGGGCCGGACTTCAAGGTGGATAAGCGTGTGAAGCATGACTCCCGTAGTATAAAGCCAAGAGCTATGCCATTTGTCGTGATCCCATCGTCCATCGGCTAATTGGTGCTCGGCCAAAAACCGTAGCGCCGGGTGGTCACGACGACCGGTGAGGGCCAGCGCCTGAACCGCGTGAGCCGTTGTCGAAAGCGAGGGTTGCAATTCGTAGGGATAGGTCACAAAATGGTCGCTGACCGCAAAACGATCGAGCAGTTGCACATCAGCAGGCATGCCAGCGAGCTGTAAGGTCACCAGGGCTGTGGCTGTAATGTCTCCATCGTGCATAAAATAACGGCTCATGCCCAGGCCGTTCGGGGTCATCGCCGCTGCAAGGCGCTGCAACGGGCCATCAGCCCAGTCCCGGATGGCAGGATGGCTCAACAAACCAGCACACCCAAAGGCATAAAGTACCCAGAGCAGTTCGAAATAATCAATTGGCCAGACCGTTGGTTGCAAGCCCACTGTGCCAGTGGCGGCCGACGCAGCGGCGAGATAGGCCCGCGCCGGAAACGCATGATCGGGCGTCGGCGTCGTCGCTAACCAAGCAGCGGTTGCCGCAGGGCTGTGCCCGACTCCGCCTGAGCCGTCACACACTTGCGGATCGGCCGGCACCTCAAGCGCCTCCCAGGAATGGCTGAGGGTACTTCCGGCAGGGACAGGCCGTGATCCGAGGCGCTGGCGTCGGCGGGTGCCGAGTGCGATCAGCGGGGTGATTGGGTAGGGGGTGATCAAGCCGGCCGCGCTTGCCTGACAGACCAACGGCGGTAGCAGCAATTCTATCCCAACTGGAATATCATCGGGCAGCGGATCGGGCCAACGATAATGCTGCTGGGCCATAAAGGCCCGCCCCCGGGCCAGCGCTTCGTGGCAGGCGCAGGTTGGGGCCTGGCTGTGCAAAGCTAACATCGTCGCAAGGGTTGGGAGCTCGCGGGTGGCGGGCCGGGTCGGATCGCCCCAGCCCCCGTCGGGATGTTGTTGTTCCAGCAACCAGTTGATCATTGCTTCACGGCAGGCTGGTTCGGCCTGCCCATAACGCAGCACCTGGGCCGTATCATACACCGAAGGCGAGAGGTGCCCGCCTTGCGTTCCGCTGCTGCGAAACAACGCCCTGATCTGGTTCTGGAGGTGGGTGGGAATGGTGGACATCGTCGGATCTCCTGGCAAGCATTAAGTGGTTGGAGCAAGATGCAGCTTGCGGTAGAGCATCGTGGCGGGAACGACCAATCCGCCCAGGAAAAGCACCAGCAGACTACTTAGCAGGTGGTTGGCGAAACTCAGGCCAAGCAGGACCGTCGTGAGATACTTGAGTTGAAGGAACCGCTCGTGCTTGGCATAATTGGGCACGAACAGCAGGCCGAAGCTGAGCACGTAACTTGTCCAGAGCCAGGGACTAGCCTGAGCGAGCAAAACAACCGCCACGCCATGTAGCAGATAGGCGGCAACGATCGTGCCCAGGGGCGAGCGGGTGGCGATGGTGTGGGTGCCAGCCCGTTGGTCTACCGTGACATCACGTACATCACCCCAAATATTGCCGGCACTATCCAGCAGCGCAAACCCAAGCGCGAGTGGCAAGGCAGCCTCGATCTGGCCTTCGAGCGTAGCAAAGCCGAGCAATAAAGTCAGGGTCGTCAGGCCGCGCACCAGATTGGCAACCAGCGGCAATGATTTGCTGAAGGCATAGCCAACCCCACTGAGCAAACTCGCACTCACGCCAAGGAGGGTGCCCAGGCCCCCGAGGAGGGCCAGTCCCAGGGCGGCAAGACTGCCACTCGTGCCCAGGCGGATCAGGAGTTGCTGATCACTGGCACGGCGGCCCGAACGCTGATCGGCCTTGCGATGGGCCAGGTCATTCCAGGCTGCCACCCCCACCGCAAAACAGGCCGGGAGCGCCAGCACAACCAGCAGCGAGCGGGCTGATGGGGTTGGGGTCGTCGCAAGCAGGATCCCCAGACTTGCAGCCGTCAGATAGGGCACACTATAAAAACGGCTCGTGCCGAGAATGCGCAGACTCAATGAAACTGGCTGCTGTGGAATGGCCATACCTCTACCGTAGCGCGTTTTTTTACCATGATGCAACCAAGCAGGTTTGATGCCCAGGGCTGATCCAATGTCCCCTCTTGTCACCCTGAGTATGTGATGGCCCTTCGGTCAGGCGTTGGTAACGCTTTCGTGCCGATTCATTGGTACACTAGAAGCAAGAACACGACCCATACGGTGGGTCAGGCTTGTTATGGGATTGTGCAACGATGCATGATTATGCACTGCTCAATCAGCTTCGCGAACTCGTGCTGTGCTGTGATCTGGATGGTACGATTGGTTATGCCAATACGGCAGCACTTGAGTTGGTGGAAACGCCTCTGATTGGACAAAGCTTTACGACCCTACTTAGTCCCTCTAGTCAAGCTAAAGGGCAACTTTTTCTGAGCCTAGCGGCTTCGGCGAGTGAACTGAACCCAACCGATCCCTGGGAACTGCCGATTGGCAACGAGTTGGACTACCGCATCGTTCGCTTCCGCGGCTATGCCGAATATCAACAACTGGTGATTGTTGGCGAAACCGAAAGCCCCGAGATTGGGGCCATGCAGCGCGAGTTGTTGGCGTTGACCGCCGAGTTAGGCGAAGCCCAACGTGAAGAGCGCCGCCAGAATCGCCAATTGCAACAGGCGCTGGTCGAGCAGCGCACCCTGCTTGATACGATCCAGCAACTTTCGGCCCCCTCGCTCCCGGTTTGGGATCGGGTGCTGTTATTGCCGCTGGTCGGCCACTTCGATAGTGCGCGGGCGAATCAAGTCAACAGCTTGCTCTTGGAGCGCGCTGCTGCGGCTCGGGCGCAGTTTGTCATTCTTGATCTGAGCGGCATTGCGCTGGTTGATACCGCTGTGGCCCAACAACTCATTCAGACCGCGCAGGCCCTGCGTTTGCTTGGCGTGCAGCCAGTCTTAGTGGGCGTCAATCCCGAAATTGCCCAAACCGTGGTCAATCTAGGGGTCGAATTGCCAGGTTTCATTATTCGGCGTGATTTGCATAGCGCCCTGGCCTATGTGTTGACCCGGATCGGCGTCATCCATAGCTGAGCCTTGTTCCGCGATCGCCTGCTCTGATCGTTCTAACCCTACTTAACCCAAGCGGAGGTACCAATGCAACTGATGGAAACGTATGAAAACTATCTTGCCGCGCTGCGGGCCGGTGATCGGCGTTTGGCGCTTAATACCGCACGGACGGCGATTGCAAATGGGGCCGATATCCGCGATCTCTATCTTGATGTCTTGCAACCAGCCATGTACGAAGTCGGGCGGCTCTGGGAGATCAATCAATTTACGGTCGCGCAGGAACACTTGGCAACGGCGATCACGCAGAGTGTCATGGCCCAGATTTATGCTTCGGTGCTGTGTCAGCCACCGATTGGGCGCACCATGGTGGCAACCTGTATTGGTGGCGAATTGCACGAATTAGGCATTCGCATGGTTGCTGACTTCTTCGAGATTGAAGGGTGGGATGTGTACTATCTGGGGGCTAATATGCCCACTGGCGATGTGCTTTCAATGATCGAGCAGCGCCGCGCTCATCTTTTGGCGATCTCGGTCACGCTGGGCGGCCATGTGCTTCAGGTGCGTGAACTGATTGATGCAGTGCGTGCTTCGCCCATGGGCCGTCGGATCAAGATTATGGTTGGCGGTCAACCCTTGAACCGTTCACCCGAGGCCTGGCGGGCGATTGGGGCCGATTTTACGGCCAGCAATGCCCGCGAGGCGGTCGAGTTAGCCATGGGAGCATATGCATGACGACACTCACTGCCACCACCTTGCTTGGTCGCTTGAGCCACGAATTGATCTTTATGTGTGACGATGGCTTGATCGTGCGTGAAGCGAATGGGTTGGCGCTCGAAACGCTAGATCGGCCATTGGTGGGCCTGCCCTTCGCCAAATTGTTTGCGACGAATGCGCGAGTCAAGGGCGAGGCGTTTTTAGGCGAGTTGCGGCAACTCAGCCCGAATGAGATTACCGTCACCTGGGAGTTGATGCTCCATGTCCCCCACCAGGCGCCGCTACTGATTGGGTTGCGGGCGGGGGCCTTGGAAGGGGGCGGCTGGGTGATTATGGGCGGTGGCGAACCAACTGGCATGCACCGGCTCTATCACGAAGTCCTGGCCCTGAATACCGAATTGACTGATCTGGTACGGAAACTAACCCGGGAGCAGGCCGCGCTGAGTGAGCAGGTGCGGCGACTGCTGGCCCATCAGGAGAAACAATCCCATGCAGCCATCGATTGAATCTGCAACCTTGAACCACCTCGCTGCGTTGCGCCCGGCGCTGGTAAACCGTGTAGCCGAAGAGTTGGCGGCCTCCCTGCCCCCGATCAATGCCAGTGTGCGTGATTTGGGCAGCGAGGCGCATCACCACGAGCGGATGTACAGTACCGCCGAACGCTTTCACGAGATGCTGCTGGCGGCGGTGCTTGCCGATTGGGGCATGGTGGCCTTTGAGTATGGCTGGGCGGCGCGGGTGTTGCGTCCGCTTGGTGTAACCTGGGAGCACCAGGAGCGTCTGATCCAGAGTTATTTTGCGACAGCACGCGAACTGACCGCCTGGGACGAGGACGAATTAGCGGCTCTGGCGGCCCTTGAGCAGCAAGTACTGGCGACATGCGGCCCGATCTATGCGGCGAATTAGGATGTGATGTTAGGTTCGGTCATTTCGTAGGGACGCAGCGTGGACGCAGCCCGCTGCGTCCCTACGTTGTTTCACCGACCACATACGCTTCGACCCGCAACGAGACCGTGCGCGAGGCACCGTCATCGGCCATGGTGACGCCATAGAGAGTGTCAGCGCCTTCGATTGTGCCCCGGTTGTGGGTGATCAGGATAAATTGGGTCTGGCTGGTGAGTTCGCGCAGGGCGTCGCGGAAGCGGCCTACGTTCGATTCGTCGAGGGCGGCGTCGGTTTCGTCGAGGATACAGAACGGGCTTGGATTCACCCGTAGGATGGCAAACAGCAGCGCCACTGCCGTGAGGGTGCGTTCACCCCCTGAGAGCAGGGCAATGTTTTGCTGTTTTTTGCCCGGCGGGCGGGCGATGATCTCGACGCCCTGGGTTCTGTTACTCGGCCCGTCGGCTTCCTCTTCGGAGGTGGATCCGCTCAAGACTAATTGGGCACTGCCCCCGCCAAACAGTTGGCTGAAGGTCTGGCTGAATTCGGCCGCCACGGCGCGAAAGGTCGCCGCAAAACGGCTGTGCATAGCTTCGTCAAGTTCGCCGATCAATTCGGTCAGGGCGGCCCCGGCTTCGCGCAGATCCTCGATCTGGCTGCTGAGGAAGCGTTGGCGTTCAGCCGTACTTTCGTACTCATCGAGGGCCAGTGGGTTGACGGCCCCGAGGCGCAGGATGCGGGTCTTGAGCGCTTCGAGCGCGGGTTGAAGGGTCGCGAGCGGTGTTGCCTCCAGGTTGTCCAGGTTTGCTGGATCAGCCAGATCAACCCCATCGGCAGCAGCGCGCTCGAAGAGGGCTTCCTGGCGATCCTGGGCCCGCTGGGCTTCGAGCGCAGCCCGCCCCTGGGCTGCTTCGGCCGCAAGCAAGGCCCTGGTCGCGGCGGCATCTTCGGCTTCGAGCAGACTCAGGCGGGTCTCGTCGGCCTGGAGTTCGGCTTCGGCGGGATCAAGCTGGGCACGTAGGGCATCAATCGTAGCCATGAGCGCACTGTGCAAGGCTTCGGCCTCGGCCTGGGTGGCGATCAGCGTGGCCCGTTCGGCGTCGGCCTGGGTCATGGCCTGCGCGAGCTCGTCGGTCTGGCGACTGATGAGAGCCAGGTTCTGGCGATGGGCGGCCTGCAAACTCTGTTCGGCGCGCAGTTGGCCTTCGGCGGCGGCGACAGCCGCACGAAGGGCTGCCAACTGCTGTTGGGCCTCTTGATCGGCCTGGGCCTGGGCTTCCTGGCGTTGGCGGAGCGCGGCGAGGTTGGCGTCGGCGGTTTGAAGTTGGGCTTCGAACCCGACCAGCGCCTGCTGGGCCGCAAGGTGCTGACTGGCGAGATCGGTTTGTTGCGTTGAGAGGGCACTGCCACGCTGGTTGGCCCAATGGTGTTCCTGATCGGCCTGGCGTTGACGCCGTTCGGCCAGATCAAGGTTGGCCCGCGCTTGCTCAAGCCGCCGCTGACTTTCGCGGAGCGCGGCTTCGGCTTCGCGCAACTGGTTGGCCTGGGCCTGGATCTGGGCTTCGAGGTCGGCGCGGTGCTGTTCGGCGGCGGTAACGGCGGTGCGGGCGGCGTCAACCTGGTCGGGCAGTTCACGCAGTTCGCGCTCGCGGCGCAGCGCCCCGCTCTCTTTGGTTTGCGCCCCGCCGGTTACGGCTCCACCGCTGTTCAACTGTTCGCCACCGAGGGTGACAATCGTCCAGCCACTGCCGATGGTCCGCAGTTCGTTGCGCGCCGTGGGCAGATCGCGCACAATCAGGACGCGCCCAAGCAACTGGCGCGCAACTGGGGCATAGGGCGGGTCATAGGCCACCAGATCGGCCGCCACGCCAAGCACCGGGTCATTGGCGCTAGCACTTGTACGGGGGTTACGACCCTCATCACGCGGCGCACGCAACGTATCGAGGGGCAGAAAGGTAGCGCGACCGGCCCCACTCCGTTTGAGTTCGGCAATCGCGGCTTCGGCATCGGCCCAATGATCAACCACAATCTGTTGCAGGCGCGAGCCGAGCGCAACTTCAATCGCGGTTTCGAGTTCGGGTGGGGTACGGATCAGGGTTTGCACCAGCGCAAAACCGGGTCGCCCGGTACGCTCGGCCCATTGCATGGCGGCGCGCACCCCGGCGAAGGTGCCAGCGTAACTGCGGGCTAGGCGGCCAAGGGCATCAAGGCGCGCTTCGAGATCGGTCAAGTTACGGCGAGCGTTGGTACGCTGCTCGTCGGCCTGGCTCCGCGCATTGCGCAGGGCCTCGAAGCTACGGCGGGCGGTCTGCTCGGCACTGACGGCGGCTTCGCGGGCCTGGCTGGCCGCTGCGAGCGCAGCCTGGGCCTGCTGCACCTGTTGCTGGGCGGCCTTTTGCTGCTGCTCGGCCATGGCGACTGCTGCCGCAAGATCGTTCGCCTCGCGGGTAAGGCGTTCGTGTTGGGCGGCCAACTGCTCAAGCCGACTGCGAGCCTCGGTGGTACGGCGCGCCACCTGGAGGGCTTCGTCCTGGGTTTGGCGCAGTTCGGCGGCCAAAGCGCGGCGGGCCTGCTCGTCGGTGGCCCGGGCAGCCTCGGCTTGGGCAAGATCGGCTTGGCGGGTAGCGAGTTCACTTGTGGCGGTCTGGGCCGCTTGCAGCGCTTCGGCGTGCTGGGCCTCGGCCTGTTGGCGGCGCAGGGCCAGATCGTTGCGTTGGCGGGCGAGATCTTCGCTCCGGCGATTGAGGGCACTGGCCCGTTCCCCGGCCACGGCCAACTCCCGCTGAGCCGTTTCGGCGCGCCGATGGAGTTCAGCCGCTTCTTGGTGGAGTTGACCCAGGGCTTCGCGGCGGGTGCGCAGTGCGGCGCGCAGATCCTGGAGATCGGCGGCGCTACGGAGTTGCTGCTGGCGAGTTTGGGCCAGCGCCTGTTCGCAGGTAACAAGTGCCTGGGCAGTGGTCTGGAGCAGGGCGGTCGCACTGTGCCAGAGTTGGGCATAATACTGCCGTTGCAACTGCTGCAACTCATCACTAAGTTCGCGGTACTGGCGGGCCTGGGCGGCCTGGCGTTTGAGGGTGCGCAGGCGCGGTTCGAGTTCAGCGAGCAGATCACCAAGGCGGCTCAGATTCGCATCAGTTTCACGTAGCCGGCGCAGCGCCTCGGCCTTACGGGACTCGAAACCACCGATCTCAGCGGCATCCTCGAAGAGGCGCCGGCGCTCTTCGGGGCGCAGAGTCAGGGCGGCATCTACCAGGCCCTGATTGATAATCGTATACGAGCC
This sequence comes from Oscillochloridaceae bacterium umkhey_bin13, assembly GCA_048381555.1. GTDB lineage: Bacteria > Chloroflexota > Chloroflexia > Chloroflexales > Chloroflexaceae > Viridilinea. The sequence continues at coordinate 16,549 of JBLWKA010000116.1, forward strand.
GCCGAGCGGTTCGGTCGCTTCGAGCAGATCACGAAGGCGCACCTTGGCCCGATTGATCAGATACTCGCTCTCGCCGCTCCGGGTGGCCCGACGGGTCAGCGTGACCTCATCAAAATCGAGGGGGAGAAGGCGGTCGCTATTATCAATCGTGAGGTTAACCTCGGCGAAACCAGCGGGAGCACGCCGCCCGCCCCCGGCATAGATCAACTCCTCGGAGCGTTTACAGCGCAAATGGGTCAGACTTTGCTCGCCGAGCACCCAGCGCACGGCATCGGCGAGATTACTGTTATGAACAACAAAATGCTCAGCTACAAAATTGTGCGTTTCAGCAATACTAAGATCATACACCCATGGATCATGGGGCGGAACCTGTTCGACCGCTACAACTTCATCCCAATGAACATCAGATTGAGCCAGGCGGGCAAGTGCTACATGCGTTCCCTGACCGATCTCATCAGCGCGGAGGGCACGTAACTGGCCTTGGTCGAGGGTGAAAAGAGGATGATAGGGCGTTGCTGTGATCGTACGTCCTGATCGGGTCTGAATACGTAACAGGTATTCAGGGGCTTCGCGTTTGACAAACCCCGCGATCAAGCGTGGTTCAAGGGTCAATGTTTGGGGATTGAGTGAGAGGATGCGAAGTTGCTCAGGATTGGATCGAGTCACCCAACCATCATCAAGCACTTCGACCGTTGATGCACAAGCAAGCGCACGTTCAACAAGGTCGCGAATGGGCAATTCACGACCATCAGCAAGCGTGACAAGGCTCGTACCAACTAAACATTTCCCGCTTCCGTTAGGACCAACGATGGCCGTCATGCCTGGGCGGAACTCGAAGACGGTTTTGCTGGCAAAGGTCTTGAAACCCTGGATTTCGAGGCGTTTGAGATGCATAGGCCTGAAGGCGCAAAGTAGCACAAGTATCCGTCTGCGGGAGTATACGCGATTCGGCGCTAGGCGGCAACTTGAGTATGTGTACGTACCTGTTCATATTTCTCCTGGGAGCGCGGGCGTCCCGCCCGCATCCTAGCACAGCGGGCGGGACG
>JBLWKA010000117.1:0-17445 GCA_048381555.1 Oscillochloridaceae bacterium umkhey_bin13
AAGAATAGGCCGCCGCCGTGCGGCCTCCCGGCGCGGGCCGGGGATTGGCCACCGCGGGGGGGGGGGGGGGGGGGGCGCGCCCCCCCCACACAAGGGTTTTGTATTGGGGGGGGGCCCCCCCCCCCAACTCATACCAAAACCTGGGGCTTGCCCAATGACGTTGGATCAGCTCTCCCTAGGGCGGCCATCCTCGCCCCCTGATCTACGATATAATACGAGCGGTCTGATCGTGAAGCAGTAGCCGAGGAGGAAGCGATGAAAGTGCGGGTTGCGGTGCTCGGGGCTACCGGAACGGTTGGGCAGCGCTTTTTACAGTTGCTCGAAGGTCACCCCTGGTTCGAGGTTGGGGCTCTGGTGGGGAGCGAACGCAGTGCAGGGCGTACCTATGGCGAAGCGGTGCGCTGGGTGCTCGATAGCCCCATGCCTGCGGTGTTGCAGGATATGCCGGTGCTGGCTGATGATGCCCATCTGGATACGCCGCTGGTCTTTTCGGCCCTGCCCAGTAAGACTGCCGGGGTGATCGAGCGCCGCCTCGCCGCCGAGGGTCATATCGTCTGTTCGAACGCCTCGGATCACCGCATGGAACCCGATGTGCCACTGTTGATCCCCGAGGTCAACCCCGAGCATCTGGAACTGATTGCGACCCAGCGCGCCCGCCGGGGCTGGAGCGGGGCGATTGTTACCAATCCGAACTGTACCGCGACCGGCCCGACGATGACTCTGCGTCCGTTGCACGATGCCTTTGGGGTAACTAGTATGCTCCTGATGAGTATGCAAGCCCTTTCGGGGGCCGGTTATCCGGGTATTCCGTCCTACGACGCGATTGATAATATTATTCCGTATATCGGCGGCGAAGAACCCAAGGTCGAAGAGGAGCCGCTGAAGATGCTCGGCAGCCTCGATGATGGGGCGATCACACCGGCCCGCTTTACGATTTCGGCCCACTGCAACCGTGTGCCGGTGCTCGAAGGCCACCTGGAGTGTCTGTCGCTCGGTTTTGCGCGCCGCCCTGCGCTTGAGGAGTTGGTGGCGACGTTGCGTAACTTCCGTAGTCTGCCCCAAGAGTTGGGCCTGCCGAGTGCTCCGCCTCAGCCGATCATTGTGCACGAGGCCCCCGATCGCCCGCAGACTCGCCGCGACCGTGACGCTGGCCGGGGCATGAGCACCTCGGTGGGCCGTATTCGCCCCTGTGCCCTGCTTGACTATAAACTGGTCTGCCTGAGCCACAATACGATTCGCGGGGCGGCCGGTGGCTCGTTGCTGAATGCCGAGTTGATGTACGCGCAGGGGATGTTCCGCTAGCCTTGGTATAATACTGCTTATGAGTTCAACTGCAACCATTGCTGATCTGACCGGTGATGCGGTGCTGTACCGCGATCTCGAACCGTGTGATCCTGCTTTGCCCCGCATCGCTGCGTTGCGGGCTAAGCTTGGTATGGCCGATGGGCCGCTGCCTCGCAAGCGGGATCGGGCCTACGCCCAACTCATCCTGGCTCTGGCCCATGCCGCCCAGGCTGTCCGTGGTGGCCCGCCCCTGACCTGTGTCGCCGTGATTGGCGATACCGATAATGATCGGCTGCTGGCTATCCATCTTGACGAATTGGGTGCGTTGGCCGCCTATGGCTTTATTGGCGAGGATCGCCCGGTTGCGCCCGAGACCATGGAGTGGCAAGGCAAGGTCGCGCTTGCAACCCGCTGGCATCTGCTGGATGCGTGGGCCGCGACGCTCGAAACGCAGGGCTGTGATTGGTCGCGCACGGCCCTGCTGATTGATATTGATAAGACCTTGCTTGGGCCGCGTGGGCGCTCTGATGGCGCGATTGACGATGCCCGCGCCGAGGGGGCACTCGCAGTGGCCGCTACGCTGGCTGGCCCCGGTCTTGATGTGGCGGCGTTTCGGCGTACCTATGCCGAACTTTGTCATCGTCAGTGGCATAGTTTTACCCTCGATAACCAGGATTATGTGGTAGCGACCGCGCTGCTGGCCGTCGCCGGGGCCCTTGATCTGGAACAACTCGCCACCCAGGTGGCCGCAGGCCCGCCGCCACGCTTTGCCGAAACCCTTGCGGCCACGGCACCAGTTGTGCCACCATGGCTTGCCGATCTGCACGCCGATCTGCGCGAACGGGTCGCGAGCGGCGATCCGACCCCGTTTAAGGCTTTTCGTCGCGCTGAACTCACCGCGACCCTGGCCCGCATGGCCGATGGTCGGCTAACGCTCTGTGATGTTGTGCTTGAACTGGGCCAGCGCCTGGCAGCCCGGGGTGCGCTCTGCCTGGCGGCCTCGGATAAGCCCGCCGAGTCGGCTCTGCCCTCGCCCGAACAGCAGGCCGTTGGCATGCGCCCGCTCCATCGTATGCCTGCCATAATCGGCTGAACTGAGGACGCCAATAATGCGCCATAAACCTGAGGTGATGAGTCCAGCGGGCTATTGGCCGCAGCTTCAGGCTGCCATCGAGGCCGGGGCCGATGTGGTCTATTTTGGCCTGAAACATTTTAGTGCCCGCGCCAAGGTTGGTTTTACCCTGGCGGAACTGCCCGAGGTGATGGCAACGCTCCATCGGCGTGGGGTGAAGGGCTACGTTACCTTCAATACCCTGATCTTTGACCATGAACTGCACGAGGCCGCCCGCGCTGCCGATGCGATTGCTGCGGCCGGGGCCGATGCGTTCATTGTGCAGGATCTCGGGGTGGCCCGCCTGCTGGGCATCATTGCGCCCGAGGTCGAAGTGCATGGCTCGACCCAGATGTCGATCACGAGTGCCGAAGGGGTCGAACTGGCCCGCGAGTTTGGCGTAAGTCGGGTGGTGCTGGCCCGCGAGTTGTCACTCAAGGAGATCGCCGCGATCCGGCAAGCAACCACGCTCGAACTCGAGATCTTTGTGCATGGGGCGCTGTGTGTGTCGTACTCCGGCCAGTGTTTTTCGTCCGAGGCCTGGGGTGGGCGGAGTGCCAATCGGGGCCAGTGTGCCCAGGCGTGCCGTCTGCCCTACGATCTGCTGGTGGACGGCGTGCCGAAACCGCTGGGCGAAGCCCGTTACCTGCTCTCGCCGGGTGATCTGTATGCGCTGCTCCACATTCCCGAGATCGTCCAATTGGGCATTTCGGCGCTCAAGATCGAAGGGCGCTACAAAGATGCGGCCTACGTGGCCCTGACGACGGCGGCCTATCGCAAGGCGGTTGATGAAGCCTGGGTTGGCCTGCCGCTGAGCCTGACTACCCGCGAAGCATTGCAGCTCGAACAGGTCTATTCGCGGGGACTGGGCACCTATTTTATTAGTGGCACCAACCACCAGACCGTCGTGCGGGGACGGGCACCGCGCCACCGGGGCGTCTTGATGGGCCGGGTGGTGCGCATGTTGCCCCATGCGGTGCTGATCGAACCCGATGCTGCGGCCGCGCCTACGCCACTGAAGGCGGGTGATGGGGTGGTCTTTGATGCGGCCGACTGGCGTAGCCCCGAAGAACCCGAAGAGGGCGGGCGGGTCTATCATGCCGACCCGACCCCCGATGGGCTGCTGGCGCTCCAGTTTGGTTATGATGCGGTCAATCTGCGCCGCATTCGCCCCGGCGATCTGGTCTGGCGCACCCACGATCCCGAACTGGAACGCTTGGCCCGCCCCTTCACCCAGGCGGCGGCCCCGGTGCAACGCCAGGCCGTGCGGGTGCATGGCGTGGCCCAGGTGGGCGCACCGCTTGAGTTACACTGGAGTCTGATCAATCAGCCTGAGTTGGCCGTCACGGTGCGTTCCGCTGAACCGCTTGCGGCCGCCCAACGCCACGGCCTTAGCCTGGCTACGCTGCAAGAACAACTGGGCCGCTTAGGGACTACGCCCTATCAACTGGATGAACTGACCCTTGATCTGGAAGGCACGCCCTTCGCCCCGAGTTCGCTGCTCAATCAGTTGCGACGCGAAGCCACCGAGGCGCTGGCGGCGTTGCAAGGGCAGCCGCGTCCCCACCATGGCCCCGACCCGATTGAGACACTGGTGAGCGCCCTGCGTACCGCCACCCGTGCGCCCGCGCCTGCGGCCACGCCTCCGGTGCCCCACTTACATCTGCTGGTGCGCAGTCCGGCCCAACTCGAAGCGGCGCTTGCCCTCCGACCGGCCAGTATTACGCTGGATTATCTGGAGTTATATGGCTTGCGGCCCGCCGTTGAACAGGTGCAAGCCGCCGGGATCATGGCCCGGGTGGCGAGTCCGCGGGTGCTGAAGCCCGATGAGCAACGGATTGTGCGCTTCTTGCTGAAGTTGGGGTGTGCTGTGCTGGTGCGCTCAACGGGGTTGCTGCACGCGCTGATCCAGGAAGCCGAACGCCCGGTCTTGCACGGGGATTTTAGCCTGAACGCAGCCAACGCCCTAAGTGCCCACGGTCTGCTTGCGTTGGGCCTGGAACGCCTGACACCAACCTATGACCTCAATGCAGCCCAGATTGTCACCCTGGCCCACGAGTATGGCCCTGCGCTGACCGAAGTGGTGGCCTATCACCATTTGCCAGTCTTCCATACCGAACACTGCGTCTTCTGCCGCTTCATGTCCACCGGCACCAGCTACAAAGATTGCGGGCATCCCTGTGAACGCCACCAGATCGCCTTGCGTGATGCGCAGGGGCGTGCCCATCCCGTGATGGCCGACGTGGGCTGCCGCAATACCGTCTTTGGGGCCGAAGCGCAGGAGGCGAGCCGCCATATCGAGAGCTGGCGGGCGGCGGGTATTGCCCATTACCGGCTCGAATTTGTGCATGAAGGGCCGGACGAGGTCACTGAGGTTACGACTGCGTTTCAGGCCTATCTGGCTGGAACGAGCAGCGCCGAAGCCTTGGGCCGACGGTTGCGCCAGGTCGCTCCGCAGGGCACGACCGAAGGTAGCCTGTTTGTGCCCGCAGGCTTCGAGATTATTCCGTTAATGGGCTAAGATGAGTGTGATGCTTGATGATCAACCCCTCGCGCAGCCCTTGCTGCCCGCGCTGCCCCCGCCTGTGCCTGCGCCAAGCCTGGTGCAACTCGTCGAGAGCCTGCTATTTGTGGCAGGAGAGCCAGTGGCCCTCACAGACCTGGTGCGGGCGCTCGAAGCGCCTCTAGCGGCGGTAGAGGCCGCACTAACAACGCTTGAGGCCGCCTACCAGGAGCGGGGGATTCGGCTCCAGCGTCATGGTGAGCGGGTTCAACTCGTGAGTGCGCCCGAGGCGGCTCGGGTAGTGGGGCGCTTTCTGGGGGTGCAGGCCAGTGGCCGCCTTTCGAGTGCGGCGCTCGAAGTCTTGGCGATCATTGCTTATCGGCAGCCCTTAACCCGGGCCGAGATCGAAAGTATTCGGGGCGTGGATAGTAGTGGCACCGTTCGGGTCTTGCTGGCGCGTGATCTGATTGCCGAGGCCGGTCGCCGCGAGACTGTCGGGCGCCCGATTCTGTATGCCACGACCCCGGCCTTCTTGCAACAGTTTGGTTTGACCAGTCTGGCCGATCTGCCGGCGTTTGATCTGCTGGAGCTTGCGCCTCCATCAGCAACAGCCGAAGGTCTGGCCGGTGAGGGTGTATGACCGTTGTACGAATTGTCCCACATGTTCTCCACAGTTAGCCCCAGGTTATCCACACGCTGACTGCGTAGCCGAGCACCCCTCCCGATGCCCGTCGTTGCTCATTCCAATGCTCTGGCTGCCATCGAAAAGCCCTGACACTACCCGAAGTTATCCACAATTCCCCCCAAGTTGGATTCGACATAAAGCGGTAAATTTCCCATTGCAACCGAAAGTTTCACCCTTGTCGTACCCCGTCCATCCATAAGCAATCGTTATGCTATTCGCACGTTATGTAGCTTGAAATGCTAAGGATGATCGAGTATGATCTGCTTCAGATTGCTCGCCTGAACTGTGCGATCCTCATTATCACCGCTACACGCTGGATCGTGAGGCTCGGTACGGAATGATTGGATGTGGCGTGGGTTGGATCCCTCGCCATTGGATTTTTATGCCTCTGTGCAGGGGGTGCCTGTGAATCTTAACCAGATCTGGCAAGCAGCTCTGGGCACCATCCAGATGCAGACTTCGCGCCAGGAGTTTGATACCTGGTTGCGTGGCACGACTTTGCTGGCCCTTGATGGGGGCTGGGCAACGGTCGGCACGCTTTCGCCCTTCCACAAAGAGGGGATCGAGAAGCGCTACCTGGCTCCCGTCCGGCGTTCGCTGGGTGATGTGGTTGGCTATCCGGTGCAGGTGCGGGTGGTGATCAGCAATGGCACGGCACCACGGGTTGATCTGAGTGCTGGTCCGCCGTTGAGTGTGCCGACCGATAGTGATAGCCCTGCCAGCCCTGAGCGCATGGTGCAGCTTGATCTGACCAGTGCGATGCGTACCGGGATGCTCAATCCGAAGTACACCTTTTCGCGGTTTATTGTTGGTTCGAGCAACCGGCTGGCCCATGCGGCGTGTCTGGGGGTCGCGGATAATCCCGGTCAGGCCTACAATCCACTGTTCCTGTATGGTGGCGTCGGGTTGGGCAAAACCCACCTCTTGCACGCAATCGGGAACTATGTGCTCGACCGTGATCCCGAGATCAATGTGCTCTATGTATCGTCCGAGAAGTTCACGAATGATCTGATCAATGCGATTCGCCGTCAGCAGACCGAAGAGTTTCGGATTCGTTATCGCAATATTGATGTGCTGCTGATTGATGATATTCAGTTTATTGCGGGCAAAGAGTCAACCCAGGAAGAGTTCTTCCATACCTTCAATGCGCTACATTCGGCGGCCAAACATATTATTATCAGCTCGGATAAGCCGCCGAAGGCGATTCTGACCCTCGAAGAGCGTTTGCGTTCACGCTTCGAATGGGGCCTGATCTGTGATGTGCAGCCACCCGATCTGGAGACACGCACGGCGATTCTGCGGGCCAAAGGCGAGCAGATGAATGTCTTTGTGCCCGATGAGGTAATTGATTTCCTGGCCTATAAGGTGCAGAGCAATATCCGTGAACTGGAAGGCAGTTTGAATCGGGTAGCGGCGTTTGCCGAGCATCACGGCCAAACGATTAGTGTTGAGGTTGCCGCTGCTGCGATTGCCGATCTGATCGGCAATAGTCGCCGCCGTCGGATTACCTCCGATAAGATCATTCAGGTGGTCAGCGAGCATTATGGGATCGAGATCGATCTGTTGCAGGGCCGCGGGCGCTCGCGCAACATTGCGGTTCCCCGCCAGGTTGCGATGTATTTGCTCCGCGAAGAGACCGAGTGTAGCCTGGTCGAAATTGGCAATCTGCTCGGTGGGCGTGACCATACCACGGTGATGTATGGCTGTGAAAAGATCGCCGAAGAGATCAACGCAGACTCGCATTTGCGCAACGAGGTTCTGAGCATCCGCGAACGTCTTCAGGCGTTGTGATCGGCCCGTTCTGCCGCGTGAGGTGGCCTGTACGTGCTTTGCCCCGGTAACGGGTTGGCCCCGACCGCCCCCGTTGGCACTCCCTTCGCTGCCCGCACCTCGCGAAACGTTGACCCCACCCTGTGGCCCTTCGGGCACCACTGGTGGGGTCTCGTTATGCCCCTATGGTACGGTAGCATTGACGGTTGTTTGCTCCAGTCTAAAGGTGCTTAGCTATGCGTGCTCCATCCTCGTTGGCCCATCTCGCCGCCCCGTCGAAGCGCCTACGCTTGTGGATCAATCTGATTGGTTTGGGCCTGGCAAGTTTGCTGCTGGCGACGATTGCACTTAATCTCGGTCCGCCCACCGATGATAGTCGCCAGTATCGCCAGGGTGCGCGCAATGTGCTGACTTATGGCGACCCGTATGCGACCACGTTTATCAATGATTGGAGCACGCCGCCGTATCCCAATCCGCCGTTGCTGGCCTATCTGCTGGTGCCGACAGTGCCGTTGGGTGAAGCGGGCGGTCGTACACTCTGGTTTGGCCTTAATCTGATGGCCCTGGTTGCGTTGGTGGTAATCAGTTTGCGGATAGTTGAGCTTCCGCGACTCAAAGCGTACTGGGGGCTACTTAGTTTGGTAGTCGTGCTTGCACCCCCGGTCTATTTGTGTCTGCTTTATGGGCAGCTCGGGATTATGTTGACCCTGTTATTAGTCGCGGGGTTTGCATGCGCCGAGCGCCGTCCAGCCCTTGCAGGCGCACTACTGGCCTTTGCGGCTGCGATCAAGATCTACCCCGCCCTGGTTGGGGGCTTTTATCTGCTACGCGGGCCGCGTCGGGTGGTCTGGTGGGCCGCAGGCTTTGGACTGCTCTTATTGGCGTTTCCAATCCTGTTCCACGGGTTGCAACCCTACCAGAGTTATGGGGAACGGGTCTTATTCAGTGGCTTTTATCCCTATGCCGCCGAGTTCAATGTGTCATTGATGGGCTTGGCGCGGCGGCTCTTTACCGTGAGTGGGACGCGCTTTAGTCCAGTCGCCGAGCTTCCGCTGCTGGCGAGTTTGCTGACGCTCCTTGGTTCATTGGCGGTTGTGGCGCTCTGTGTGCGATCCAGCTTTACGCCAGGCCGCCTTGGGGCGCAGTTGAGCTTCAGTATGTGGCTCTGCGCTACGCTGTTACTTTCGCCGATCAATGGCTACTACAATCTGGCCGGGCTGATCTTTCCCCTGTTTGTGCTGATCCGGGCCTTGTATGATAATCCTGAGCGTCACCTGATCGGGATCACGGCGCTGGCAACGGCGTTATTGGCATTGCCACCAGGGTGGTATCGTTTTTCTGACTCATTTGATGCAGCTATTCGTCAGGGTTGGACGATGATGGTGCTCGTCCCGCCCCTTTTTGGTCTAATCTTGTATCTGGTGGTTCTAGATCGGTTGGCAGCTCGTCTACGCCGAGCGCAAGAGTAATTCAATCCGGGTGAAACGAAACCTGCACACCGTTTGTTGCTAAAATGCAAAGATTGTACATTTTGACACTTTCGGGATAATAGAAGGAGTTTCGTATTGGCCAGATCTGCCCTTGGCGATGCTGGCCCAATCACCTGAATTGAGGATGCGATGGCGCAGACAATCGAGTTTGTGATGGTGTTGGGGTTGCAGCGCTACAGCCAGGGTCTGTTTGCCCAGGCCGAAGCCGAAGTGCGCAAAGAGGTGCCAGGCTTCCGGCTGCACGTCTTCGAGGATCGGGATATTCAACATCGTCCCGCCGAGGTCGAAGCCGCAATTGCCCGCTGTAGCTGTGTGATGAGTTCGCTGATCACGCTGGCCGAAACGGCAGATTGGCTCGTGCCAACCGTCGAGCGCCTTGATCCACCGGTTGTCTTCGCCTTCGAGGGTCTGCCCGAGGTGATGCGCCTGACCAAGGTTGGCAACTATGCGATGGGCAAGGGTGGCAAGGGCGGCGGGATGCCCAAACCCGTCCAGAATGTGGCCCGCCTGCTGGTTGGCAACCGCGAAGAAGATGCCCTCTACGGGTATGTGAAGCTGCAAAAGATTACCAGCAAGCTGGTCAACTTCTTACCCGGCAAAAAGCTCGCCGATTTCCGTAACTGGACGAATGTGGCAACCTATTGGAGTACGCGCAACGTTGCCAATACGGCGTCCATGTTCAAACTGATTTTGCGCGAATATTTCGGGCAGACCAAACTGCATGTGCCACCGCCCGAGGTGATCCCCGATATGGGTTTTGCCCATCCCGATGCGCCCCGCTACTTCGCTAAGCCCGAAGAGTATCTGCACTGGGAGCGTGATCGCCGCAAGCAGGCTGCCAAGTCGGCCAAACGTGGCAATGGCAAACCTAGCGAACCCCTGGGCACGGTGGCGGTGCTCTCGTTCCGGAGCCACATTCTGGGTGGGACGCGCTACCATAACGATGTTGTGCGTGCCCTTGAGGCGGCCAATCTGCGGGTGTTGCCGATCTTTGTGCAGGGTATCGAAGGCCATGTGGTTGTGCGCGAATGGTTGACCCGGATTGATGTGGATGCGCTGATCAATACGATGGGCTTTCCGCTCGTGGGTGGCCCGGCGGGATCAACCAAGGCTGGCCTGACTGTCGCCGTGGCCCGCGAACTGCTCAGCAAGCTGGATGTGCCCTATATGGTGGCCTCGCCGCTATTTGTGCAGGACGAGAGCCAGTGGCGTGCCCATGGCGTCGGCCCGCTCCAGGCGACGATGCTCTACAGTTTGCCCGAAATGGATGGCGCGATTTCACCGGTGGTGCTGGGTGGCATGCGTGGCAGCGAAATTGCCACTGTACCTGATCGCCTTGAGCGCCTCGCTACCCAGACCCATGGCTTTGTGAAGCTGCGCAAGACCGCCAATCGTGATAAAAAAGTGGCGATTGTGGTCTATAACTATCCGCCTGGCCAGGGCAATACCGCCACCGCTGCGCTGCTTGATGTGCCCGCCAGTCTGATTGCCTTGCTTGATCGCCTGCAGGCCGCTGGCTACGATGTCGGGCGCTATCCGCGTGATTCCAAGACGCTGGCTCACTGTCTAGAGGGCACGCTGCGCGCCGATCTGACCGAATTGCCCGCCGACCATCCGCCAATTGACCTGCCACCGCTGGTTGATCGCCAGGCCTTTAATCAGTGGGTGCGCCCCGATGATCAGGATCGCATTAATAGCCGCTGGGGAGCCTTCCCCGGTGATATTGCCCCGGCCGGCCGCGACCGTATTCGCCTCGGTGGCATGCGGCTCGGCAATATCTATATCGGCGTGCAACCGATCATCGGTATGCCCGGCGACCCGATGCGCCTGCTCTTCGATAAGGAGAATACGCCCCACCATCAGTATGCGCTCTTCTACAAATATCTGAGCAAAGAGTTTGGGGCCGAGGCGATTATCCATATGGGCATGCACGGCACTTCGGAGTGGATGCCGGGCGTGCAGTTAGGCATGACCGAACACTGCTGGCCCGATGTGCTGCTCGGGGCGGTGCCCAATTTCTATGTCTATCCGATCAACAATCCAGCCGAAGCGAATATCGCCAAGCGCCGTGGCTATGCGACCATCATCGGCCACGCCATTCCGCCCTATGGGCGCGCTGGTCTCTACAAAGAGCTCCAGAGCCTGAAGGATCTGCTCGAAGAGTTCCGCGAAGGCCAGATGCGTGACGAGGCCCGTAACGGTACGGATCCTGCGACGAGTAACGATGCTCAGACCACCGAGACCGCGATCCTGCAGAAGATCGAACTGCTCAATCTGGACGTTGAGTTGGCACGCAAGCCCGGTGAGCCGTTCCCGGCCTTTGCCTCGCGGGCCTATGCCTACTTGCGCGAACTCGAAACAACGCTGATCACCGGCAGTCTGCACGTGCTTGGGAGTGCCCCTGACGCCGAAGAGCAGTTGACCCTGCTGGTTGAGGCCCTGAAGATCCCGCGCGACGGCAACCAGGGGATTGGTGACCTGGCCCTGAGTGCGCTGCGCCAACGCCCCGAGTGGAGTGCGCAGGCTCGCCAGTTTGATGGATACGGGGCCTTGTTACACGCGGCCCGTCGGGGCGAACCGGCTGCCCTCAATCTGCGTGATCAGCTCGAAGCCAGCCTGGCGACATGGGTGCGGCGGGCGATCTTGCAAAACGAAGAGCCAGCCCCGGTCTGGCGCGACGTCTTTGCGGTCTCCGAGGTCGTTCCCTGGGCCATGGCCCTCAATCCGCTCAGCGAACTCGGGCGAGGCATGCTGACCGCACTGCGCAGCAATACCCAGGAACTTGATCATCTGCTGCACGGGCTCGACGGCAAGTATATTCCGGCTGCCCCTGGTGGCGACCTGATCCGTGATGGGCTGAGCGTCTTGCCCACCGGGCGCAACATCCACAGTCTGGATCCCTTCCGTGTACCGTCGGACAGTGCCTACGAGCGGGGCGTACGCATTGGCGAAGCCCTGATCTACGCCCACCAGGGCGAACACGACGGCGAATATCCCGAAACCATCGCCCAGGTGCTCTGGGGCTTGGATGCGATCAAGACCAAGGGCGAATCGATTGGGGTCATTCTCGGCCTGATCGGGGCGCGTCCGGTCAAAGACGGCCAGGGCAAGATTGGGCGCTACGCGCTGATCCCGCTCGAAGAGTTGGGCCGCCCGCGGATTGACGTGCTGATGACCGCTTCGGGGATCTTCCGTGATACCTTTGCCGGCACGATTGATATGCTCGACCGGCTAGTGCGTGAAGCGGCCAGCGCCGACGAACCCGAGGATCTGAACTTCATTCGCAAACACGTCAATGCGATGCTTGCCGAGGGCCAGGAATGGGAAGCGGCCACGGCGCGGGTCTTCACCCAGGCCGAGGGTACTTATGGCACCGATGTGGACGAGGCGATTGACGGCGGGGCCTGGGAAGAGCGTCAGGAGCTTGAAGAGCTGTTTATCAAGCGTAATGCCTTCGCCTTTGGTGGCGAAAAGGGTGGCCAGGCCCAGCCTGAAGTGTTGCGCGGCCTGCTCAAAACCGTCGGACGGGTCGCCCAGGAGATTGACAGTGTTGAGTACGGCTTGACCGATATGCAGCACTACTACGGCTATTCCGGGGCGCTCAAGGCGGCCGCCGAACGAGCGACCGGTCGCAGTATCGCCCTGAACTACGTCGAGAGTTTCACTGCCGAAACCAAGATCCAGAACCTCGATCAAGTGCTGCGGGTCGAATATCGTACCAAACTGCTGAATCCCAAATGGTACGAAGGCATGCTCAAGCACGGCCACAACGGGGCCGCAGAAATCGCCAGCCGCTTCACCTACATGCTCGGCTGGAGTGCCACAACCTCGGCGGTGGACAAATGGGTCTACGACGAGGCCGCCAACACCTTCGTGCTGGACGACGCGATGCGGGCCAGGCTCGAAGCGGCCAACCCCGAAGCGACCCGCAACGCCGTGGGCCGCCTGCTCGAAGCGAATAGCCGGGGGATCTGGCAGACCGATGACGAAACCCTGGATCGGCTGCGCGAACTGTACGCCGACCTCGAAGATCGCCTGGAGGGCGTGAGTTAAGCGAAGTGGTAGCGAGTCCTCACGCAACGCGGGCCAGCCCTCAGGGTTGGTTCGCGTTGTGTTACGGGTTGCGGTTCGCTTTATCCAGCCAGCCCAGCAGCACACTCACCCCAACCAGGATGATGATCCCAGGAATGAAGAGGCGTGGTACCGTAAAAAGGAAGGCCAGTCCGAACATCCAGAACGAGCCCTGGAGCGCATTGAACAAACGGCCCCGCAGCGCTTCACTGACAAAACTGGCCAGACCAACCACAACCAGAATCATGGGCCAGAAGGGCAGGCGCAGCAAAAAGAGCAGCCCCATACCCACCAGGAAGATTGGCAACCACAGATTGACCCCGCCGAGTGTTTGGGTTCGGGATCGCAGCGTCAGGGTCGACGGTGGTTCCATGTCAATCACCGGGGGCACTGGCCGTGACGGCGCGTAGGTCGGTGCCGCCGCACTGATGCGTTGGCCGCAGCGCACACAGAATAGGGCATAACTCGGGCTGGCTGCACCACAGGCTCGGCAGATTGCGGCCCCTTCGGCATCGCGTGGTAACGCAACCGTGGCCCCGGTGCTGGCGGGACGGCGCAGATCTGCGCCACACTCAATACAAAAACGGGCATCCTCGGGGAGGGTCGCCCGGCAGGATGGGCATTGCATACGGATTTCCTGACTGTACGAATCAGAATGCCAGCTTCAGCACTCCTTACGATGATTCTACGCAGGCCAGGGCCTGGGGGTTGCACGTTGTGGCTTAGCTCTCGCGGCGCAAACAGGCTTCAGCCTCACGCTGCATGGTTGCTGGGGCTTGATCAAGCGCCAACCGCCCGCTATACACACTTGGCAACCAGACCGCAAGGCCATAACGGGCGCAGCGCACGCCTGGGGTTGGGGGCAACCCGGGGGCCTGTGGGGCGCTCTTGGCCGCAACCAGGAGCGCCGGGTCGGTTTCGGCGGGAAGCAAGGCGAGGGCGGCCTGCGAGGCGGGCAGGTGGCCCATGGCTACAAGACGCGCCTGTACCGTGGGCGTACTGAAGGCGTTGATTAGTGCTAAGGCCTGTTCGCGTTCAAAACCGGTCAGGGTCGCCCCAAGCATCAGGTAGGTGCCACCAAGGGTAGGAACAGCTGGCCGCTCCGATCCCGCAGGCCGTGGCAAGGGCGCAATGCCCAGTTTCAGTGTCTCGCTTACGGCGCGGTAACGCGCTAAAGCCCAATCACCATCAAGCAGCATCGCCGCGTAGCCCTGGGCAAACAGGCGCTGGGCACGCAGGTAACCGGCACTACCCTCAGAGCTTGCGGTATGCATCTCACGCAGCAAACTGAGGGTTGGGGTCATTGCAGGTGTATCCAACGTGATCGTCTGACCATCAGGACTGGTCAGGCTACCCCCGAAGGCGTGCAGCCAGGGCAGCACCCAATTGACTTCGTTCCAGGCCATGACCAGCCCGGTCACTTCACGATTCTGACGGGCGCGGGTCAAGGCCAGCATGTCGGCAATCGTGGCCGGAGGGGTTTCGATCAGGTCACGATTGTAGAGTAGAAACAGATGGTTATGGGTGCTGATTGGTGCGCCCCAGCGTTGGCCATCAAGCGTTGCCGCAGTGAGCAGCGCGGGTAGCGCATCAGCGAGGCCCGTCGTGGCTGGCATGGGCTGAAGCGCGCCATCAACCAGCAACCCAGCCAGCGCTTCTTGATCAGCCCAGATCAGATCGGGCAAGGGTTCGTCGAGCAGGCGGGCAGTGGCCAGACTGAGCCGCAAGGCGTCGGCGGGCTGGACGATAACTTTCAGGGCCAGCCCCTGACTTACCGCAGCCTCATTGATCAGCGCAACGAGCTCGCCCGTGGCTGGCTCGCGCTCGCTCAACCAGAGGGTCAGGCTACGCGGAGTTGGCGTGGGACTCGGTGCAGGCGAGGGGGTTGGTTGCGGGGTGGCCGTTGGACGTGGCGGCAACGCCGGAACCTCAGCTACCGGGGTTGGCAGCCTGGTGGGTGGCAAAGGGGCCGGAGCGAGGCTACAGCCAACTAGCACGCTAAGTATGAACAGAGCAAACAGGTAACGCATAGGCGCATTGTAGCTGATCTCAGGATCTGGTAAATACGCACCAACCATCAACTCGACGGCTGTGCACGCTGTTGGGCAGAACACTGATCCCGCTGGCGCATGCAAATTGCGTTCCGGCGACCTGCCCCGAAATGGTGCTCCCACCCACGCCAACACGAAGGAAGGAGATCGAGCCGCTTTTGCGGCTCGATCTCCTTCCTTCGCGTTGACAGATACGAATCCCACCCGTACCATACCACCATGCACCACGACATCTCGTTGATTACCAACATTTCGGCCGCGCTCGTAGCTGCGTTTCTTGGGGGGCTGTTGGCGCGACGGCTCGGCTTGCCGACGATTGTCGGTTATCTGCTGGCGGGCGTAGCGATTGGCCCCTTTACGCCAGGGTTCGTCAGTGATAGTAACGAGATCAGCCAATTGGCCGAGATTGGCGTGATCTTTTTGATGTTCGGGGTCGGACTGCACTTCTCGCTCAAGGATTTGTGGGCGGTACGCCAGATTGCCGTTCCGGGGGCGCTGCTCCAGATGAGTCTGGCAACCTTGATGGGTCTGGGGCTGACTCAACTCTGGGGCTGGGATTGGCAAGCGGGCCTGGTTTTAGGGATGGCGGTTTCGATTGCCAGTACCGTAGTCTTGTTGCGCGGCCTGATGGACAATGGCTTGCTCAATACCAATGCCGGACGCGTTGCGGTAGGCTGGTTGGTACTCGAAGATCTGGCAACGGTCTTGATTCTGGTCTTGTTACCGGCCCTATTTGCCCCGGCTAGCAGCAGCCTGATCTTCAGTGCTGGCATGGCGCTGCTCAAGGCGGGGCTGTTTGTGGTCATGATGCTGTTTGTGGGGGCACGGTTGTTGCCCTGGCTCTTGACCTGGATTGCCCGCTCGCGCTCACGCGAACTATTCATCCTTGCGGCGGTGGCGATCGCCATGGGTACAGCCCTGGGATCGGCGGTGCTGTTTGGGGTTTCGCTGGCGCTAGGAGCCTTCCTGGCCGGGGTAGTGCTGGGTGAATCCGAAGTCAGCCACCAGATTGGTGCTGACGTGCTGCCCTTCCGCGAGACCTTTGCGGTGATCTTCTTTGTGTCGGTGGGTATGCTGGTCAATCCGATGGCCCTTTGGGATAATGTGGGCCAGGTTGTGGCCTTAACTGTCCTGATTATGGCAGGCAAAGGCATTTTGACTCTCCTCCTGGGCCTCGTCTTGCCCGCCAGTGGTCGTACCATGCTGGTCGTTGCGGCCGGCCTGAGTCAGATCGGCGAGTTCTCGTTCATTGTTGGCCAGGCCGGGGTCAATCTGGGGGTGCTGACTCAGGATCAGTATTCGTTGCTGCTGGCCGGGGCCTTGTTCTCGATTATGCTCAACCCACTGTTGTTTCGGGCGATGCCGCACACCGAATCCTGGCTCAAGCGCCTGCCCTGGTTCTGGTCGCGCCTGGATTGTCACCCACCACGAGTGATTGATCCGGCGCTCCCGCGGGCCGAGCATGTTGTGGTGGTGGGCTATGGTCGCGTAGGCCAACACATTGTCACGGTGCTGAAGCGGCTGGGTATTCCGCACCTGGTGGTCGAACTTGAGGCACGGCGGGCAGCCGAGTTCAGTGCCCGCGGGGTGCCGACTCTGGTGGGTGATGCGGCCAATTCCGAAGTGCTCACCCATGCCAGTCTGGCCCAGGCCCGGGCGCTGGTTGTCACGTTGCCTGATGAGACCGCCACCGCGATGGTGGTTGCCACTGCTCGCGAACTGGCTCCGAAGCTTCCGGTGATTGCCCGGGCTGCGACCACCTCGGGCGTGAGTCGCCTGGTTGGTCTTGGCGCTCAGGACGTGATCCACCCTGAGCTCGAAGGTGGCCTCGAAGTCGTACGCCACACCTTGCTCAGTCTGGGCTATCCGGCGATGCAGGTGCTAAGTTATACCGACGCGGTGCGCCGCGACCAGTACGATACCGCGATCTCGACCCCCCGCGAAGAGCAGGTGCTTGATGATCTGATCAATACGGTGCGCGGTCTGGCGATCACTTGGCGCAGTATGCGGGCCGACAGCCCCCTGGTTGGCTTAACCCTGGCCGAAGCCAATCTGCGTGCCCATAGCGGGGCCTCACTTATTGCTGTGATTCGTAACCGCCAACTAATCGCTAACCCTAAATCGAGTCTGCGCTTTCAGCCTGATGACCTGTTGGGACTGATTGGTGAGGCCGACGATGTGGCCGCTGCCGAGGATCTGATCGCCGGGACGCCAGGGGCACTCAGTGAGGTGCGTCGCGTGCCAGCGGCCGACCCTGGCTTGACGACGGCAGATTAAGCCCAAATCTGAGCAAACCAGATGGAAGGCGGCGTCCAGGCATGCCATATCCAGTAAGAATTGATCAGATCGCACAAATAGACTATAATCATTTATACATCGTGTACGATCCCAAAACGCCGCAGCCCGTGTGGACTGCAACCGCTTTGTCTCCCGCTTGGCTCCTGCCTGCTGGTGCTACGCATTGTTGTGTCTGCGCATTG